>NZ_KV833291.1:40366-48481 GCF_001837615.1 Corynebacterium sp. HMSC070H05
AAAAACCCCCCCCCCCCCCCTGTATGTGCCGAGCGCCACAAAAGAATGTAATCAGCTGTATGTAAGTGCAGGTGGCAAATCGCGTTAGACGCAACGACCGGATCTGCTTCCTAAAACGTGCCTTAGCGTGCGAAAATGCTAACCACTAGGACTTTTAATTAGTTGTACGACAAACTAAATTTTGCGGTGGAGCCCAGGCTGGGCCCAGAAGATTCACACGGAAAGACACGCCGTGTAGAAACACTTCTCTCGCTGACCGAAAAGGGCCCAGCGACAAACATTTCTCCGAAAGGACCACCACTATGGCAATTGCCATGAAGAAGACCGCCGCGATTGCAATCGCCGCAGGCCTGACCTTCGCCGGTTCCGCCGGCATCGCCGCGCAGGACGCGCTGGCGCAGGAAAACGCGCAGGTACAGACGGTGAACACCGATCCGTACATCACTGGTGATACCGGCAAGTTGACCATCCACAAGCGCCTGAATCCGGCACAAACCGGCAAACCAACCGGTAATGCTGAAGACAAGCCGGCTGGTACGGCTGTTCAGGGCGTGAAGTTTAACATCACAAAACTCGACTTTGACGTCAAGAAGCAGGACGATTTCAACAAGGCAGCGAAGCTGACTGCTGCTGAAGCTGCAAATCTTGCGAAGGCTAAGACACCAACCGAAAAGACGACTGATGAAAAGGGCGAGATCGTCCTGGACAACCAGGCTGTTGGCGTTTACTACGTTGAAGAGCTCGCGTCTCCTGAAGCAACTGTCGGTGGACAGAAAGCTGAAGGCCTGATTCCGTCTCCGGGCTTCGTTGTATTCCTTCCGATGACGAACCCGCTTAAGTCTGATGCAGGTGAGGCTCAGACTCGCTGGAACTACGACGTTCACGTCTACCCGAAGAATACCCAGTCGAAGACTGAGAAGACCGTAATCGACGCTGATAAGAACGTCGGCGATGTAGTGGACTACTCGATTACCGCCAACATTCCGGGCAAGACCAACAACGACAAGCTCGATTCGTTCAACATCGTTGATGCTTACAACAACAGCGAGCTTGGCGACATGAAGATCAAGAACGTTGAGATCGTCGACGCTAACGGCAACGTGCTCGAGACCCTCGATGCGGGTTACGCTCTCGGCCCCGAAGTGCAGTACGAGGCTCCTAAGTCAGGCGCTCTTCCGAACACCGAGGGTACCAAGACTGTAAACGTGCAGCGCACGATTTCGTTCTCTGATCTCACAAAGCTTGAAGAGAACCGCGGCCAGCGCGTACGCGTTAACCTCACCGCAACTCTGAAGGAGATCGGTGAGGGCGACGGTGACGTGGCTAACCGTGCTCGTTCCTTCGGGCGAATTGGCTACGGCGATGGCACCACCAAGCCGTTCGATACCCCGGAGACCGAGGTTGTTACCTACCTGGGCAAGCTGCTGGTGAACAAGACCAACGAAGAGTCCAAGGCACTTCCTGGTGCGACATTCGAACTTTACCGTTGTACTCCAGGAGAGAACGGTGCAGCAGCAGAGCTGGACGGCAAGGCGTTGAAGGTCAACAATGCTACGAGCTGGACTACTGATGACAACGGTCTGATCACCATCGATGGTCTCCACGTGACGGACATTGAGAATCACACTGAGACGATCGACAAGTCCTACTGCCTCGTTGAGACGAAGGCTCCTGCAGGCTACGAGCTTCTGACTCAGCCGGTCCCGTTCAAGCTGACTGTCGAAGATCGCAACGAAAATGAAGTGCGAGGCACAAAGGTCGCACTGTCTAAGCAGGTTGACATCCAGAACAACCCGACCACGACCGTCAAGCTCCCAGCCACCGGTGGCATGGGTGTGCTCGTGATGGCGTTGGCTGGTCTTGCGATCATCGGTGGCGGTGTCTACGCGGCACGTCGCAACTCCCAGTCCGCATAAGCAAGAACGCATAAGCGCAAACGCATAAGCGGACTCCAGGGCTAGAGCTCACCAAAGAGGGCTAGCCCGGAAGGCGCCCCGGAACCGGACCTAAACAGAAACACAGACCCAAACCGGGGCGCACGCCCGCCAGCAGGAGGGCGTTAAATTCCTGCTCCAGTTTTGAAGGAAAGGGTTGTCGTCGAAAAGCGATGGCCCCAGAGAGGACAGCAACGTGAGCACAGCAGTGAAGGCGAGGCACCGGAAGCAGCCGGCGCAGAAGTCGTTCTTCCAGCGTGTGGCGCTGCCTGTCCTCATCATCCTCGTTGGCCTGACGGTGCTGATGTACCCGGTGATCTCCACCCAGTGGAACAACCGCGTGCAGGAGCAGGTGGCGAAGATGTACGAAGACCAGCTCGAGGCGGCTCCGCCAGAGCAGGTCAACCGTGCGTACGAGGCGGCGATCGCGTACAACCGCGCGCATACTGACGGTCCGATTCTGGACCCGTGGCTTGCGCGCATCAGTGAAGACAACGCTGAGTACAAGGCGTATGAGGCGCAGTTGGCGGGGGTGTCTGCGATGTCGCAAATTGCGATCCCGTCTATCGACGTCCGTCTGCCCGTCTTCCACGGCACCAGCGAAAACACCCTGCAAAAGGGCCTCGGCCACCTGTATGGCTCCGCGCTGCCGACCGGCGGCAAGGGCTTCCACTCCGTGATCACCGGTCACACGGGACTCACGACTGCAACGCTTTTCGACGACCTCGTGGACGTCGAAGTCGGCGACGCCATCTACGTCTCCACGTTCGGTGAGCGCATGAAGTACAAGGTGTACGACATCGAGGTTGTGCTCCCGGACGAGACCGACAGCCTGCGCGCCGAAGCCAACCGTGACCTGCTCACCCTGGTCACTTGCACCCCGTACGGCATCAATACCCACCGTCTGCTGGTCCACGCCGAGCGCGTGCCGATGGATCCAGACGAAGCGCAGATTCTCGACGAATCCACGTCCACCTTCCAGTGGTGGATGTGGGCCCTCGGCGGCGTCTCCCTGCTGGTGCTGCTGGCCCTGATCTGGTGGATCATCCGCG
Source organism: Corynebacterium sp. HMSC070H05 (assembly GCF_001837615.1). Classification (NCBI taxonomy): domain Bacteria; kingdom Bacillati; phylum Actinomycetota; class Actinomycetes; order Mycobacteriales; family Corynebacteriaceae; genus Corynebacterium; species Corynebacterium sp. HMSC070H05. The sequence continues at coordinate 43,353 of NZ_KV833291.1, forward strand.
AAAAGAAGAAGAGCGACCGCAAGGACGCTATGAACAAGGAGGTTCAGTCCTAATGCGAGCTTCGAAGACTGTCGCCACGCTTGGCGCGGCATCCATCCTGGCCACCGGCGCATTCATGCCGTTTGCTGATGCCCGCGTGGTCTCCGGCAACGACAAAAACATCCCCGCCAACAGCGTGGACACCACCAAGCCGATCTTCCTGGTGGTGAAGAAGAACGAGCCGAACCCTAACGACGACATCCCCGCCGGCGCGAAACCACCAGCCATCGAAGGCTCCATCTTCGTGCTTTCCCGCGTGAAGGGCATCGACGTGACCACGGAGGAAGGCCGCGAGGGCGCCAAGAACCTCACGATGGAGGATGTTCGGAAGCGTGGCCTGGAGGACGCCGATAGGGCGACCACCGACGCGAAGGGCCGCGTGCAGTTCAGCTACCTCAAGCCTGGCCTGTACCTGCTCGAGGAGCAAGCGCCTGACGACGACCACGAGTACCACCTCTCCAGCCCGCAGCTGATCATCCTGCCGCTTGGCGACGTGTCGGGTGAGCGTTTCACCTACGACAACGTCATCGTGACCAAGTGGGACACCGATCCGGGCCTGTCCCCGTCGCCGTCGCCGACGCCAACCCCGACGCCGGGGTCGTCGACACCAGCGACACCGACAACGCCGACATCGCCAGGGACCACCGCGCGGACAACGACACCTTCGGGCAGCACCGTGACCACGGTGACCACCCCGGTCAAGACCACGTTGACCACCACCCGGCCCGACGGCTCCACCACCGTGGTGACCACGCGAACTAGCTCCGTGACCACAGTGACCAAACCGGCAGATAACACCCGCGGCGGCGACCTGGCCTCCACAGGCGCGAACGTGCTGTGGGCCGCAGGACTCGGCGGACTGCTCATTTTGATCGGGTTCGTGCTGGCCCGGCGAAGCAAAAACGAAGAACAGACACGGTAGATAAGCGGATTTAGGAACAAGGATTATGCGAAACATTATGAAGCCTGCAGCCACTGCGAGCTCGCGCACCCGTCGCTCCGTTCGTGGAGTCGCTGCTGTGGTCGCCTCGTTGGCGCTCGCCGCCGGCCTGGGCTCCTACCCGGTCGACGCGCAGGAGGGGGTTGCTTCTGCGACTACGGCAGGTGCTGCGGAGAGTGCTGTGGCGGAGAACACGGTGGCGTCGGAGGCTGTAGAAACTAGCTCGGTAGCGCCGGTCAAAACCGAGGGTGATATGTTCCACTCGGAAAAGCTTGAGAAAGATAATGGATCTGGACCCGCTACACCCCAGATTTCACAATCTCCAATTAGCTGGACCCGTGAAGGTGACGTCGAACGCGTCGTCGTAGAAGACCCAGAAGGTGAAGTCTGGGAGTTTGGCGGCAAAGCGTCAAAGGAAGATGTGTTCGCTATCAAACGTGTAGGTGAAGGTGATATTGAGGAGATTCGTTCTGTCACAATCGATGATCGCGTAATTGAACCAGAGTTCTATGGATTCGTTAACGGCGAAGATGCCGATTACCTCGCATTTGACATCCAGGGCCTCCACACGATCCCACCAATGCGAGTCGAGTTCGAAGTAGTGACTTCCGGGGAATCTGTCTACTCAATCGCGGACAGCAACGATGTGCCGACTAAGGATGAACTTGCAGAGTCAGGCTTTGGGCAGACAATCGGCGCCGAGCTTAATGCGGGAATTGAGCTTGGCGTTGGTGAACTTCGAGCCTCGCAGCCAGGGCAATTTCCCGATCTCCCAGGCGTTTACGATCAAGAGTTTTCGCTGACTAGTCCGAAAGCAGATTGGCTAGATGGGAACCCACAACTCCAGTTTCGCGTGAATGAAACCGGAAACTGGCGGATGACGCGATTTGCCATCAAGAAGAACAAAGACAATGCAGCCACTAAGGCTATTGATGGACCGGTTCGAGTCCGGGTTGTCCGCGGGGGGAATACCGTTGTTGACCGTACCTTCGCTGACATTCAGAAGAGAGAGTGGGGGTGGAACGCTAACGGTAAATCTGAAGATACGGAATTCCGTCTTCTTCCCAAGGTCGATGACTTGTACCTCAAGGGCGGGGATACGGTCATTCTTAATCCCGTTGCGCCTGCAAGTGGTTTTTACCGTGTGCAAGTTTGGGGACAGAATCTCGATAGCCAGCCGCAGGATCACACGATTGTAGTGTCTGGTGACGGTATCCCAGTGTCCGAGCACAAAACTCTGGGAAACAATCCATACGAGACGACTTTTGACGTGAAGTCGCGATCCGAGTTTACGAGTGCGACCGTAACGCTGAGTCCTACAGCAAATACTGAAGACGTATTTTTCTCTCTCCCCATTGAAAAGGCGGAAGGCGTTTCAATTCAGCGAAAGGTCGAAAAATACGGAGACCGTGTTGTTATTACCTGGTATCCGGTAAAGGATGGTAAGCAAATCGACTCCGTAATAATTCCTGCAGATTCAACTGTCACTTTGAGGACAACATATCGGTCGGCTCCGACGCGGGATGAGGAAATCGTACTGCACGGAAAGGTAGTCGAAAAGGAAGCAACGGAAGATCCAGATGGGTCAAGCACAACCACGGCACCATTGCCGATTGCGCCGCCGATTACGGAGGATGATGTCCCTCCAATTACGAAGCCCGGTGAAAAATGTACCTACCGTGACCCTAGTAAAGTCGATACTCGTCAACCCGCGCGCTCATTGACTGTTGCAGAGGAAGAATTCGGTTTTCGTCGATTCATTGTGGCCAGTCCGAATAGTTCTGGATCCCGTATCTCCTCGCAGCTTTATCTCGAAATCGACGATGAAGATTACGATGGTCGATTCGTACAGATGAAGATTGGTCCGAAGACTGGATGGGTGTACAACGCACTTGCATACAATCGTCAAGACAACTACTTGTATGCGATCAGTCAGCCACGGCACTCCACTGGACACGGTTACGAGGATGACCCCTGTTTTCCTGCAGGTCATTTGCTCCAAATTAACCCCTACACGGGACAGATCTACGACCTTGGAAAAGTGGATGGCTTTGAAGGCCAGCTACCTGAGGACCACAACAATTATGATGCGGTAGCTAACGACCTTGGTAGTGGAATTAACGCTGGTACCTTCGATTCGCAGGGGCGGTACTGGGTCTCCGGCTCATCGAACTGGGGCACAGGTAGGCTATATGAAATTGATCTAGCCAATGTAAAAGCAACATCGAAGAGTTCTCTCGGAGATCGGACACCACGACAAACACCATGGCGCCAAGAGCATAAATTCCGTTCAGTGTCCGAGGACTTTGTCAGCATTGATTCCGCCCCAGATTATGTATGGGGACTACAAAGTACTTGGGCAGCAGGGCAAGGGAAGATCTATCTCGAGCGCGTTGATCTGAGCGGAAAGCAGCAAGGACTTCGGCTTGATGTTACTGACCTTCTAGTTCCAGATACGAACCAGACGTTGGGACAATTTCTCGGCGCTTCGAACAACCGCTATCTTGTCTTTGGACAAGCTTGGGTGGAGGCTGACGGATCAATTGCGTTCGGGCTTGGTGGCGGGTCCGCGGCCGGACAGAATGAAGCGCAGATCATCAAGCTTAAGATTAATGATCCAACGAAAAAGCTAAGTGGGACTAAGACTGCTAAAGACCTCGGGATTACCGTAGTCGGGACAGGCTGGGCTCCAACCTCGTATAACACGGATGCCGCTTCGGCCCCTGCGCCGGAGAGTCCAAGCGTCAGGGTCGACCCAAAGGTCGAGAAAAAGGCCATTCAGGATCAAGTGGTCGACAATGGTGATGGAACATACACGGTTGACTATCGGGTGCTGCTTAAAAACGAAGATAAGGCTAATAGTGCGCGTTACCGGCGGGTAGTTGATACACCTCAGATGCCAGAGGGTGTCGTGCTTGAACGAACAAGTTGGTCTTTCATTGATGAGTTTGGACGTGAGCGTTCAAAGTCTTCCCAAAATGGAGATGGCCCGTTTATCCTTTCAGAAGGTGGCGAGATCCGACCGAGAGGCGAAAAGCAATTCGACGCTACAAGCAACGGTATGCATTCCTTTAACGTCAAAATGGTCTTCTCAGTTCGCCCAGGCGTAGTGCTTTCGGCGGAAGAAGAATGTAAGCCATATCAAGGTCTCTTCAATACAGTTAAAGTCGGACCAAACGAGGACACAGCCTGTGTTCCACCTCCAGAAAGCAAAAATGAAAAGGTTTCTTTACGTCTTGTGAAGATTTCATCCGAAGACTTTGAAGGAGAGTTGCCAAAGCCTGAAAACCGTTTGGAGGGAGCCGAATTCACTCTGGAAAAGCTTGGCGATGGTGAACATGTCGTGGACCGAAAACTGCTCGACTTCAGTGAGGAATTCGGCTTTTACAGGGCGGATGATTTGGAAGTCGGTAACTATCGACTTATCGAGACAAAGTCTCCTGTGGTAGATGGAAATGTCTATAGTTTGCTGGTTAAGCCGATTCTGTTCTCGGTTACCATGAAAGACGGCAAGGCAGCAGTTGTGATTGACCAGGATTCGGAGGTCATCGCGAAACAGGTGAACAATGAATCTGCGCCATCTACCTGGGGTCTTACCTCGACAGATGCCGTTTTGACAGTAGCCAACGTTCGCCAGGGCGATCTGCCGAAGACAGGAGGAACTGGTCTCCAGCTGCCGATCCTGCTCGGTGGTGCGCTGATCGCTGCGGGTGCGCTCGTGGGACGTCGTAAGGTATAACCGGGGCACCCCTCGCGGGTAAACGAACAGAACGGGCGTTGCACTGAACATCAAGGTTCAGTGCAACGCCCGTTCTGGGTAAAAGGAAACCCGCCTCCGAAGAGGACGGGGGATCTATGAGCACGAGTATATACGACCGGATGGATTCGCCAAGCCAACCGCCCCGACCCAACCTCTAAAACACCAACTGGTCCAGGAAGCGTTGCGCGCGTTCGGACTTCGGGGCGGCGAAGAACTCCTCGGGTGGGGCGATCTCCACGATGTGGCCGGCGTCCATAAACGCGATGCGGTTAGCAACCGCGCGGGCGAATGTTAGGACCACGGATTTAGTAACGCTGTGGTGAGTATCCAGTAACGCCCGGGTGAGTATCGGGTAACACCCGGGCGTTGACTATGAGCCGCTACTGCGTA
>NZ_KV833292.1:0-293 GCF_001837615.1 Corynebacterium sp. HMSC070H05
CGGGCGTTGACTATGAGCCGCTACTGCGTATTGGCTTCGAGGCGCATGTTCGGGCCTTCCAGCGTGATGATCTCAGCGCCAACGACAAGCCGATTCAGTATCGACTCGGCGATGACAGCATCCGGGATGGACTTGTACCACTCATCGGGCGTGAACTGGGAGGTGACAATGGTTGATCCCCGGTGTTCACGCTCAGCAAGAATGTTGAGCAGCTGGTGTGCTGTGGCAGCATCAATCGGCGTTGTTAAGAAGTCATCAAGCACGAGTACGTCTGCCAGGTGTAAGTCTTGAAG
>NZ_KV833293.1:0-75187 GCF_001837615.1 Corynebacterium sp. HMSC070H05
CACGCCATAACAGGCCTCAAGACACGAAAACAGGGTGTTTCACGTCCGTCTGCGCCGCCACAACGACCATCGTCTAGCTCCCCGAAACGCCAACCAGACGATCAGCTCCATAGTGACAATGACCCTCAACACCACCTGGGGGTTTGGAGCCGTCGAAACGAGACCGTCTAGCAACATCACGAGACCAGCTAGACGACCAGCAAAAGACACCGCGCCCTAAAAGCAGAAACGGGCTGATACGAGAACGAATCCTCGTATCAGCCCGAAAGCAGGCCTAGCGATCGCGCTTTAGTACTGCGGGTGGGAGCCTGTCAGCACGGCGCGCTTCTCGTCGCCTTCGCTGGCGGCGCGGACCTCGCCGAGCACCCACGCATCCACGTGACGGGCGGCCAGGATGGCCAGGGCGCGATCGCGGTCTTCCTCGGCAACGACGGCGGTCATGCCGACGCCCATGTTGAAGGTCTTCTCCATCTCCTCGTCCGGGACCTGGCCGACGGACTTGATGGTGCGGAAGATCGGACCTGGGGTCCAGGTGTTGCGGTGCATCTCTGCGACAAGGCCCTCAGGAATGATGCGTTCCATGTTGCCTGCCAGGCCACCGCCGGTGACGTGGCAGAACGTGCGGACCTCGCACTCGGCGGCCAGTTCTAGGCAGTCGAGTGCGTAGATGCGGGTTGGCTCGAGAAGTTCCTCGCCGAGCGTGCGGCCCAGCTCTTCCATCTCGGCGTCCAGGGGCAGGCCGGCGCGCTCGAGAAGCACGTGGCGGGCCAGGGAGTAGCCGTTGGAGTGCAGGCCAGACGATGCCATGCCGATGATGATGTCGCCCTCGCGGACCTTTTCAGGACCAAGCAGTTCCGAGGCCTCAACGACACCGACTGCGGTTGCGGAGACGTCGTAGTCGTCCGGCTCCATCACGCCGGGGTGTTCAGCGGTCTCGCCGCCGAGCAGCGCACAGCCAGCCTGGACGCATCCCTCGGCAATGCCGCCGACGATTTCGGCGACCTTCTCCGGCACGACCTTGCCAATAGCGATGTAGTCCTGCAGGAACAGCGGCTCGGCACCACAGACGACAAGATCGTCTACGCACATTGCGACGAGGTCGATACCGATGGTGTCGTGCTTGTCCATCGCCTGCGCAATGGCCAGCTTGGTGCCCACGCCGTCAGAGCCTGCTGCCAGCAGTGGCTCCTTGTACTTGCCCAGCGCGAACAGGCCGGCGAAGCCGCCGAGGCTGCCACGAACCTCAGGGCGGGTGGCGCGCTTGGCGTGCGGGGCGAACAGTTCGACGGCCTTATCGCCGGCCTCGATGGATACGCCGGCGGCCTCGTAGGAAACTGGGGTCTGCTCAGTGGTCATTAGGCTTCAGCACCTTTCTGGATGCGTCGGACAAGGTCGGCGTTGGGGTTACCGTCGGGCAGCCCCAGGGGGTATTTGCCTGTAAAGCAGGCGGCACAAAGGTTGTCTTCGTGTTGGTTCGTGGAGGCGATCATGTCGTCGATAGGCACGAACGCGAGCGAGTCCGCCCCGATCATGGTGCGGATCGACTCCGCGATCGCCTCATCGGAATCAGTACGGCCGTGGTTGGCGATGAGTTCGCCGGGGCTTGCGAAATCGATGCCGTAGAAGCACGGCCACTTCACCGGCGGCGACGCGATACGCACGTGCACCTCGGCGGCGCCGGCTTCGCGCAGCATGCGGATGAGTTTGCGCTGGGTGTTGCCGCGCACGATGGAGTCGTCGACAACGATGAGCTTCTTGCCCTCGATGACTTCGCGCACCGGGTTCAGCTTCAGGCGCAGGCCCAGCTGACGCAGGGTGTCCGACGGCTGAATGAAGGTGCGGCCGACATAGGCGTTCTTCATCAGGCCCTGTTTGAACGGGATGCCGGACTCTTCCGCGTAGCCGATGGCGGCGGGGGTGCCGGATTCGGGCACCGGCATCACCAGGTCGCCGTCCACCGGGGTGACGCGGGCGAGACGGCGGCCGATCTCGATGCGCGACAGGTTGACGGTCTGACCGTCGATGATGGAGTCGGGGCGGGCAACGTAGACGTACTCGAACACGCAGTGCGCCTTCGGGGTCTCGGCGAAGCGTTCGGAGTGGACGCCCGCGTTATCAATCGCCACAAGCTCGCCCGGCTCGATATCGCGCACGAACGAGGCGCCGACGATGTCCAACGCACACGTCTCGGAGGCGATCACCCAACCGCCGTCGAGGCGGCCCAGCGACAGCGGGCGCACACCGTGCGGGTCGCGCGCGGCGTAGAGGGTCTGGCCGTCGGTGACCATGAAGCAGAATGCGCCTTCGACGCGTGGGAGGAGTTCCCGTGCGGCGTCGAGAAGCGTCTTGTCCTCAGTGACCAGATCCGCCAGCAACGCAGACACCACAGCGGTGTCTGAGGACGAGCCCTGTCCATCCACGCCCGACGCCGGGATGAGCTTGCGCTCGATCGCTTCTTCTTCGAGTTCCTTGAAGTTCACCAGGTTGCCGTTGTGCGCCAACGCAATGTCGGTGCCATTGGGCGAGGTGCGGAACATCGGCTGGACGTTTTCCCAGGAGTTCCCGCCAGCTGTGGAGTAGCGGGTGTGGCCGATCGCCACATCGCCCTGCAACGCCTCCAGGACAGGTTCGTCAAAGACCTGGCTGACCAGGCCGGTGTCTTTAAACACCACGACGTTGTCCTTGTCGCCTACGGCAATGCCGGCGCCTTCCTGGCCGCGGTGCTGCAGCGCGAACAAGCCGAAATAGGTCAGCTTGGACACGTCCTCGCCCGGTGCCCAGACACCGAACACGCCACATTCGTCGCGTGGTTCGTCGGCCTTGTCAACACGGTCGACAAGGCTGTTTTCGAAGTTGGTCTTCCCCGTGGGGCTCTTCGTATGCACGACAAACACTGTATCCGAGGAATGTCAGCGGAGGGCAATTACTGGAAGACCCGCCGCGATCTCGCCTGCGCGCGATCCGGAGGCGTCCACGTTGCCTTGCGCGAGTTCTTCCTCGAAGGTGGTTAAACCGGTGGCCAGTCGCATCCAGGTGCGGGGGTCCATCTCCACCACGTTTGGCGGCGTGCCGCGGGTGTGGCGTGGGCCTTCGACGCATTGCACCGCCACAAATGGGGGCACGCGCAGTTCCACGGAGTGGCCGGGGAGTTCTTCGGCGAGGGTGCGCGCGGTTCGTCGACAAGCATTTGCAATCTCGCTTCTCGACGACTCCTCATCCCCCTCAATCCATGCTTTGACCGCATCGACGGCCTGGCGTGTCAGTATCGGGTCCTGCTTTTGCACCATGTGGACCCATATTAAGGTGTCGGCATGTCCAAAACCCATGTAGTTGCTACCGAACGCTCCCCTCGCGTCACCCTGCGGTTTATGGCCTCCCCCACCGATGTGCTCCACTACGGCGCACAGGGTGTCTCCGGTGGTCGCGTGCTGGAGTGGATCGATAAGGCCGCCTACGCCTGCGCCGCCCAGTGGTCCGCCACCTACTGTGTGACCGCGTATGTGGGCCACATTCACTTCACCCGCCCGATCCCTTCGGGCCACATTGTGGAGGTGCGCTCGCGCATCGCCATGACGGGGCGATCCTCGATGCACATTGTCAACGAGGTGCTTTCCGCCGACCCGCGCGAGGGCGTGTTCACCCGCGCCTGCGACTGCCTGGTCATTTTCGTGGCAAAGGATCCGGACACGGGCAAGTCCATGCCTGTGCCGACATTCGTTCCGACCAACGCCGAGGAGCGCCGCGTGGCCGAGGCCGCGAAGTCGCGCATCAACCTGCGCAAGGCCATTGAGGCAGAGATGGAGTCGCAGACATACACCGACGACTCCACGGCGCAGCGCATCGTGCACCGCTTCATGGCGAAACCAACCGATGTGAACTGGGGCGGCAACGTCCACGGTGGCACCGCCATGGAATGGATCGATGAGGCCGGCACGGCCTGCACCATGGAATGGTCCGGGGAGCGCACCGTCGCCGTCTACGCGGGTGGTATTCGCTTCTACCACCCGGTGCACATCGGCGACCTGATTGAGGTGGATGCGCGCATCACCCGTACGGACGCGCGTTCCATTCACACCTCAGTGCACCTGCGCGCGGGCGACCCGCGTGGTGGCCGCGACAACTTGAAGGATGCGATCCACGCGACGTTTACCTACATCGGCATGGATATCGACGGCACCCCGCTGCCGGCACGTAAGTTCACGCCGGTGACCGACGAGGACAAGCGCCTCTGGGATCACACGCAGACGCTGAAAGACCTGCGCGCACAATATGAGCCGGTGCCCATTGTGGAACAGGCACCGGCTATGCAGCGGACGGACTAGACCGCCGCGTTCGGCGCGGTTGCGGCTGCGAAGTGCGACGGCATGGTCGCAGCCCATGCATCGGCAAGCTCCTGCACGGAGATTTCTTCGCTGGCGACGCGCAGGACACCGTCCTGAGCCGTGTCGCCAAGCACTGCGACCGGGATGCCGGCTGCGGTAGCACGCTCGACCGCTGCTTCTGCGCGGTCACGAGAGACTGCTACGAGCACGCGGGATGCGGACTCGGAGAACAGCGCGGTAAACGCGTCCTCGTACACACCCTCGAGGTTCAACTCAGCGCCCTTGTCGGAGCCGAGCAGCAGCTCGAAGACAGCCTGGGACAGGCCACCCTCGGACAGGTCGTGGGCTGCTGCTACGCCGGCTGCGTTGCCGCCGAGGAACTGTGCGAGGCGCTCCTCGTTAGCAAGGTCCACCTGCGGCGGAAGGCCCGACAGGCCAGCGCCGGAGATGTCCTGCCACACGGAACCGCCGAACTCGTCCTTGGTTTCGCCGAGCAGGACCAGGGTGTAGTCCTCCTCATCTGCGGGCAGGGCGTGCGGGATTGCCTGGGCAACGTCCTCGATGACACCGAGCACACCAACAACCGGGGTCGGCAGGATCGGGGTCTCACCGGTCTGGTTGTAGAAGGACACGTTGCCGCCGGAGACCGGGATTTCCAGTTCGGCGGAGCCGTCTGCCAGGCCGTGGACTGCTTCGCGGAACTGCCACATCACGTCCGGGTTTTCCGGGGAACCGAAGTTCAGGCAGTTGGTTACCGCAAACGGGGTGGCGCCGGTGACGGCGACGTTGCGGTAGGCCTCTGCCAGCGCCAGGCGTGCGCCCATGTTCGGGTCCAGGTAGGTGTAGCGGCCCGATGCGTCGGCGGAGATAGCAACGCCGCGGTTGGTCTCTTCGTTGATGCGCAGCACACCGGAGTTGGCGTACTTGGCCTGCACGGTGTTGCCGCGCACGTAGCGGTCGTACTGCTCGGTGATGAAGTCACGCGAGCACAGCGCCGGGGAGGCAACCATCTTCAGCCAGGTGTCCTTGATGGTTGCCTGCTTATCGACGACACCACCGCCCTGCACCTCATCCAGCCACGCCGGACGTGCGTACGGGCGTTCGTAGACCGGGCCCTCGTCAATCGTTGACGGCGGCGCGTCCACCACGAGTTCACCGTTGTGGAATACCTGCAGGCGGTCCTTGTCGGAGGTGACCTCGCCGATGACGGAGGCCAGCACGTCCCACTTGGCGCAGATTTCCATGAACTTATCCACGTCCTCCGGAGCCACCACGGCGCACATGCGCTCCTGGGATTCGGAGGCGAGGATCTCTGCTGCGGACATGTTCTCAGCGCGCAGCGGCACGTTGTCCAGGTTGACGGTCATGCCGCCGTCGCCGGATGCAGCCAGCTCGGAGGTGGCACACGACAGGCCACCGCCGCCGAGGTCCTGAATGCCCTCGACCACGCCAGCTGCGTAGAGCTCGAGGCAGCACTCGATGAGCACCTTCTCCGCGAACGGGTCGCCCACCTGGACTGCTGGGAGCTTGCGCTCTTCGCCTTCCTCGAAGGTGGCGGAGCCCAGCACGGACACGCCGCCGATGCCGTCGAGGCCGGTGCGGGAGCCGAACAGGATGACCTTGTTGCCGGTACCGGACGCGAACGCGAGGTGGAGGTCCTCCACCTTCAGGGTGCCCACACACAGGGCGTTGACCAGCGGGTTACCGGCGTATGCTTCGTCGAAGACGGTCTCGCCGCCGATGTTCGGAAGGCCCAGGCAGTTGCCGTAGCCACCGATGCCATGGACCACACCCGGCAGGACACGCTTGGTGTCCTCGGCGTCGATCGGGCCGAAGCGGAGCTGGTCCATCACGGCGATCGGGCGGGCACCCATGGCCATGATGTCGCGGACGATGCCGCCAACGCCGGTAGCCGCGCCCTGGTAGGGCTCGACGAAGGACGGGTGGTTGTGGCTTTCCACACGGAAGGTCACGGCGTCGCCGTCTCCGATGTCCACCACGCCGGCGTTCTCGCCGATGCCGGCGAGGATCTTCTTTTCCATCTCCTCGGTCATGGTCTGACCGAAGTAACGCAGGTGGGTCTTGGAGGACTTGTAGGAGCAGTGCTCCGACCACATCACGGAGTAGAGCGTGAGCTCCGCGTCCGTTGGGCGGCGGCCGAGGATTGCCTTGATCTTCGCGTATTCGTCATCCTGCAACCCGAGTTCCGCGTACGGCTGCTCAAGGTCAGGGGTGTCGACGGCGTTTTCAACAGTGTCGTTGTGCACAGTCATGGTCTTTTACGCTCCGATCTTCGAAATCGCGTCGATGGCGGAAGTGAACAGGCCCAACCCGTCGGTGGACGGCCCGGTGAGCGTCTCAATCGCATGCTCCGGGTGCGGCATGAGCCCCACAACGCGGCCGGTTTCGTTGGTCACGCCGGCGATTGCGTTGATGGAGCCGTTGAAGTTGTCGGTGTAGCGGAAGACCACGCGGCCTTCCTTCTCCAGCGCCTCGATGGTTTCCGGGGACGCCTGGAAGCGGCCTTCGCCGTGCTTGGCGGGCACGTAGATGCGCTCGCCCAACTGGCTGGTCCATGCGGTGTCGTTGTTGGCTACTTCAAGGTAGGTGTCCACACAGTGGAAGTTCAGACCCTGGTTGCGGGTCAGCGCGCCAGGCAGCAGTCCGGCTTCGGTGAGGATCTGGAAGCCGTTGCAGATGCCAAGGACCGGCATACCCTTCTTCGCGGCCTCCACAACAGCGCCCATCATCGGGGCCTGCGCGGCGATCGCGCCGGAGCGCAGGTAGTCGCCGTAGGAGAAGCCTCCCGGGACGACAACGGCGTCAACGCCGGTCAGGTCGTTGTCGGCGTGCCAGAGTTGCTTCGGCTCGGCACCGGCGAGGCGGACGGCGCGCAGCGCGTCAACGTCGTCGAGGGTGCCGGGAAAAGTAATGACTCCGATAGTTGCGCTCATCGCACAACCTCGAAGTCTTCAATCACAGTGTTAGTCAGCAGGGTTTCCGCCATGCGCTGCAGTTCGGCGTCGGTGACGGAGTCGTCCACCTCGATCTCGAATCGCTTGCCTTGGCGGACATCGCTCACCCCCTCGACACCGATGCGGCCCAGTGCGCGCAGCACCGCCTGACCCTGGGGGTCAAGAATTTCGGCCTTGGGCATGACATTGACGACGACTCGTGCCATGAGAATCCTTCACATTTCGGGAGGTTGATCGACCTTTGCGGTACGGCAGCGAGTATATCGGACGGACAGACGCGTCCAGCAATATCGGATGACCGGCTACGTTAAGGGAATGTTTCGGGCTCGTCTGCTGTGGTTGGTGCTGGTGTCGTCGATAAGCATTGCGCTTGCACCGCTCGCTGAGGCAGCGACGCCGGGGGTGGTGATCAACGAGGTCTACGGTGGCGGCAGCAATGCGCAGGCGCTACTGAACGCGGACTTTGTGGAACTGTTCAACCCCACCGGTCAGGACGTTTCAATCGACGGCTGGGAGCTGGAGCAGTTTTCCGCCAAGGGCAACTCCGGCACGGTGGTTGAGTTGTTCGGGGTGGTGCCGGCGGGTGGGTATTACCTGATCAGCGGGGTTTCCGGCGAGACGGGAGCCGATCTGCCGTCACCGGACCGTGAGGCCGCGTTTAACTTTTCTGCCACGAGTGCGGTTGCGGTGCTGCGCAACGCGGACGGCGAGGTAGACCGTGTGGCTTGGGGTGATACGCCACCCGATCTCGCGGAAGCCACACCCGCCGAGAAGACGACGAACCAACTGTCCATCCAGCGCGTCACCGATGGCGCGGATACCGACAACAACGCCGTCGATTTCCGCGCGGGTGCCCCCACTCCGCGCAATTCTGGGATCGCGCAAGCAGTTCCGCGGGTGTTGACCATCGCGGAGATCCAGGGCACCGGCGCGACCACGCCATATGAGTCAGCGACCGTCATCGCCACCGGCGTAGTCACGGCAGTCTACGACGAGGGCGGCAAGCGCGGCTTCTTCATGCAAACAGGCGGCTCCGGCCAGCCGAAACAACCCGGTGACGCCTCGGACGGCATTTTCGTGTTCGTGGGCAAGCAGGGCCGCTATCCCGCCCACGGCGATTCGGTGCGAGTGGAAGGCACGGCGAAGGAGTTCTACGGCCAGACCCAGATTTCAGCGAGCAGCATCTCGCGTCTCAGCGACCCCCTGCCCGCCCCAACGCCCATCCCCCTCGATGCCCTACCGGCCGGCGACGCCGCCCGCGAGCCCTACGAGGGCATGCTGGTCAGGCCAGGCGCCTACACCGTGACCGGCAATTACAACCTCAGCCAGTACGGCACCGTGGGCCTGGCGCCGGGCGCCGAGCCCCATTTCTGGCCCACGGAGAAGACCCGCCCCGACGCCAATCAGGTCGCTGAGATGAACGCGCAGCAGGCGGCGGAGTTCGTCAACCTCGACGACGGACGCACCCGCAACTACACAGACGAGCCCAACGTGCCACTGCCGTACCTTTCCCCCACGAAGTCCATCCGGATCTTTGACACCGTGACTTTCCAACAAGATGTGGTGGTGGGCTACAACAACGGGGATTGGACGTTCCAGCCGTTGCGTCCGATCACAGGTCAGACCCGCCCCGAAGATCTGCCGATCACGTGGGAGGACTCCCGCGCAGGCATCCTCGATGCGCCAACGAAGGTACGCGGGGACTTGTCCATCGGGTTTTTCAACGTGATGAACTACTTCACCCACTTCCCCGACATCGACCCGGAACACGGCTGCACCAACTGCCACCTGTTTCGCGGCGTGCACGATGCGCAGGCGCTCGCGTTCCAAGAAGCGAAATTGGTTGCGGCGATCAATCGGCTCGACACCGCGATCCTCGGACTGTCGGAGGTGGAGAACACCGCCCGCACCACAGGCGATACCGCCCGGCGCGACGAGTCACTGCAGCACTTGGTCGATGCGCTCAATGCTGCGGCGGGGGAGGATCGGTGGGCGGTGGTGTCGTCGCCAAGCGAGCTTGGCACTCGCGAAGATGCGATCCGCGTGGCGTTTATCTACCAGCCGGCGAAGGTGCGCCCGGTTGGGCAGTCGTGCATTTTCGACGACTCCACGTTCACCGGCATCGCCCGCCAGCCGCTCGCCCAGGAGTTCGCGCCTGCCGCCGGCGGTGACCACATTGTTGCGGTGGTGAATCATTTCAAGTCCAAGGGCACGGTCTCGCGTAATGACGACGCCACCGCCGACGGCCAAGGCAACAACGCCCGACTCCGCGCAGACATGTCGCGGACGCTGCTGGAACACCTCGACATGCAAGACGACTGGCGCGACCTGCCCACGTTCCTCATTGGCGACTTCAACGCCTACTCCCAAGAAGACGCGATCGCCGTGCTCAACGACGCCGGCTACGCCACGATCCCGCAGGAACGCCCGTCGTATCAGTACGACAACAAGGTAGGCTCACTCGACCACGTGTTAGCCAACGATGCCGCGATGGACCTCGTGAAAGATTCCCTGGTGTGGGCGATCAACAGCGACGAACCGCTCATCGACGAGCCCGGCAGCCCGTTTCGGTCCTCCGACCACAACCCGGTGAAGGTGGGTTTCGACGCCACCAGCTCACAGTCGTTGTCGTACCTCCGCGCCGGGTGGATTGTGGGCGCGGTGTTGTTGATGGCACTGCTCGCAGCACTGGTTCTTCGTCCGAAACAGATTGAAAACAGTTTCCAATAGTGATTGAATACCGCGTATGCAAAATCGTTTTCAGGCCAAGACCCTTGCCACGCTGGCTGCAGTCACTCTTGCAGGCACCGCGCTGACCGCATGCTCTACGGAGTCCGAAGACGCGGCCGAAGGTTCCGGCATCATCGCCACCACCGGGGTGTGGGCGGATGTTGCTGCCGCCGTGACCGGGGAGGACGTGGATGCGATCATCACCGGCGACGCTGTAGACCCGCACCACTTCGAGCCGTCCGCCAAGAACCTGTCTCGTATCAAGGAGGCGGCGACGGTCGTCGCTAATGGTGGCGCCTACGACGCGGCCTTGTACACCGTCGCGGAGCAGGACCGCATCGTGCACGCCATTCCGCTGCTCGACCACGCAGAGCACGAGCACGCCCACAGCGATCACCTGCCGGAGTCCCTCGACGAGTTGGAGCACGCCTGGTTCGCACCGTCAAAGGTCCGCGAGGTAGCCGATGCGGTGGCGCAGCGTACCGGTGGGGATGCTGGGGTCGTCGATACGCGAATTGCTGCAATCGAGGAGAAGCTCGCTTCCGTGCCGCACGTGCACATCGGCATGACCGAGCCGATCGCCGCCGGGCTTGTATGGGGCACTGAACTGCACGACATCACCCCGGAGGAGTACGTCAAGGCCAGCCTGAACCACCAGGAGCCGTCTGCGGCTGCGGTGTCGGCGTTTTTGAACCAGATCAAACAGGGCGACATTGACATGCTGTTTGTGAACCCACAGAGCACCAACAGCGCCACCGAGCGGCTGGCCGCTGTCGCGCAGATGAAAAATGTCCCCATTGTTGAGATTCGGGAGACTCCCCCGGCAGGCGAGAACTTCCTCGACTACTTTGAGAAGATCGTGGACCAAATCGTGGAGATCGCCAACAACGCCGAGCCGAGCTTCCACCACCATTAGTCAGGACATACACATTTGATTGCTGAGCTACGCGGCGCCGCCGTCGACCCGTTGTGGTCGGGCCTCGACCTGACCATTGAACGCGGCGAATTCATCGCGGTGCTCGGCCCCAATGGGGTGGGCAAATCCACCCTGTTGGGCACGTTCATGGGAACCCGCCGCCTCACGCACGGCTCGGCGGAAGTGCACGGCCGCATCGGGTTTATCCCGCAGCAACACATGTTCCCCAAAGACCTCCCCGTTCGCGGTCGTGACCTGGTCAAACTTGCAATGGGGAAACGTACAAAACCAGAAGACGTCGAGGCGCAGCTTGCCTCCGTCGGCGCGCAATCGTTCGCCGACCGCCGCGTCGGCATCCTCTCCGGTGGGCAGCAACAGCTCATCCGCCAAGCACAAGCCTTCGCACAGGATCCGGAGCTTGTGCTTGCCGACGAACCCCTGCTCTCCCTCGACCCCGCCCGCGCACGCGATACTGTTGAGCGTTTAGCAGGGCACCCAGCTGCCGTAGTGTGCGTGACGCACTCCATCAACCCGGTGCTCGACGTGGTGGACCGAGTGCTCTACATCGGACCTGAGGGCCACGTCATCGGGCCCGTGGCCGAGGTGATGCGCTCGGAGGTGCTTAGCGAGCTCTACGGCACACGAGTAGACGTTGTGGAAGTCGACGGACGGATGGTGGTCCTGTGAGCACGTTTATCGCCGATACCTCGTACCTGCCGAGCCAAGACTTCGTCCAAACCACACTCATCGCATGTGCGTTTTTGGGCATCCTGTCAGGCGTGATGGCGCCACTGATCGTGCTGCGCCAGATGTCGTTTTCGGTCCACGCCACCTCTGAGCTAGCGCTCATGGGCGCGTCCGCCGCGCTGTTGTTCGGCCTCAACGTCGGATTCGGCGCGGTCGCGGGTGCGATCGTGGCAGCGCTGGTACTCGCTGCGCTGGGGCTGAAAGGCCAGCAAGATTCCGCCGTGGGCGTGGCGATGAGTTTCGGCATGGCCCTATCCGTGCTGTTTATCCACCTCTACCCCGGCAACTCCAACCGTGCGCTGGCACTTCTGACCGGCCAGATCGTGGGTGTGTCCGCCCAGAACGTGATGCTGTTGGCGGCAACCACGGTCCTGGTCGCCGTCGCGGTTGTCGTGTTGTGGCGCCCGCTACTGTTCGCCTCCGCGGATCCGGTGATGGCAGCCGCGTGCGGTGTCCCGGTACGCACGATGGCGCTGGCGTTCGCGGTGCTGGTCGGCATTGCCTCCGCACAGTCGGTGCAGATCGTCGGCGCACTGCTGGTCATGTCGATGCTGATCACGCCCGGCGCGGCCGCCGCCCAAGTCACCGCGAACCCGGTGTGTGCCGTGTGGCTGTCAATCCTGTTCGCCGAGGTTTCCGCGATCGGCGGCATGGTGCTCTCGCTCGCCCCTGGTGTGCCGGTGAGCGTGTTCGTGGCGTTTATCTCCTTCGGCATCTACCTTCTGTGCCGGGCGATCGCTTACCTGAAGGCGCGGTAGTCGGCAGGTTTTGCGCCAGCCTCGATGGCCTCAGCCGCCGCGGCGAGGAAGTCGCGGCGCACCTTCTTCTGCCCCAACTCACGCCCGGACACGGACAGGCGGATCGTGTTGCCTTTCTCCGCGCCGCGCCCGGCGGCCTTGATCACGTTTCGGCGCCACCACTTCGCCGCACCGTAGCCCTCACCCACCGACAGGTTGCGGGCCTGAGCAAACTCTCCGCGAGCCAGCCGGTAGATCCCCTTCGTCGACGCCGCGACCACAAACCCGAACTCCCCCATCACCTCAAGCGTGCCCTCGGACATGCGCCAACGCGGCGGGGCAAACATGTCCAGGTCGAAGCCCAGCGCGGCCATCTGACGGGTCGCGCCCTTCAAGCGCAGTCGTGCCTCGTGGGCGCCAAGGGTGGCAAACTCGCTGCGCCTGCCCTGTACCGCCTGGTCGAACCCGTTGAGCAGCAGCGCACGTGTATCGTGCTGCTCTGCAAGCCAACCCCTGGTGGTGGTGTCTTTGGCCAGGTGCCAGGTGGCGTCGATATGCGGCGCCACAAGCAGCGACACCGGCACGCGTTCCTTATCCAGGTCGCGCACCATGCTTGTCACGTCGTCCAACGTGGCGTCGAAGATGGACGAGATAGAGACAAGCAAGCTGCCGGGCATAGCCGGGATTATCGCACAGGTTCGTCGACTGCGCCCGACTTCACCAACGTCCATGCGTACTCAAACGCGGTCTGCTTCCACTTGGCGTACCGCCCCGATACACCGCCGTGGCCTGCGGACATTTCGGTCTTGAGCAGGATCTCGCCACCGGTGGCTACCTCGCGCAGTTTTGCCACCCACTTCGCGGGCTCCACGTAGAGCACACGGGTGTCGTTCAGGCTGGTAATCGCCAGAATGTCCGGATACTTCTGTGCCTTGACGTTCTCGTACGGGGCGTATGTAGCCATGTAGTCGTAAACGGTGACGTCGTGGTACGGGTCGCCCCACTCCTCCCACTCGCCGACGGTCAGCGGCAGTTCGGGTTTCAGGATGGAGGTCAGCGGATCCACGAACGGCACGATCGCCTGGATGCCGGCGAACTTCTCCGGGGCCATGTTCGCCACCGCACCCATGAGCAGGCCACCTGCGGAACCGCCTTCGGCGACCATCTGCTCGTGCGTGGTCAGCCCTTCGGCCACTACGGCGTCGGCACACGCGATGAAGTCGGTGAACGTGTTCACCTTGTGCAGCATCTTGCCGTTGTCGTACCAGCCGCGGCCCATCTCACCGCCGCCGCGCACGTGGGCGCACGCCCAGATCATGCCGCGATCCAGCAGCGACAGCCTCGCTACAGAGAAGCCCGGGTCCATCGACGCCTCATACGAGCCGTAGCCGTACAGCAAAAGCGGCGCAGGGCCTGTGACACCCTTGCGACGCACCACGGATACCGGCACCTTCGCGCCATCCTTCGCGGTGGCCCACACGCGGAAGGCCTCGTAGTCGTCGGCGTTGTAGCCGCCTTCGACTTCCTGTTCCTTCAGCAGCGTCATCTCACCGGTCGCCACCTCATAATCAACGACCTGCGACGGCTGCGTGTACGAGGAGTACACGATACGCACCACCGGCGCGTCCCACTCCGGGTTGCCGCCGAGGCTCGCGGTGTAGAGCTCCTCAGAGAACTCAAGCTCGGTGAACTCGCCGAAGCCATTGCTTAGCGACGACACCGCCAACCGCGGAATCCCTCCCCGGCGATACCCCATGAACATGAAGTCGCGGTACGTATCGATGCCCTCGATACGCATCGAATCGGAGTGCTCCACCAGCACGTCCAAATCGCACAGCGCCGGCAACTCACCGACCGGCGTGGTGGCCACACAGAAGTTCGGCCCGTGGGCGTTGTGGGTGATCACCCACTGCTCTTTACCGTCCACCACGCAGTAGTCCGGGTGGTACTCAATGCCGGACTCGCGCGGCCACAGCACCTCGAACTCACCGGTCGGATTGTCCAAATCCAGCACCCGGTACTCCGAGGTCAGCGAAGAGGACGTCACAATCATGAGGAACCGCTCCGCGCGGTCCGCCCCCACACCGACGCCGAATTTCTCGTCCGTCTCTTCGTAGATCAGCACGTCGTCTTCGGCCGGGGTGCCCACCTTGTGGCGCCAGACCTGGTGGGGGCGCCAAGCGTCGTCCACGCGCACGTAGAACAGGTACTCTTCGCCGGCCCAGGTGGCGCCGTAGAAGATGTTGTCGAGGCAGTCGTCGAGAAGCTCGCCCGTCTCAAGGTTCTTAATGCGCAGCGTGAAGCGCTCGTCGCCTTCAGTGTCGTAGGAGTAGGCCAACAGACGACCGGTCGTGGCCACCGAGGAGGCACCCAGCGAGAAGAAATCGTGGCCTTCTGCCAGTTCGTTGATGTCCAGCAGGACCTGCTCGTCCGCCATGTGGTCGTTGACCTCGGGCGGTGTCCACGGCTCGTCACGCGTCGGCACACGGCAGGAAATGCCGTAGTTTTTGCCCTCAATGGTGCGGCTGTAGTACCACCAGTCGCCCTGGCGCTGCGGCACGGACATGTCCGTTTCCTTGATGCGGGACTTGATCTCGGCGTAGATGTCGTCGACAAGACCCGTCCAAGCGGCAGTCTTCGACTCCGTGTAGGCGTTTTCAGCTTCGAGGTAACTGATTACCTCGGGGCTTTCTTTGTCCCGCAGCCACTCGTAGTCGTCGACAAAGTCGCGGCCGTGGAACGATCGTGTAATCGGGTGCTTCGCAGCTTTCGGAGCATTCATGCCCAGAAAGCCTACGCGTGCTCCCCCGGCCATTCAGAGAAGCGTCGGCCACTCAGGCGCTCGTACGCCTCGATGTAGCGGTCGCGGGTGGCTTCCACCACGGATCCCGGCAGCTCAGGCGGCTGCACGCCGTCGGCCGGATCCCAACCGGACTTCGGGCTTGTCAGCCAGTTGCGCACGTACTGCTTGTCAAAGCTCGGCTGGGTCGCACCCTCTTCGTAGCTGTCCGCCGGCCAGTAGCGGGAAGAATCTGGGGTGAGGACTTCGTCGGCAAGCACAAGCTCACCGTTTTCGTCCAAACCGAACTCAAACTTGGTGTCCGCCAGGATGATGCCCTTGGTCTCCGCGTACTCGGCGGCACGGGTGTAGACATCCAGCGTTGCTGCACGCAGGCGCTCAGCCAGGTCAGAACCAACCTTGTTGGCCACGAACTCGAAGGTGACGTTCTCGTCGTGATCCCCCTGCTCCGCCTTGGTCGCCGGGGTGAAAATCGGCTCAGGCAACTTCGATGCCTCAGTTAGGCCCTCCGGCAGTTTCACGCCACAGACGCGGCCAGTGGCGTCGTATTCCTTCTTGCCAGAGCCGGTGAGGTAACCACGCGCAACGCACTCGAAGGGCACCATGTCGAGCTTCTTGACCACCATGGCGCGGCCGAGGACC
Source organism: Corynebacterium sp. HMSC070H05 (assembly GCF_001837615.1). Taxonomy (NCBI): domain Bacteria; kingdom Bacillati; phylum Actinomycetota; class Actinomycetes; order Mycobacteriales; family Corynebacteriaceae; genus Corynebacterium; species Corynebacterium sp. HMSC070H05. The sequence goes on from NZ_KV833293.1 coordinate 15,870, forward strand.
TCTTCGGGAATGCGCTCGTCGTCAATCGGCCCCGCAAGATGGTTCGGGACATCGCCGAGCAGGTCGAAGAAGAACATCGACGTTGCGGTGAGGATACGCCCCTTGTCCGGAATGGCCGGCTCGAGCGAGAAATCGAACGCCGAAATACGGTCGGATGCCACCATCAGCAGCGTGTTGTCATCGACTTCGTAAATTTCGCGGACCTTGCCGCCGGCGAGATGGGCATAATCAGAAAGCTCTGGACGCATGCGCGTTAGTATATTCCCCGTGATCAAACGCGCGACTGCAGTCCTACTCCCCCTCGTTTTGGCTGCGTGCGGCACCCCTTCGGAGTTCGCTGGCAACATGCCAGCGTTTGAACCAACCCGCGACGGCACCACATTGTCGTTCGGCGACACCGCCCGCGTGGTCACCGAGGATGTGAGCTTCCACGTCCCCGTGCAGTGGGACGTCACCGTCGGTGCCCCCAAAACGCGGCGCGCTCCACGCAGCGCCGAGCAGGCAAACATGCTCGTGTGTTTCCCCGTCACGTTCACCCCGGTTGCGGTGGGTGAGTTCCCCGTGGACGTCACGGTCACGCTGCCGAAGCTCACGCCTATCGACGACACCCTCACCGCCAACACCGCCAACCCCGAATACTGCGGCGAAAGCACCCTCACCGGCTACACCCCGGACCTCACCGGGCCCCAGCACGGCTTCGTCGCCTCCTGGTCCGGCACCGCAGACCGGGGTGTAGTAGGCACCGGCGTCGAGGTCAGCACCCGCGACGCCACTGTGACCTTTACTTCCCCCTAGAGGATCTCGCCCGGGGTGTAGTTCGCAGCCTCCGGGTGCGCATCCACAACCTCTTGCACGCGTGCAAGCACACGATCCACCTGCGCCTCGGCAGCGCCGATGAACGCGTGGCGGTCCTCGAGCGCCTTGTCCAGTGCTGCCTTGTCCAACGGAAGGCGCTCGTCGTTAGCCAAACGCTCCACAAGGTTCTGCTCTGCGCCGCGCTCGCGCATGTCCAGCGCCATAGCGACGGCGTTTTCCTTGATCACCTCGTGTGCGGTCTCACGGCCGACGCCGGCGCGCACCGACGCCATGAGGATGCGGGTGGTGGCAAGGAACGGCAGGTAGCGGTCCAGCTCGCGGTTGATCATGGCCGGGAACGCGCCGAACTCGTCGAGCACGGTCAGCATGGTTTCCAGCTGGCCGTCAATGGCGAAGAACGCATCCGGCAGCGCCACGCGACGCACCACGGAGCAGAACACGTCGCCCTCGTTCCACTGCTGGCCAGCAAGGTCGCCAACCATGGTGAGGTAGCCACGCAGGATGACCTGGAAGCCGCCGACGCGCTCACAGGAGCGTGCGTTCATCTTGTGCGGCATCGCCGAGGAACCAACCTGGCCTTCCTTGAAGCCCTCCGTGACCGTCTCGTTGCCAGCCATGAGGCGGATCGTGGTGGCCAGAGACGACGGGCCTGCACCCAACTGCACCAGCGAGGACACCACGTCGAAGTCGAGCGAGCGCGGGTACACCTGACCCACCGAGTCAAAGACGCGGTCGAAGCCGAGACCTTCTGCGATGCCCTGCTCGAGCTGCGCCAGCTTGGCCTCGTCGCCACCCATGAGATCCAACATGTCCTGCGCGGTACCCATCGGGCCCTTGATGCCGCGAAGTGGGAGCCGATCCAGCAGTTCCTCAATCCGTTCGATGGCCACCAGGATCTCATCGGCAGCAGAGGCGAAACGCTTGCCCAGCGTGGTGGCCTGCGCCGCAACATTGTGGGAGCGTCCAGCCATGACCAGGGACTTGTACTCGCCAGCGCGGTTGCCCACCGCCTTGAGCAGCGCGACTGCCTTGTCGCGGGTCAGTTCCAGCGCCTTGCGCACCTGGAGCTGCTCCACATTTTCGGTCAGGTCGCGCGAGGTCATCCCCTTGTGGATCTCCTCGTGGCCCGCCAGCGCATTGAACTCCTCAATGCGTGCCTTCACGTCGTGGCGAGTGACCTTCTCGCGCTGCGCGATCGAGTCCAGGTCGACCTTGTCGATGACCTTCTCGTAGTCCTCGATAGCGCCCTCGGCGACCTCGACACCGAGTTCCTTTTGGGCCTTGAGCACTGCGATCCACAGTTGGCGCTCAAGGATGATCTTGTGCTCCGGAGCCCACAGGGTGGCCATCTCCGGGGAGGCGTAACGGTTGCTCAGAACATTGGAATTATTCGGTTTCACGGCATTTATCCTAGGGAAATAGCGCCTTCGATGGCGGGGCGGGCGATGTCTTTGCGGTAGAAGGATCCGGGCAGTTCGATGCCCTCAATGATGCGGTACGCGTTGTCCACGGCCTCCTTGAGCGTTGCGCCATTGCCGACGACACCAAGCACACGGCCACCAGACGCCACATACTTGCCGTCCGCTTCCTTGGTGCCTGCGTGGAGGACCTTCGTCGGGTCATCGAGTGCGTCGCCGGTGATCACACCACCGGTCTTTGCGGACTGCGGGTAGCCCTCGGCAGCCAGCACGACCATGGCAGCGAACCCGTCACGCCACTGCAGCGGCTCGATCTCACTCAAGCGACCTTGTGCGACAGCCAGCAGCACGTCCGCCAGCGGGGTCTCCAACAACGACAGCACGGCCTGGGTTTCCGGGTCGCCGAAGCGGGCGTTGAACTCCACCACCGCCGGGCCTTCCGGCCCCCACGCGGCGCCGATGTACAGCAGGCCTTGGTACGGAATGCCACGGTTGACCATTTCGGTGGCCACGGGGCGGGCGATGTCGTCGACAAGCACCTGCACCCCATTCTCCGGCAACCACGGCAGCGGCGCGTACGCACCCATGCCACCGGTGTTCGGGCCTTCGTCATTGTCGTAGGCGCGCTTGTGGTCCTGAGCGGGCAGCAGCGGCACGACCGTTTCGCCGTCGACGAGGCAGAACAGCGACACCTCCGGGCCTTCAAGGAAGGACTCGAACAACACCGGGTTGCCAGCTGCGATGACAGCCTCCGCGTGCGCCTTGGCTTCGGCGCGGTCCTCGGTGACCACAACACCCTTGCCACCGGCAAGGCCGTCGTCCTTGACCACGTAGCGCGGACCGTACTCGTCTAACGCGGACTCGATACCATCTGCCGATTCCACGCGGGTCGCCGTCGCCGTCTTCACACCAGCCGCCGCCATGACCTCCTTGGCAAACGCCTTCGAGCCCTCAAGCTGCGCGGCCGCCTTCGTTGGTCCGAAGACGGGGAAGCCGGCGTCGATCAGCGCGTCGGCAGCACCCGCAACCAACGGCACCTCAGGTCCGATGACCACGAGTTCCGCGTCGATCTCACGGGCGAGCGACACAATATCTACTGGGGACGACACGTCGAGCGGACGCACCGTGGCCAGGCGGGACATACCCGCGTTACCCGGCGCGACAGTGAGCTCATTGCCGTGCATTGCATGGAGAAGGGCGTGTTCCCGGCCGCCCGAACCGATGACAAGGATGCGCATGCGATCCAACTTACCGGTAGCGTCGGAGACTATGAGCACTGTATTCAGCAAAATTATTGCAGGCGACATCCCGGGCCGAATTGTGTACCAGGACGACAAGGTCGCAGCCTTCCTCACCATCGAACCGGTCGCGTACGGCCACACGCTGGTCGTTCCCATCGAAGAGATTGACAAGTGGACCGACATCCCGGCGGACCTGTGGGCGCACATGAATGAGGTGGCGCAGAAGGTCGGACGGGTGATCGTCGATAAGTTTGATGCGCAGCGCGCGGGCTACCTCATCGCAGGATTCGAGGTCCCCCACGCCCACATCCACGTCTTCCCCGCCAACGACATGTCCGGCTACTCGCTGGCCAGCGCAATGCGTGCCGACGAAACCGACGCCGCCAAGATGGACGCCGCCGCCGACACCATCCGCGAAGGCATTAAGCAGCTGGAAGCGAAATAGTAAACGTCGAGCCCTCGCCCGGCGCCGTATCGACAACCACGGTGCCGCCGTGGGCCTCGATCAGCGATTTGGTAATCGCCAGCCCCAGACCCGAGCCACCGCCCGAGCTGCGGTTGCGCGACGCATCCGCGCGGTAGAAGCGCTCGAAAATATGCTCGGCGTCCTTCTGTTCCATGCCGCAGCCATTATCCGCAATGTCGAGGACCACACGGTCCAGGTTGTGCCGGATCGTGATGGTCACCTCTGCATCCGGACCCGCGTGCTTAAAGGCGTTAGTGACCAAGTTGACCACCACCTGGCGCAGCCGGCCGGGATCCCCCACCACGACAGGGACGTCTGGGGTGTCCTTGACCACGTCCACCACCCGCTCTGGGTAGGCGGCGTGCATCGAGTCCTTCACCGAAAGCGCAAGCTCGAGCACATCCACCTCCTGCTTCTCCAGGCGGGAACCCTCCGCACGGGTTAGCGCCAGCAGGTCCTCGACGAGCAGCTGCATACGCGCGGACTCTTCATCGATCTTGCTCAGCACCATTTGCGGGTCATCCACCATGCCCTTGCGGTACAGCTCGGTGTATCCGCGCACGCTGGTGAGCGGTGTACGCAGTTCGTGTGAAGCATCGCCAACGAAGCGGCGCATCTGCTCTTCCTGCGTTTTCGCATTTTCCAGCGATTCTTGCAAGCGGCTCACCATGGTGTTCATGGCAAACGACAGACTGCCCACTTCTGTCTCACGTGGCCAAGCGGGCACTCGCCTGTCGGTATCGCCTCCGGCGATCGCCAGAGCGGTGTTTTCCACAATCTTTAACGGAGCCAACGCACGTGCCACGAAGTAGTTACTTGCAATGCCAATGCCGACGAGCACCAGAGCCCCAACCAGCGCCTCAATCTGTGCCAGGGAGCGCAACATCCGGTACTCCGACTCCAGCGACTTCGCCACATACTGGACGGAGCCGTCGGACTGCTCCGTGGCAATGGCACGCCAGCGCTTCACAGTCGTCGTATTTGGGTCGCTGAGATCAGAAGTGATCGTGACCAACTGTCCGAAGTCAGTCGTTTTGATCTGGCTCCAATCTGGCGAGTTGACCTCCCCCGGGCGCGACACCATCACGCCCCGGTCCGGGTACAGCCTGGATTGGGTGAACTCACTCGGCAGGTTCCAAGGGTTGAACTGCCACACCGGCCCCTGGTGCGCCCACGTATCCAAGCCTTCCCGCAGCTGGTCGTCTGCACGGTCCAGCAGCAGGTTGCGCATGAGGAAGTAGATCAGCACGGAACTCAGTGTCGTACCGATCACGGAGATGACCATCACGGTGGTGACAAGTTGCCGCTTCAGTGGCTTCTTTGTCGGCCCCGTAAATAAGGAATACGCCATAACGTTGCGAAAGGCCTACTGGCGTGGGGTGCGCAGTACGTAACCGACACCACGGACCGTGTGGATCAGCGGCACATCGCCCGTGTCTACCTTGCGGCGCAGGTAGGAAATGTAGGACTCGACCACGTTGCCGTCGCCGCCGAAGTCGTAGTGCCACACGTTGTCCAGGATCTTCGCCTTGGACACGACCACCTCAGCGTTGAGCATCAGGTAGCGCAGCAGGTTGAACTCCGTCGGGGAGAGCTCGACGATCTCGCCGGCTTTGGTGACCTCGTGGGTGTCGTCGTTAAGCGTCAAGTCCGCATAACGCAGAGTGGAATCCTGGTTCGAATCGTCCACCACGTTGCCGCGCCGCAGGATCACACGCAGGCGCGTGATCACCTCTTCGAGCGAGAACGGCTTGGTCACGTAATCATCCGCGCCAATGGTCAGGCCGTGGATACGGTCCTCCACGGCATCCTTTGCTGTCAGGAACAGCACCGGACTGTCAAGTCCTTCTGCTCGTAGCTTGCTGAGCAGCTCAAAGCCGTCCATCTCCGGCATCATCACGTCCAGGATGTACGCATCCGGGCGGGAGGTGCGCGCCAGCTCGAGGGCTTCCGCACCAGAGTTGGCGGTCTCCACATCAAAACCCTGGAACTTCAGAGACACCGTCAACAGTTCGACGATGTTCGGCTCGTCATCAACAACCAGCACTTTGAGGTTCTGCGAGTCAGCCATGGTTTGTGTTCTCCTTAATTTTTGCGGCAATCATGCACTTGCCACGATTAAACAACACAACGCTGTACGTCGCCTGTGTACTTGCTGCCCAAGGTTGAGCAAGTCGATCTTTGTTCGCCAAAGAAAATGTCCCCTCGCCGATACGTATCGACGAGGGGGCCCACGAGCTGGAGACGAGACTTGAACTCGCAACCTACGCATTACAAGTGCGTTGCGCTACCGATTGCGCCACTCCAGCAACGCGCTAGATCTTACACATAGCCCGTGGTCGCGCGAAAACCGCCAAGCCGATAGTGTGGCCTGTGTGGAAAAGAGATTGTGGGGAAAGCTCAGAGGTTCGCGCCAACGCTTAGCGACGATCGACGCTGCCCGCACCTCTCCTCCCCCATCCGTCCTCGCCCCGATCAACCTGACTGACCCGACGGAGGTCGCCGCGGTGATGAACATCGCCGCCCGCATCGGGGAAATCCTCATCGCAAACGCCACTACATCCGCGGATGCGATCAAGCAGATCCACACCGTGTGTTCGTCGTACGGCCTGCACTACGTGCACGTATCCATCACGGTGAACACGATTACGCTGAACACCATCATCGGTGTGGACCACCGCACCCCAGTCAACGTGTTCCGCGTGGTCACCATGATCAGCGAGAACTACCACAAACTGCAGGAAGTGGACCGCCTGATCCGCTCGATCCGCTCAGGTGCGACGCCTCCCGAGATGGCGGAGAAGATTCTCGACGAGATCGACAACGCCCCCATCCCCTACCGCAACACCCGCAACTTGGCCGGCTGGACTGTGATGGGTTTCTTCGTCGCCATGCTGCTCGGCGGCGATTTGCTGCTCATGTTCTTCGGCGGCCTGACCGCGTTTCTCATCATGGGCTTTTCCAAGTTGCTCTCCCGTGGCGGGTTGCCCGGGTTTTTTCACAATGTGATTGGTGGGTTCGTCGCCACGCTGCCCGCTGCAATCGCCTATGACTTTTCCGCCTCGATCGGGCACACGATCAACCCCAGTCAGCTGATCGCAACAGGCATCATCGTCCTGCTTGCAGGTTTGACGCTGGTGCAATCGCTTCTCGACGGCGTCACCGGGTCCATGGTCAACGCCTCCGCCCGCTTCTTCCAAGCCATGTTGGGCACCGGCGGCATCGTCGCAGGCGTCGCCGCTGGCGTGCAGATTTCCGAGCTGGTCGGGATGCCACTGCCACCAGTCGAGGTGCTCCCAGCTGATGCCGCGTACAACAACGTGTGGCTGACCACCTTCGGTGGTGCGATGGCGGCCGCTGCCTTTGCGGTGTGTTGCTTTGCGGAACGAGCCGCTGTGCTGCTGTCCTTCGTCACCGCAGCGACAGGTTCATTCATCTTCTACATCGTGCTCACTCCGCTCGGCGCTGGCCGACTGTTGGCTATCGCGGCGTGTGCGGTCGCCGTCGGCTTGGCCGGCGGTCTCATTTCCCGTCGCTTCCTGATCAACCCGGTGATCACTGCTGTCGCCGGCGTGACCCCGTTCCTGCCCGGTTCGTGGATCTACCGCGGCATGTACGCACTGATGAACGAGCAGCTCCTGCTCGGCATGATGAACCTACTGACCGCGATCGGCACCTGCCTCGCCCTAGCCGGCGGCGTGGTGTTCGGCGAGTGGCTGGCCCGCCGCATCCGTGCCCCACAGCTCTACGTGCCGTACGAGGCGTTTAGGCGCGCTGGCCGGCTGACTTTCCAACAGATTCGTCGGGTACGGCGCCGTCGTTAAGCAGGTGGCGTAGAATGATGGGGCTTTAGCTGTCGTTCTTGCAAGGAGGAACCCCCAAGTGCCACCTAAGATCACCGATTCGCGCCCCACCGCCGAACAAACGCATGCCGTTGAGGAGCAAACTGCGTCGGGCGCCCGTCGGATCGTGGCCACTTACGCTGAGGACTTCCTGGACGGCGTAACGCTCATGTCCATGCTGGGTGTCACCCCGCAGGGCTTCGTGTACAAGCGCTACGTCGAGGACCTGGAGCAAGCAGCGGAAGAGGAAGCGCCGAAGAAGGCGACGAAGAAGAAGGCGTCCAAGAAGAAGGCCACGAAGAAGAAGGCGACGAAGAAAAAGTCCACCAAGAAGGCAGTGAAGAAGGCTGCCAAGAAGACTGCTAAAAAGTCGACGAAGAAGACCGCCAAGAAGGCCTAATGGGTAGCAACGAGTTCCTCGTCGTGGCCAACCGCCTGCCTGTAGACAAGGTGGGCGACCATTACGAGGTCTCCCCTGGCGGTTTAGTCGCAGCCCTCGCACCGGTACTGCGCTCCCGTGGGGGCTGCTGGGTGGGATGGCCTGGCGATACCAGCGCAGAACTCGAACCGTTTGAGTTCAACGGCATCTCGCTGGTCCCCGTGTGCTTGGACCAGGACGACTTCGAGGGCTTCTACGAGGGCTTTTCCAACTCCACATTGTGGCCGCTGTACCACGACCTCATCGTCACCCCCGAGTACAGGCAGGAGTGGTGGGAGCGCTATGTCGCCGTCAACGAAAAGTTTGCGCGGGCGACCGCCAAAGCCGCTGGCAAAAACGCCACGGTGTGGGTGCAGGACTACCAGCTTCAGCTCGTACCGGGGATGCTGCGCGAACTACGCCCCGACTTAACCATCGGCTTTTTCCTGCACATCCCGTTCCCGGCACCAGCGCTGTTCCAGCAGTTGCCGTGGCGCGACGAGATCCTCTCCGGCCTGTCCGGCTGCGACCTGATCGGTTTTCAGCGCACCACGGACGAAGAGAACTTCCGCCTGCTCACCACCGATATTCGTACTGGCACCTTCCCCATTTCTATTGATGCGGATGAGGTGCAGGCGGCGACGGAGTCGTCGATACGCACACTGCGCAATTCGCTCGGCAACCCGAAGCACGTGCTGCTGGGCGTGGATCGGATGGATTACACCAAGGGCATCCTGCAGCGACTGCTGGCGGTCGAGGAACTGCTGGAGGAAGGCGAACTCGACGATATTGCCGTGGTGCAGTTGGCTACGCCGTCGCGTGAACGCATCGAGCACTACCGCAAGACCCGTACGGAAGTTGAGCAGGCGATCGGGCGTATCAACGGCCGCTTCGGCCAGGTCGGCCGCCCGGTCGTGCACTACATCCACCGCGGGGTGTCCAAGGACAAGCTGGGTACCTTTTATGCGGCGGCCGACATCATGCTGGTCACGCCGTTTAAGGACGGCATGAACCTCGTGGCCAAAGAATACGTCGCCGCACACCCGAAGGGCGACGGCGCGCTTGTGCTTTCCGAGTTCGCAGGCGCTGCAGTCGAACTCAACCAGGCGTACCTGTGCAACCCGTTCGACCTCGGGTCCGTCAAAGCCGCGATTATGGCCGCCACCGACCCTGACCCGGCACGCATGCGGGCGATGCACGACTGGGTCATGGAACACGACGTGACCCGCTGGGCGCAGGACTTCTTGGAGGCGTTGTGAAGCGCGCGCTGCTGCTCGCCCCGGTGATGCTGCTCGCGGCGTGTTCCAGCCCGCAGCAGTGGCACGTCGTTGGCGTGTACACCGCCCCAGAGGCGCCCGTCGCGCGCAATACCGGCGGCGCATCCGTCACCTTTTCGGGTTCGTCGTTTTCCGGCACCACCGGCTGCGCTGAAGTGTCCGGCGAGTTTGAAGGCGACGACACTGTGCGCCTCCACGACGTGACGGTCGGCGACCCGGGCGACTGCGCCGGTTGGGCCCGCCACATGCACGACCAGTTGGCGCCCCTGCTTCACGACGACACCGAGTTCACCGTCACCCGCCCAACCGATACCGACCTTGTACTCACCCTGCTCAGTGACGCCGTGGATGCCCCGGCCGTTAAACTGCGCACATGGTGATTGCTCAGGCCGAAACGTTGTTGGTGTGCCTCGACTTCGACGGCACGCTTGCTGAACTCAACCCCGACCCCTACGCGGTCACAATGCATCCGGCGGCCGAGGACGCGATCCGTCGCCTTGCTGCTCTCCCCGGCACCGAGGTTGCAATCCTGTCCGGCCGCCACCTCGACGGTCTGCGCCAGGTCCTCCCTTCCGGCCTCAATGTCACCCTCGTCGGCTCCCACGGTGCCGAGCCCGGGCCCACGCTTGACGACGACGCCCGCGCCCACCTCGACGACATCGAACGCCAACTGCGCGACATCGCCATCCCGCCCGCCTATGTGGAGGTGAAGCCGTATCAGAGGGTGTTGCACGTGGCGCCGGTCGCGGATAAGCAAGCGGCCCAGGACATGCTCGACGCCGCCGCTGCCCTGCCCGCCCGCAAGATCACACTGGGACATAACGTGGTGGAGTTTTCGGCCGTGGATATCACGAAGGGCACCTGGCTCGCTGAATACAAACGTGACTTCGCGGCCACCGTGTTCGCGGGTGACGACGACACCGACGAAACCGCCATCGCCGCCCTCGGCCCCACCGACCTGGCGGTAAAGGTCGGCGACAAACCCTCGCTGGCGTCGCGTCGCGTCGCAGATGTTGACGCCATGGCTGAGCTCTTGGCGGAACTCGCCGACGAAAGGGAAGCATGGAACGCCTCTCGCTAGAGCACCAGGGACGCACTCGCACCTGGACCGCCGTCGAAGGCGACCCCGACACGCTCCTGCTGGTGCTGCACGGCTCGCGCCAATCCGGCAACGTGATGCGCAACTTCACGGATCGCACCTTTGAAGCCCTCGGCGCGACCGTGGCCTACCCGGACGGTGTGGAGCACCACTTCAACGACCTGCGCACCGGTTTCAACGAGTCCGCACGCCGCCTGAACATCGACGACGTCGGATTCCTACGGAAGGTCATCGCACACCACGCCCCGCGTCGCGTGATCGGCATCGGCTTTTCCAACGGCGGCCAAATGGTCATGCGCCTCCTTTTCGACGCCCCCGGCCTCCTCGACGGCGCCGCCACCTTCGGCGCCTCCATGCCCGTCGAATCCAACACGTGTGTTGGCACTTCCGATTATCAGCCCACCCCGCTCGTTTCCGTCCAAGGCACCGCCGACCCGCTCGTCCCCTACAACGGCGGCGAAGCCGGGATCGGCGGCAACAACCGTGGCCAGACCCGTTCCGCAATCAACTCTGCGCAGTTCTTTGCGGAACTCAACTCGTGTGGGTGGCGGGGGTCGTCGACAAGCGGTGCCCTGCGTATCGACGACTGGCACGGCCCCGCCCCCGTCCGCCTCATCACCATCGACGGCTTCGGCCACATGGTGCCGGTAGCCAAAACGCTCGACGCGCGGCTTGGGCCCGGCACCGACGAGATCACCGGCGGTGAGGTTATTCAGCGATTCTTCTTTGACGAGCGAACTCGCTAAGCACCACGCCCGCCGCCACCGACGCGTTGAGGGACTCCACCCAATCCGTCATCGGCACCGACATGATGACGTCGCAGTTCTCGCGCACCAGGCGTGAAATGCCCTTGCCTTCGGAGCCAACCACGATCACTACCGGGCCCGTGGCCTGGTCAAACGTGTCCAGGGTGTGCTCGCCGCCCGCATCCAGGCCGACGACCGTGTAGCCGTTGTCCTGGAACTTCTTCACCGTGCGAGTCACGTTGGTCACGCGCGCCACCGGCAACTGCGCCGCCGTACCCGCCGACGTCCGCCACGCCACACCCGTGACCTGCGCCGAACGCCGTTCCGGGATGATCACGCCGTTACCACCGAACGCCGCAGTCGAACGAATCACCGCACCAAGATTGCGCGGATCCGTAATGTTGTCCAGCACCACAAACATGCCGGGGCCATCCACCGACTCCAGCAGGTCATCCAGGTCCGCGTACTTGTACGGCTGGATCTTCAACCCAATGCCCTGGTGTAGGCCGTTACCGGTCATCGCATCCAACTGCTGACGCGGCACTTCCTGCACCGGAATGTTCTTGCTGTTCGCCAGCGCAACGGCCTCGCTCAGACGATCATCGTGGCCGGTGCCCTGCGCGACGAACAACGCCTCCGACGGCACCTTCGCCTTCAGACACTCAATGACCGGGTTGCGGCCCACCACCAGATCCGCCACCTCACGGTCGTGCCGGCCCTGCGCGCGGCGCTTCTGCTCCAACTTGCGCTTATGCGCCGCGTGGTAGACGCGATCCTCAGCCTTCGGCGTCGCACCCTTGCCCTTCAGTCCACGGCGACGCTGCCCGCCAGAGCCCTTCGTCGGACCCTTTTTGTTCTTCTTCTGTACGTCACGACGCTGATACGGTTTCGCCATCGTCTACTCCTTTACCTGCCACTGCGGCCCCTCGGCCGTGTCGGTCACTTCAATTCCCGCACGCGCCAACCGGTCGCGCACCTCGTCCGCCGTGGCCCAATCCTTCTCCGCACGCGCGGTCGCACGGCGTTCCAGTTCAGCTTCCACCAGCACGTCTAATGCCTTGCTATTGCCATTGCTTGACGACGACGGCCACGCCCCCGGATCAACACCCAACACCGCCGCCATCGCACGTACCTGCGCCGCGATCGGGGCCGGATCGGCTGCCTTATTGCCCTCGCGCACAAGGTTGTGGATTTCTGCGAGGGCTTTCGGGACGGCGAAGTCGTCGTTAAGCGCCTGCTCAAATGTCTCAGTCCACGTCGACGGCTCCGGCATACCTGCGCGCTTCACAAACTCCTCGATGCGCCTAAAGCCGGCCGCAGCTTCCTTGAGCGCCTCCGGCGAATACTCCAACACGCTGCGGTAATGCGCCGACCCGAGGTAGTAACGCAACTCCACCGGGCGCACCTCCTCCAGCATGTTGTCGATGGACAGCACATTGCCCAGGCTCTTCGACATCTTCTCGCCAGCCATGGTCACCCAGTGGTTGTGCATCCAATACTGCGCGAAATCATCGCCCGCCGCATGCGACTGCGCCTGCTCGTTCTCGTGGTGCGGGAACTGCAGGTCAAGGCCACCACCGTGGATGTCAAACGTGCCACCCAGGTACCACGTGGACATCGCCGAGCACTCCAAGTGCCACCCCGGACGCCCATCGCCCCACGGGGTCGGCCAACTCGGCTCACCCGGCTTCGCCGCCTTCCACAACGCGAAATCACGTGCGCCACGCTTGCCCGCGTTCGACGTCTCCCCCTGCTCCATCTCCTCAACCTTGTTGCCGGAAATCGAGCCGTAATCGCCGCCCGCCTTCACCCAAGCGTCGACGTCGAAGTACACCGAACCGTCCGCTGCATAGGCGTAGCCGTTATCAATCAGGCGCTGCATGTAATCGACCATCTGCGTCACATGCCCAGTCGCCCGCGGCTCCACCGACGGCGGCAACACACCAAGCGTGTCGTACGCACGGGTGAACTCACGCTCGTACGTGGACACCCACTCCCACCAGGGGCGATTGTGCTCGTCTGCCTTGGCGAGAATCTTGTCGTCAATATCCGTAACGTTGCGCACAAACGCGACGTCGTTGCCCTTCGCCGCAAACCAGCGACGAACAATATCGAACGCAACACCCGAACGCAGGTGGCCAATATGCGGCTTCGCCTGCGGAGTGGCGCCACACAGATAAATCGAAACGTGGCCAGGATTCACCGGCTCGAAGTCTCGCAGCGTGCGGGTCTTGGTGTCGAAAATACGTTGATTCACGCCGTTTATCCTACGTTGCCGTTCAATTCCACCAACGCAGTGGCAATCGCCGCCCGGCCCTCACCCGAACCAGTGAACCCCATGTGGTCCGTCGTCGTCGCCGACACCGACACCGGAGCACCCAAAGCCTGCGACAACACCCGCTCCGCTTCCTCCCGCACCGGGCCCATCTTCGGGGTCTGCCCAATCATTTGTGCAGAAACATTGACGACGGTGTGGCCGTGGTCGTCGACAAGCGCACGGAGCTCCTCGAGCAACTGCACCCCTCGGACCCCATCATACTCCGGGCGGCCGACCCCGACGAACGAGCCGAGATCCCCAAGGCCCGCCGCCGACAGCACCGCGTCCACGATCGCGTGGCTGACAACATCGCCATCTGAATGACCTTCGCAACCATCCTGGCCCTCGTGCAGAATTCCGGCGATCCAGCACTCCTTCCCGGCCTGGATCTGATGGGCATCGAAGGCAGTACCAACTCGCAGATTCGTCATGGACTGAACACTACCCACTCCGGGGACGCCGAGTCGTATTCTTCGAAGCCCTCGCGCTCCAGTTCGAGGTCGCGCAGGTGTCTCTTCAGCGAGGCGAGGAGTTCCGGCGTAATCTCCGGCATCTTCTCCGGCGCATACTCGAACTTGCGGCCAAACTTATCCTCCAGCGTGGTGATCGTTTCCACGCAGGCTTCCCAGTCGTAGTCCTTTTCGTACTGCTCCACCGCCGAGTGACACCGGGCGTTGAACTCCGCACTGTCGCGGCGCCGCTTCCGACGCTGTTCCAGAGTGGACTTCCACCGCGGGTTTTCACCTTCGGCGAGATACTCGACGATCAAGCCGTCGGGTTCGCTGACCTGGAAGGTGCCGTCATCGAAAAGCCAGACGACTTCGCCCGTGACGTGATCGACCACATAGGTAGCGCGGCGGTCCGTCTTGATGTTGTGGTGACGCTGGCACAGACAGAACAGGTTCGACGGCGTCGTTTTGCCGCCGTTGCCGTAGGGAATGCGGTGGTCGAGCTGGCAGCGCCTCGCGGCAACGTTGCAACCCGGCCAACGGCAGGTACCGTCGCGGGTTTGCACGAACGCCTTCATTGCTTCGGTGGGCACATAGGCGTCGGTCTCGGCATGTTCAGCCTCGTCGAGGTCGATGACCTTCACCTTGGCGGTTTCTTTGAGCGCGTCGATGATTTCCGTGCCGTCTGCCCCCGACCAGCCGAAGCCGGGAACGAAGTAGCCGGCGCCTGGGGTCTTCGGCGAAAACACGTGCAGCACCAACTGAATCGACGAGTGCTGCTGGCCGGTGAGGATCATCTGCAGTGCATCGTCACGACTGAGCTTGTGTTCCTTCGCGACGGCACCGACATACATATCCATCAGGCCAATCGTTGCCGAGTCGCCAGAGATATTCAGACCGGCGTCCCCGTCGTCTTGGCCATAGAACACGCCTTGGCAGGTGCCGAATGGCGCATCTTTTGCTTTCTTGCGAGCTTTCGTTTTCTTCGGGCTTGGTGCCAACTTCGCATCGACTTGCTTAATCCGATCACGCAGGCGGCGCTTTAGCGACGTCGCCGATGGCAACTCCATCCCGGCGGAACGCGGCGTGAACACCTTGACTAGGTAGTCGTCGAACTCAGCCAACACTTCGGGCGTGGCGAGATCGTTCAACCGGTTTAGCACGGTCTCGATTGCGCTAAGGCGCGTGATATCTAGCCGTCGCATATCAGCCTGCATTTGGCGTAGTTTCGGCAGGTCTGCCAAGACGCTATACCCAAGAATTCCGCTTTCAGCCCAGCTCACGGTACGGCCGGCGGCGCTTGCGATGCGCTGGCTTACCAGTTCGAAGTCGTCGATAATCGCACCGGGCTCAGCGTAAGCGTGAAAGATACTGTATTCCGCGTCTCGCATCGCTTGACCTGCGACGCTGATCTGGTCACCCTGACGTTCTGTGGCGAAGTATCCGGTAGACATTGTCCCCCCTTTCGATCTTTCAATCGAACATACATGCCACCACCGCGACAATGCAAGGGTTTTTCGAAACTTTTTAGATAATTCGTTCGAACACTCTAGCTAGTTGCCGGGGATCTCGAACACGGTCGGCTCGGCCTCATCGGTAATGCTTTTCGCCAGGCGAAGATCGATCGGGGTGGTAATCTTGAACGCCATCGGATCGCCCTGAACAGTGGTGACGGGAACCCCGAACCACTCCATCAGCGACGCGTCGTCGGTCGCTACAAACTCGGGCGACCGCTCAAGGTAAGCACGGTTGGCGGCACGCAATTGACGCAGGTCAAAGCCTTGCGGTGTCTGTGCGGCCCGCAAACGGCTGCGGTCCAGCGTCGCCTCCACCGCATTCACCGCACCCCCACTGACCTGTTTAACGGTGTCCGCGACAGGTACAACCGGCACCACCGCGGGCGCGCCATCGAGCACGGCACGGGCCACGCGGGCAATCATGCCGGGAGGGGTGAGGGCGCGGGCGGCGTCGTGGACGAGCACGCAGGCGTCGTCAAGCGAAATTGCTTCGAGCGCTGCGTAGATGGAGTCCGCGCGCTCCGCACCGCCGTGCACAAACTGCACGTCATGCCCCCGCAGGCACTGACGGGCGTGCTCCTCCATGGCAGGGCTGATGACGACGACTACCTGGTCCACAATTTCGGAGGTTTCCATCGCGGTGACGGAACGCTCCAAAAGCGTGCGCCCGCGCAACGGGACGTACGCCTTTGGCACCTCAGCGCCCAGCCGGGTGCCCTGACCTGCTGCGGCAACAACCGCTACGACACGGCGGTCCAAGGGCTCGTCTTACTCGTCGTCGAAAGAAAGCTCGTCGAGGTCAACATCATCTTCGGCGTCAATATCGCCCGGCGCCTCGGAGATACCGGCCTTGACCTGCTCGTCGATAATCTTCTGGATCTCGGCTTCCATCTCCTCGACCTTCTTCTCATCGACAGGCTCTGCAAGCGCGAGCTCGCCGACGAGAATCTGGCGAGCTTTGCCAAGCATGCGCTTCTCACCAGCAGAAAGACCCTTGCCCTGGTCACGGCGCCACAGGTCACGTACAACCTCGGCCACCTTATTAATGTCGCCGGAGGCAAGGCGCTCCTGGTTCGCCTTGTAGCGACGAGACCAGTTGCCGGCCTCCTCAACATCCGTCTCACGCAGCACGGAGAACACCTTCTGCAGGCCCTCCTCGTTGACTACGTCACGCACACCGACAAGCTCGGAGTTCTTTACGGGCACGCGAACCTCAAGGTCTGAGTGGAGAATCTGCAGCACCAAGAAGTCCAGCTTCTCGCCGCGCATCTCACGCTCTTCGATGTCGGCGATACGCGCCGCGCCGTGGTGCGGGTAAACGACCACTTCTCCGACCTTGAATTCCATAAACGCTCCTTGGTGCTCCCGGCGAAGTTTTGACCCCACAACCCTACCACCGCCTTCAAAGCTCCGAATAGGGGATAAAATGGGAAAAGTTGCTGTCTAGGCGCTAAAGTATTCCAGAGAATAACCTTCGAAACCGTTTGACTATGGAGGACCCCACGTGAAGTCCCTGAAGCAGGTAGCCGTTATCGCTGCCGCTGGCTGCGCATCCTTGGCCCTTGTTGGCTGCTCCGCTGGCCAGATTACTCAGACCTCGAACCAGGTCGCTGCTGTGGATGGTGCCAGCGCCGCAACCGAGAACGGCGAAGTTGCTGTGCAGGATGTCACCGTCGTCTTGGCTGAGGACGGCAAGGCTGCCCTCAAGTTCACCGCGACGAACCAGGACACCTCCATGACGGATCACACGTTGAAGTCCGTCACCGCTGGTGGCAACACCGTCAAGATCGCAAACAACAACACGATTAAGTACAACTGCGTGTTGGTTGCTGATTCCGCCGAGGGCCTCGAGCGCCTGCCGCAGGATGACGCGAACTGCATCAGCTACACCGCTACCTCGCTGGCTAACGACGATTTCGCGTACGGTGGCAACGTCCCGGTCACGTTCAACTTTGACACCGGCTCCATCGACGTTGTGGCTACCGTGTCTGCCCCGCACCTCGTTTCGGGCCAGGTTGACCGCGAGACTGGCGCGAAGCACTAAGAGCTTTTCGCTTATCGACGAACACATGCCGCTGGGTTAACCAGCGGCCTTTTCGTTTTCGAACACTTTTCGAACACTTGCAGGCTCCGTGTCGTGTGCGTGTTATACGGTGTCGCACATGGCTAAGAAACCTCGCGTGATCCACACGTGCTCCGAATGCGGCTACTCTTCCCCGAAGTGGCTCGGCCGCTGCCCTGAGTGCGGGTCGTGGGGAACGTTGCAAGAAGAAGCGCCGGCTGCGGTTTCCGCAGGTCCGGTAAAGACATCTGCGCTGACACCGACGTCGCCCGCGACCCCGATCACGAAGGTGAACGCGACTGCGACGCGCACGTTGCCCTCTGGCATCCGGGAACTCGACCGGGTGTTGGGTTCCGGTGTGGTGCCGGGGTCGGTGGTGCTGATGGCCGGTGAGCCGGGCGTGGGTAAATCGACGCTGTTGCTTGAGGTTGCATCGCGGTGGGCCGCGATGGATGGCCGCAAGGCGCTATACGTGACTGCTGAGGAATCTGCAGGCCAGGTCCGTGCCCGTGCTGAGCGCACCGATGCTCTGAAAGACACGCTGTACTTGGCGGCGGAGTCGAACCTCGACGTGGTGTTTGGCCACGTCCAGCAGGTCAACCCCTCGCTGCTCATTGTGGATTCGGTGCAGACCATGCACGCCGCGGGTGTGGAGGGTGTTGCGGGTGGCGTGGCGCAGTCCCGCGCAGTAACGGCTGCGCTGACCACACTGGCGAAGACGACGAACCTGCCGATCATCCTGGTGGGGCATGTGACTAAGGACGGCAACGTGGCCGGCCCGCGCGTGCTCGAGCACCTGGTGGATGTGGTGTTGAACTTTGAGGGTGACAGGCAGTCGTCGTTACGCATGCTGCGTGGCATTAAGAATCGCTTCGGGGCGACGGACGAGGTGGGGTGCTTCGAGCAGACCGCTGGTGGCATCCGGGAGGTACCGGACCCATCGGGGCTGTTCCTCTCTCACCGCGGGAAGACTCCGGACGGTTCTGCGGTCACGGTGGCGATGGATGGCGTCCGGCCGATGCTGGCGGAAGTCCAGGCACTTACCGTCGATCCGGTGAATAAGAGCCCGCGACGCGTGGTCACGGGCTTGGATTTCAACAGGGTGCCGATGGTGCTCGCTGTCCTGCAGGCACGCTGCGGGCAGCGCACGAATGACAAGGACGCGTACGTAGCAACCGTTGGCGGTGTGAAGATCACCGAAACAGCAACGGATCTTGCGGTCGCGCTGGCTACATGGTCGAGCCTGCACGAAACACCGCTGCCGCCGAAGACTGTGGTCATCGGCGAAGTGGGCCTCGCGGGTGAACTACGAAGGGTGCCTAACCTCGGACGCCGCCTGCAGGAGGCGGCGAGGTTGGGATACGAAAACGCGATCGTGCCCAGCGGAGAACTCGAACCGGTCGAGGGAATGCGGGTCAGTCAGGTCTCTACGCTCGGGGAGGCGATCGCGCTGTTAGCTAAATAACTACAAGAAACTAGGTGATGTTGAAGGGGGCTGCTTCCGAAGCATTGTCGCCGATGACCGTGTGCAGGAAGTAGGACCCCGGCTCGATCGCGGGACGGTCATCACACTTACCCGGCTGAGATACGGTGCCGGACCAGCGAGCCTGGTAGCCCTGCTTCTCCCCCGCCTTGTAGGTCTGGGTGCCGGACACGACGGGCTGGTAGCAGTCGGTGTCTGCCCACATGCGCTCGTTGGTACGCATGTCGTACACCTCGAAGCGCAGGATGTTCTCGTCAAGGTCGATGACGCAGTCGGTGTCGGTCGGGTTTTCCACTTCCATGTAGAACACCGGCTCGGTGCCTGCGGCGTAGGACGGCTGGTTCGGCAACGCCTTGATCCGTAGGTCCTTGAGTTCGCATGCGCCAGTGCGGGCCGGTGCGGCCTCAACACTGGAAGGTTCCTCGGACGGGGATGCGGACGCAGTCTCAGACGTAGATTCCTCAGGCGCGGCGACGGTCGGCTCGGTAGCCACGGTCGGGTTCACGGTTTGCTCGGTGGAGGTTTCGGTTGCCCCATCCGATCCGGATCCGCCGCTGCGGGCCATGGCGGAAAGCGCCCAGACCAGCAACGCCACAACCACGAGGAGGATGACGAGGGCCGCGACGCGGCGACGCATGTAGATCTCCGGGGGCAATGGGCGCTGGTTCGACATGCTTATAACTTAATCGCCGAAGTTTTCGTAGGTGGTCTCGACACGGCCGTCGGACAGACGGTAACGCGCGCCAACCACACCGATGCTGCGCTTGCTCAAGCCAGCAACAACGGCGGGGATGCGGGCGACCAAGTGCTCGGCGCCGTGGCGGGCGTGGGCTTGCTCGACCTGTTCGCCGCGCTTTTCGGCCTCGACGATGGATGGGGCGATCTTCTCGACGAACAGGCGGGTCAGGCCGTGCGGGATCTCGCCGGACTCGAACGCCTGGACTGCGGAGCCGACAGCGCCGCACTTTTCGTGGGAGAGGAACAGCACGAGGTCCACGCCGAGGCCGTCGACGGCGAACTCCACGGATGCGGAGACAGCGGAGTCGACGCAGCCGCCGGCGGTGCGGATGACGAAGATGTCGCCGAAGCCGGCGTCGAAAAGCAGCTCGACGGGCACGCGCGAGTCAGAACAACCGATGACACATACGGCTGGGTTCTGGCCGGAGGTGAGCTGCTGGAGTGTTTCGGCGTCGCGGTGCGGGGCGACGGTGTTGCCGGTGGCGAATCGCTCGTTGCCTGCGCGAAGCAGGTCCCACACTTCGCGCGGGGAGGTAGCGGCCTGGAGCTCTGTTGCATTAGTCATACCGGCTATTGTGGCACGCATTGTGCAGAATATTCGCCCAAATCAGATAGTTGATTGGTATCGCGCCAACGCGCGGGATTTGCCGTGGCGCAAACCGGGTACGTCACCGTGGGGTGTGCTGATCAGCGAGGTCATGAGCCACCAAACCCAGGTGGAGCGCGTTGCCCCCATTTGGTTGGAGTGGATTGAGCGCTGGCCGACTCCGCACGATGTTGCGCAGGCGCGTATCGACGACATCCTGCGCGCCTGGGCCAACCTCGGCTACCCACGGCGGGCGTTGAGGTTGCGGGAGTGCGCGCAGGTGATCGTCGACAAGCATGGCGGCGTTGTGCCGGACGATGTGGACGCGCTGCTGGCACTGCCTGGCATTGGGGACTACACGGCGCGGGCGGTGGCGTGTTTCGCCTACGGGAAGAACGTGCCGGTTGTGGACACGAATGTGCGTCGCGTGGTGGCGCGTGTGGAGCGCGGCCAGGCGCTGGGGGTGCCGGGGAAGAAGGAAATCCAGGAGGTTGCGCACCTGCTGCCGGAGGACAACGGTCCCGAGTTTTCGGTCGGCCTGATGGAGCTTGGTGCGCTGGTGTGCACCGCGAAGGCGCCGAAGTGCGATGCGTGCCCGGTTGCGCAGGATTGTGCCTGGTTGGCGGCGGGCAGGCCGGCGCCTGAGGAGGGGCAGCGGCGGCCGTCGCAACGTTTTGAGGGCACGGATAGGCAGGTGCGTGGCAAGATTATGAAGGTACTGCGCGAGGCAGATTCGCCGGTTGAGCAGGCGATTATCGACGCCGTCTGGCCCGACGACGCCCAACGCTCACGCGCCCTGTTCTCACTGTTGGAGGACGGCCTCGCTGAACAGGATGAGCGCGGTTACTTCCACTTACCGCGGTAGGTCAGCCCACCCGGCAGCTTGATCCACACGCCGCCACGCGAGTTGATGGTCACTGGCCCGACGCGTTTGGAGGCGGAAACGCCCGAACCGGAGTAATTCAGCCAGCTGTCCTTGCTGAGCTTCTGGCGCTTACGAAACTGGAATCCCATAGCCGGCAGTTTACACTGCTGTACATGCAAAAACGTTGGTGCTCCCTGCTCATTCCGGTGTTATTGGCCCCATCCGCGCAGGCTGCGGACCTGAGCGCGGAGTCGTTGTCGTCGCTGTCGTCGGTGGGGTCGTCGACACTCGAGGTGGTACGCGACGCGTCGTCGTTGTCGTCGCTTCCGGAGTCATCGTGGAAACCACTGGCCGGCGCACCAGGTAGCGAGGCGGGTTCCCTCGACGCGGTGAAGCGGGTGCCAGGGTCGACCGGCCAGCGCATCCGCTACACCACCACGAATGACAAGGGCGAGAAGGTCGCGGTGACTGGGGCGTTTTACAAGCATCGCCGCGCGAAGGGACTCATCGCGCTCGCACCGGGCACGCGTGGTCTGGGTGATCAGTGCGCGCCGTCGGCAGGCTCGTCCATGCTGGTGCGCATCGAAGACGGCACCGTGAACATTAACTATGAGGCGCCCCTGGTACAGAAGCTGCTGGATGCCGGCTATTCCGTAGTGGTCACCGACTACATCGGGTTGGGCACCGATGGGTTGCACACCTACTTGAACAGGGTGGATCAGGGGCATGCGCTTATCGACGCCGCCCGCGCCGTTGCAAAACCAAACCAAAAAGTGGGCTTCTGGGGCTACTCCCAAGGCGGTGGCGCTGCCGCGGCCGCTGCGGAACTCGTCGCCGACTACGCCCCCGAACTCAACGTGATGGGAACGTTCTCCGGCGCCCCGCCAGCCGACCCGCTGGGTGTGCTGGAGCAAGGTACCGCACCGATGCTCACCGCCGTGGCCGGTTTTGCCGCTGCGAGCTACTCCGAAAGCTACCCGGAATTCGGCGAGGCCCTGCAGGAACACCTCACCGACGAGGGCAAAGTCTGGCTCGAAGGACTGAAAACCTCGTGTGTGGTCGACGCCTCGTTGTCTGCGCCAGCCGACCCTTCCACACTGTTCACCGCAGGCAACTCGTTCGCTGAAGTGGTGCACTCGGATGAGCGGCTGGCGAAGTATCTGGAACTGAACAAAATGGGCACCGTCGCGCCGTCTGCGCCGATCATGGTGATGACGAATGCCGACGACGACCTCGTTCCGGAGCCGCAAGCCACCCAACTGGCAGAGGACTATTGCGCCGTCGGTGCGCAGGTGGAGTACCGACGCGTGGTGGTTCCGGGGTCGCCGACGCAACCGTTGTCGTCGGGGCGTCTGCAGTTGACGCCACGCGTTCCTGGTTCGGGCCATGCCGCTCCCCTGCTTTTGCAGGCCGATAATGCGATTGCGTGGATGGATGATCGTTTCGCAGAACAGCCTATGAAACGGGTGTGCCCCTCCGACCATCCTGCATATGAGGTGGTGGAGGGGCTTGACGCGGTGGAGATCACCGCGTTAGTCCTCGGCATCCTTGGCGTGCTCGGTGGCGCAGCCGCCTGGTGGGGTTACACCGGCTCGGGGCCGTTGCCCTCATTGCCTTCGTTGTCCTTCTGATCGTCTGCGGTGTCGCGCTCATCCGGGTATTCGGAGGCTTCGGACTCCGGCTGGGTGCGCTCCGGCTCGATGTCGCGGACCTCTTCTTCCAGCTCGACGTCGAAGGCCTCCGCTGGCAGCGGGCGTGGACGTGGGGTGAAGGTGAAGGTCGCATCCGGGGCGGCCTTGCCGCGATCCTTGCGGGCCGTCTCCACGTCGCCGTCCCAGCCCTCGACGTCCACGGTGATGATCTCCCCGGCACCGATCTCGCCGAAGAGGATCTTCTCGGACAGGATGTCCTCGATCTCGCGCTGGATGGTGCGACGCAGCGGACGTGCACCCAGCACGGGGTCGAAACCACGGACTGCAAGCAGGTTCTTGGCGTTCTCGGTGAGCTCGATGCCCATGTCCTGCGCGGCCAGGTTCTTGTCCACTCGAGCGATGAGCAGGTCCACCATCTGGACAATCTCTTCCTGGGAGAGCTGCTTGAACACGACGATCTCGTCGATACGGTTCAGGAACTCCGGACGGAAGTGTTTCTTCAGCTCGTCGTGAACCTTGCCCTTCATGCGCTCGTACTGCGCCTCGGAATCCGCAGCGGTATCCCCGGTGAAGCCCAGGCCGACCGGCTTGGAGATGTCGGAGGTACCCAGGTTCGAGGTGAAGATCAGCACCGTGTTCTTGAAGTCCACGTTGCGACCCTGGCCGTCGGTGACGTGACCTTCTTCCAGCACCTGCAGGAGGGTGTTGTAGATCTCCTTGTGGGCCTTCTCGATCTCGTCGAAAAGCACGACCGAGAACGGCTTGCGGCGCACCTTCTCGGTGAGCTGGCCGCCCTCTTCGTAGCCGACGTATCCCGGAGGGGCACCGAAGAGACGCGACGCCGTGAAGCGATCGTGGAACTCGCCCATGTCCACCTGGATCAGGGAGTCGTCGTCGCCGAAGAGGAACTCTGCAAGCGCCTTCGACAGCTCCGTCTTACCCACACCGGACGGGCCAGCGAAGATGAACGAACCGGACGGACGGTTCGGATCCTTCAGACCTGCGCGGGTGCGGCGGATGGAACGGGACACAGCCTTAACAGCCTCGTCCTGGCCGATGATGCGCTTGTGCAGCTCGCCTTCCATGTTGAGCAGGCGCTTCGACTCGCTCTCGGTGAGCTTGAACACCGGGATGCCGGTCCAGTTGGCCAGCACGTCAGCGATCTGCTCCTCGCCAACCTCGGCGATGTCCTCGAGGTCGTCCGAGCGCCACTTCTTCTCCTTCGCGGCGCGCTCCTCGGTGAGCTTGCGCTCCGTTTCGCGCAGGCTGGCTGCCTTCTCAAAGTCCTGGGCGTCGATCGCCGCTTCCTTTTCCTTGCGGACCTCGGCGATGCGGTCGTCGACCTCGCGCAGGGAATCCGGGGCGGTCATGCGCTTGATGCGCATGCGGGCGCCGGCCTCGTCGAGAAGATCGACTGCCTTATCCGGCAGGAAACGGTCATTGATGTAGCGATCCGAAAGGTTCGCAGCAGCCTTCAGAGCGTCGTCGGTGTAGGACACGCGGTGGTGCGCCTCGTAGCGGTCGCGCAGGCCCTTGAGGATCTGGATGGTGTCCTCGATGCTCGGCTCGTCCACCTGCACCGGTTGGAAACGACGCTCAAGGGCGGCGTCCTTCTCAATGTGCTTGCGGTACTCGTCAAGCGTGGTGGCACCGATGGTCTGGAGCTCGCCACGAGCCAGCTTCGGCTTCAGCAGCGAAGCAGCGTCGATCGCACCTTCGGCGGCACCGGCGCCGACGAGGGTGTGGATCTCGTCGATAAACAGGATGATGTCGCCGCGCTGGTTGATCTCCTTGAGCACCTTCTTCAGGCGCTCCTCGAAGTCACCGCGGTAACGCGAACCTGCAACCAGGGAGCCCAGGTCCAGCGAGTAAACCTGCTTGTCCTTCAGGGTCTCCGGGACGTTGCCGTTCGCAATGTCGAGCGCCAAGCCCTCCACGACCGCGGTCTTACCGACGCCCGGCTCACCAATGAGCACCGGGTTGTTCTTGGTACGGCGCGACAGGACCTGCATGACGCGCTCGATTTCCTTGTCACGGCCCACAACCGGGTCGAGCTTGCCTTCCTTGGCAGCTGCGGTGAGGTTACGGCCGAACTGGTCGAGTACGAGCGAGTTGGAACGCTCGCCGCCCTGCGGGCCGCCACCACCTGCACGGTTGCCACCAGCACCCGCACCTGCGAAGCCCGGGCCGCCGCCCTGCTGCGGGGACTCCGGATTCTGCGCCTCGCCGCCCTCGTAACCAGACAGCAACTGGATAACCTGCTGGCGCACACGCGGCAGGTCAGCGCCGAGCTTGATCAGCACCTGCGCCGCAACGCCCTCGCCCTCACGGATCAGGCCGAGCAGCAAAAACTCGGTGCCGATGTACTTGTGGCCCATCTGCAGACCCTCACGCAGGGAGAGCTCCAGAACCTTCTTGGCACGCGGGGTAAACGGGATGTGACCGGTGACCGGCTGGGTGCCGTGGCCAATGATGTCGATGACCTCGCGGCGCACATCCTCAAGGTTGATACCCATGGATTCGAGGGCCTTCGCGGCGACGCCCTCGCCTTCCTTAATCAGGCCGAGCAGGATGTGCTCGGTGCCCATGTAGTTGTGATTGAGCGCGCGCGCTTCCTCCTGCGCCAGGACGATGACGCGACGGGCCCGGTCGGTAAACCGCTCGAACATGTGGCTGACCCCTTCTATAGCTAAATCGTTGTCCACCACCATAACGCCGGGGTGCGACATCACTTCCCACGTTTTGGCTGCCGGGGGCGTGGAATCGTCGAAAAGCAGTGCTCAGAGGGGATGTTCACCCTTAGCGAACATCCCTGAAATACACATTTTCATGCAGTTTGCAGCCCGGATTAAACGGGTGCCCGCACGAGGGGCACATCACAGAGCGCAGGTGCTTATCGACGCCCACAAACCGGTGATCCGCCAACTCGTCATGGCACAGCGAACAGGCCCAGAGTTTGTGGCAGGACCCGCAGGTATTGGCAATGACGTCGCACTCCGAGTGCCAGTGGGCGCACCGGCCTTGCGGGTCGACGTCGATACCGTGGCTTTTCATTAATTCACCGGGATTACGGAGCCGCTGTACTTCTCGCGGATCCACTCTGCGGTCTCCGGCGAGCTCAGGTCCGCCGCCAGCTTCTCGATGCGAGGATCCTTCGCCGCGTCCCCATTGGCTGCGAGGATGTTCACGTACGGGTTGTTCTCCGGGCTTTCGGCAATGACAGAGTCCTCCGACGGGTTCAGGCCGACCTGGAGTGCGAAGTTGGACGACGAGATGACGCCGTCGATCGAGTCATCCGACAACGACTGGATAACGATCACATCGTCGACTGGGACGATCTCAATGTCCTTCGGGTTGTCGGTGATCGACTGCAGGTTGATCTTGGACACGTTTGCCGGATCGATCTCCTGGTCCAGACCGATGACACCGTTGGCCTCCAGCAGGATCAACGCACGCGCTAGGTCGGACGGGGAGTTCGGCGTCGCAATCTTCGCCCCTTGTTTCAGCTGATCGATGGAATCAATGGAGTTGGAGTACATCCCCATCGGCTCAATGTGGACTCCGACGATGTTGACCAACTTTTTACCGGTCTGAGTCTCCCAGTCCAGCAGGTATGGCGGATGTTGGTAGAAGTTCGCAGCAGCAGAGCCATTGGCTACCGACATGTTCGGGTCGATACCACCCGGAACGACCTTCACGTCGAGCTCGTACTCCGGATTCTTCTCATCGACATAGCGCAGAATTTCCGCATGCGGTGTCGGCACTGCTAACACCGTAAGTGGCTCGAGGTCGCCCGAATCACTGGAGCAAGCAACGAGGCCAAGGCCAACTGCGGCAGACAAAGCAATGGACGCGAAACGCTTCATGGGGAAGCCCTTTCCCTATCGTGAACAACTTTGTCTGCCAATACTAGACTATGCGGTTCACAGTAGGTCAAGAATTACCGAATCCGCGATCCCAAGCACCGCCTCACGTGCATCTTCAGCGGTCCGGGCGGCAAGGGCAGCATCGGCCATCTTCCGGCAGGTATCCATGTCGTGCAGGCGCAGCGCCGCGCGCACTGCGTTGACCTTGCCGGGCGCCATAGACAGCGACTTCACACCAAGGCCGACAAGGACGAGGGCCATGAGCGGGTCGCCGCCGGCCTCGCCACACACGCCGATGGGTTTGCCAGTAGCTTCACCGCCACGGCAGGTCTCGCGGATCATGGACAGCACCGCGGGCTGCCAGGGCGAGAGCAGTTCGGCGAGTTCGCCCTGCATGCGGTCAGCGGCCATCGTGTACTGGGAAAGGTCGTTGGTGCCGATGGAGCCGAAGTCCACAACGTCGAGCACCTGCCCGGCGCGAATCGCGGCCGCAGGGGTTTCGACCATGATGCCCACCTGCTTCAGGCCAGCAGCGCGGGCGCGTTCGGCGAACCACTCGGCCTCCTCGACCGTGGCGACCATGGGCGCCATGACCCACAGTTCGGCGTCCGGGACGTTGCGCTGCGCGTTGGCGAGTGCCTCCAATTGGTCGGCGAGCAGATCCTCGCGGGCTTGGGACAGGCGCAGGCCACGGCGGCCGAGGGCGGGGTTTTCCTCCTCGCCAAGGTCCGCAAACGACAGCGGCTTGTCGGCGCCGGCGTCGAGGGTGCGCACCACCACGCGGCGCGCACCGAAGGCCTCGAGGACCTTGGTGTAGGTCTCGGTCTGCTCGTCCACGCTGGGCGCGGAGTCGCGATCCAGGAAGAGAAACTCAGAGCGGAACAGGCCGGAGCCTTCCAGGTCGTAGCCCGCAGCCTTCACCGCGTCTTCGGCAGTGCCGATGTTGGCCAGCAGTTTCACGGCGTGGCCGTCGCGGGTGGCGCCGGCGCCGGCGGAGCCTTCCAGTGCGGCGGCGCGGCGGCGGGAGCGCTCGTCGAGTTCGGCGACGTCCTCATCGGACGGGGCGACGATGATTTGGCCGGTGCTGCCGTCGAGGGCGATGCGGGGGTCGTCGACAATCGCATCGGAAATGCCCTTGACCTGCACTGCGGCGGGGATGCCGAGCTGTGCGGCGAGGATCGCGGTATGCGAGGTCGCGCCACCCGCCTCGGTGACAATGCCGAGCACCATCGCAGGGTCCAGCGTGGCGGTCTCAGCGGGCGCAAGATCGTGCGCGACCAGCACAGACGGTGCCGTCAGATCCGGCACGCCCGGCTCCGGCAAGCCGCGAAGGCGTGCGGTGGCGCGGTCGCGGATGTCGTAAAGGTCGGTGACACGCTCGGCCATGTAGCCGCCGAGTTTGCGCAGCTTGTTCGCGTACGTCTCCACCGCGTCGTGTACCGCTTTGGTGGGGCCGCTGCCCTTCTTCAGTTCCTTGTCCACCCCGCGGATCAGGCCACGATCCGTGGCCAGCGCCGCGGTGGCCTCGAGCACCTCCTGCGACGCCTTCGAGTTGGCGTGCGCCGCGCGTTCGCGTAACGACGACGCCACCTCCCCCAACACTTCCCGTATCCGCTGACCATCCGCCTCGGGGTTCACGGAGGCGGGCTCGTGGTTATCGATACCCACCGCCGGGGTCACTACCGCGACGGGTCCGCAGGTAGTACCAGCGGACACACCAATGCCGTGAAGAACTGTGCGCTCAGTCATGCCACCGAGCCTACTCGGCGGGCGTGATCTCGAGGATCGCATCTCCAATTTCGACGGTGCCATCGGCCACGTCGTTTACTCCGCCGAGTTTCTTGGAGTTGACCACGGTGGTGATCACAGTGGTGTCGACCCCCTTGGCAGCAATCGCTGGGAAGTCCACCTCCGCCAGCGCGTCACCTGCCGCAACCTCCTGTTTCTTCTCCACCAGCGGGGTGAAGCCCTCGCCCTCGAGTTTCACGGTGTCGATGCCGATGTGGACGAGCAGTTCCGCGCCGTCGTCGGTCTTGATGCCGTAGGCGTGGCCAGTCTTCGCCACAGAAATCACCTTGCCCGCAGCGGGCGCAACCACGGTGAGTTTGTCATTCGCCGGAATCACACCAACAGCCTGGCCGAGGGCGCCGGAAGCGAAGGCGGCGTCGTTAAGCGCTGCCATCGCCACAACCTCACCAGCGACAGGAGCGAGCACTGTGCTTTCAGTGCTTTGCGACGACCCCACAACCGCAACCGGCTCCTCCTCACGAGCAGCAGCCGCGCGAGCAAGCGCGTCCGCCTTCTCCTCAGGGGTGCGGTAGTCGGTGATCAGGATGATGAAGAACGAGGTGAAGAACGCCACTGCGATGGCGATCATGTAGACCCACATCGGGTCGAACACGAACATGGTCGGGATGGAGGTGAACACGAACGCGTTCGTCTTCACACCACCGAACGGGGTGCCCAGGATCGCGATAGTCAGGCCGCCGGCGAAGCAGCCGACGAGCATGCGCGGGTAGATCTTCTTAAAGCGCAGGTGGATACCGTAGAGCGACGGCTCGGAGATGCCGCCGAGCAGGCCCGCGGCGAGGGCGGAACCGGAGGTCTGGCGCATCAGCGGGTCGCGGTCACGAATAGAAATAGCCAGCACCGCGGCGGTGGCGCCGAAGCAGGCAAAGTTCCACGCACCCATCGGGCCCTGGATGAAGTCGTAGCCAAGGGTGTTGATGTTCACCAGCATCAGCGCGTTAAGCGGCCAGTGCAGGCCAAGCGGAACCAGGAACGGGTAGAGCATCGGGATCAGCAGCGCGAACAGGAACGGCGCATTGCCGTTCATCCACGCCAGACCAGTACCGATCCACGCGCCGAGCAGGTAGCCGAACGGGCCAATGATGAACGCGGTGACCGGGATCATGACCAGCAGCGTCAAAAACGGCACAAACACCATGTGCACGGCAGACGGAATGATCTTCTGCAACCCCTTGTACAGCAGGGCCGCAACAGCCGCCATGATCAGCGGCACGAACACGTTGCCGTTGTAGCCGTTCAGAATCATCGGCAGGCCGAACACATCGACGACGTCGGTCGGTGCGCCGAACAGATCGATCACCCGCGCATCGGGGTGGTCCTTCAAGTCAATGAAGTCCGGGGTAAATAGCGCAAGCATGATCGCCGCTGGCACCCACGGGTCGATGTTGAGCTTCTTGCCCGCGTTGTAGGCCACCGCCACCGGCAGGAAGAAGAACACCGAGCCCCACATGGCGTCGACGAACTGCCAGCCCGGCGTCTTCACTTCCGCGCGGAAGTCAATGATGTGAAACGCGTCGAGGAACGCCGCAAACGCAATGATCAGCGACGCGCCCAACAGCACACCCAGGATCGGGCGGAAGGAGTCGGAAAGGTACTCGAAGAACGTATCCAGCCACGGCATCTTGCCCTTAGCCTTGTCACGCTGCTGCTTCTTCAGCTCGTCGTTGGAAACCGAGCGGCCCGCCATCTCGGGCAGGTTATTGATCGCGTTGTACACCGTAGCCACGTCACCACCGACGATGACCTGGTAGTGGCTGCCGCCCTGGGGTACCGCGCCCATTACCTTCGGGTTTGCTTCGAGGCGGTCTTTGTCGGCCAGGGAGGCGTCGTTGAGTTCGAACCGCAGTCGGGTCGCACAGTGCGTCATCGATGCGATGTTGTCGGCCCCGCCGATTCCGGCGAGGATATCGGCAGCCTGATCTTGCAGGCTCGCCTTAGTGGTCGCCATGCTGATGCTCCTTTCAACCACATGGTTTAGTCACATCAAACGTTAGTTGGTTATAACCACCGTGCACAATTAGCAGGGGTCGAGATATTCCTCACGATCCGACAACACTCGCGCGTTCCCGCCGTAGTTCTTCTTTGCAGCACACAGCGCATCCGTGTCGTGGCCAAAATCGAGGTACACCGGGTAAATATCGTTGCCATCGACCTGTGCGCGAAGCGACGGGCAGTGACCTGGATAGGTGAACTCAGCATTTCCATCGCCGAGATATGCAATGTCAAACGCAAGCTTGGAGTGTGTCGAGCCAACATCTCCGTCCGCAATTACGGAATCGAGAATGAGAATTCCTCGTCCATCACAATTCGGCGCAGAGATTTGACGCTTAACCCCTTCAAACTGCGCCTCGACAATCACGCCATCGCTGTCGCGCTTAATCCCCCAGTTTGGGTCGAGTGTGCTCGATGTCGGCACAGGAGTGGAAGCCTTCGCCTGCTTCTTGTGGGGCGGCTCCTGACCAGGCGGGTATACGCCGCAGCGTGGCTCCTTATCCGCCAGGGATTCGGGAACGCCGAGCTCCTCAAGACGACCCGGGTTAAAGCACGGCCGCGCCATACCCATGCCATCCCACACGCCATCGGACTCTACTTCTACCCAGTGCTTACCGTCCCACTGCGCGAGGATGATGTTGCCGGAATTCGGAACTCCAGGACGAGTGAATCCACCTTCGCAAGGACCATACAGCTCAAACTCTTCAAGCCCTGGCGAATTTTTGATTGCATCAGTGGAGCAATCCGGTGGGGGCAGCTGCGACGTTGTTGTGGTTGGCGTGGTAGGCACCGTTGGCTCCGCAAGCTCTGCTTGTTCACTACTGCCACAGCCCGCCAACGAGGCTGCGAGGAGTACTCCGGCTGCTGCGAGGGGCCAACGGCGCATCGTCGTTACGCCTCCGGCTTCACCATCGGGAACAGGACGGTCTCGCGGATACCCAGGCCGGTCAAGGCCATCAGCAGGCGATCCACGCCCATGCCGCAACCTGCTGTCGGCGGCATGCCCTGCTCCATAGCGGCGAGAAAGTCCTCGTCGAGCACCATGGCCTCGTCGTCACCATGCGCCGCCAGGCGGGCCTGGTCTTCGAAGCGCTCGCGCTGGATCACCGGGTCGATGAGCTCGGAGTAGCCGGTGGCCAATTCGAAGCCACGGACGTAGAGGTCGAACTTCTCGGTCACACCCGGCTGCTCGCGGTGGTCGCGGGTCAGCGGGGAGGTCTCCACCGGGAAGTTAATGACAAAGGTCGGCTCATAGAGCTGGTCGGAGCAAAGCTCCTCCCAGATTTCCTCAACAAGCTTGCCGTGCAGCCAGCCTGCATTCTCCGGAACCTTCAGACCGATAATCTCAGCGATGCCCTTGAGTTCCTCCACGGAGGAATCGATGGTCACCTCAGGCTGGCCCGGGAACTTACGCTGCAGCGCCTCGTTGAGCGACGGGTACATCTCCAGTACCTTCCACTCGCCGCCGAAGTCATACTCGGTGCCGTCAGCCAGCGTGACCTTCTGGGAGCCGAAGACTTCCTGGGCACAGAACTGGACAAGACCCTTCATGGTTTCGGCGCCGTCCTTGTAGGTGCCCCACGCCTGGTAGGTCTCCAACATGGTGAACTCCGGCGAGTGGGACGAATCCACGCCCTCGTTGCGGAAGTTCTTGTTGATCTCAAAGACGCGCTCCAGACCACCAACAACGGCCCTCTTTAGGTAGAGCTCCGGCGCAATGCGCAGGTACAAGTCGATATCCAAGGCGTTGGAGTGGGTGACAAACGGACGCGCCGCAGCACCGCCGTGCAGCGTCTGCAGCATCGGCGTCTCAATCTCCACAAAGTCCAGGCCCGTCAGGAACTTACGCACCGCGGCCATGACCTTGATACGGGTCATGGCGTTCTTGCGCGCATCCTCGCGCATGATCAGATCCGTGTAACGGCGACGGACGCGCTGCTCCTCGTTCATGTCCGCAAACGCGACCGGAAGCGGGCTCAAGGCCTTCGAGGCCATGTGCCAGGACTGTGCCTGGACGGAGAGCTCGCCTCGTCGAGAAGCAATGATGCGCCCACGAACCGAGACAATGTCACCCAGGTCCGTGTCAGCCTTCCACTGCGCGAGGGCCTCCTCGCCCACCTCTGCCAGCGACAACATGACCTGCAACTGGGTGCCGTCACCCTCCTGCAAGGTGGCAAAGCAAAGCTTGCCAGTGTTGCGCTGGAACATGATGCGGCCGGCGACGGCCACCACATCCTGGGTTTCCTGGCCGGCCTCAAGGCGGGTCACGCCGTCGCCTTCGCCCTCTTCAACGACCTGGTACTTCGCCCGCAGGTCCTTCAGCGAGGTCGTACGGTCAACTTCGACGGGGTAGGCATCACGGCCCTCGCCGATAAGCCGTTGCCTCTTCTCCCGGCGGATTTGCTGCTGCTCTGAAAGATCCTGCGTACTCACGCCGGTCAATCGTAGTCTATTGGCAAAGCGGAAGATCCAGACGCTGCTCTTCCGAGTTCAAACCGTTAATAATCATGAGGTATTCAGGCTTGTCCTGCGGCACCATCACATAGGCAGGCGGGTTCGCGTCCGGCAACTCATAGGAGTTCACGGTGCACTCACCGGAGCCCAGAACGACGGCCTCGCGCGGGTCCGGCACCGCATCGTCGCGGTCATACTCGTCGGCGTACTTCACCACAGACACGCCCAACTCTGCGTTGGCGCAGCGGATCTTGCCTTCCTGGTCCGGATCGGTCGAGCCGTTCTCGCAGCGCAGGTCCTGCCAGCCCTTCTGGCCGGACTTCTTGGACACGATATCCGGGTACTCCTCGGCGATCTGCGCCTCCGCACCCTCCCAGGCCTCGCCGCGGTTGGCGGACCAATACCACAGTGCCGCAATAGCGATGAGCAGTAGCGCCAGGATCGCGATGATCCACGGCCACGGGACTTTCTTCTCGTTCGTCGCCGCCGGGCGGGTGTAGTTGCCGTCCGGGCCGTACGCGTACGGCTCAGGGCGCTTGCGATAGCCGTCCTCCGGGTTGGGAGCAACGTCGATGTTGGACGCCTCCTGGGGCGCCTCGCCCACCGGCACCATATGCAGCACATCCGCACAGGTGCGCACGCCCTCGCGTGGGGCCTCTCCCGTCATCAGACTGACCACGCTGGCGAACTTGTCCACATTCGCCTTGGCCAACTCCTCATCCGAGCCAACCGCGTCGGTACTCGGACCAACCAGGGTGAGCTTCACCGGGGTGGTCGACCACTGCGGCTGCACCAAAAGTCGCTCCGGCGAAATAGAACGGGAGACGAACCCGGACAGGCCCTTGAGGTCGTAGTCATCGATGGCCTCGACCACCGGGGCGAGCAGGTCACGCACTTCCTGCTGGGTAAACGTCGCGCCCTTCTCCGCAATGAGGTCGCTCAGCGGCGTGCCGGTTGCGGCCTCGCGCAGGACGAAAAGCTGCCCTTCGTCGGTGGTACCCACACTGCGCGGCTGGAACGCGCCCGGATGCGCCGCCAGCGCGAGGCGGCTGTTGAGCGTGTTCACGTCGGCGCCGAGGTGTTCCGCCACCTTCGTGTCAAAGACCTCCACCTCTACGGCGTGGCCTTTGTCGTCCGACGCGGTGTACAACGTGGACGTTTCAGTACGGCCGCTTTCACGCACCTGCTCAGGGGTGAAGGCGAAGCCGAAGCGGTCGGCGAGGATTCCGGCGATGTTGGGCACAGACATGCGCCGCATTCTACCGCCTGCGACCGCAGCCCGTTCGGCTACCTATCTTCTTCGATGTGCTTGAAGCCAATCCCGAGCGGCAAACCCACGTTGTCGGCCAGGCGCACAGGGCCGAGGTCGACGGCGGCGAGGAGGCGGGCGTCGCCACGCTCGGGCGCTTCGCGCATCGCCAGGTCGCGCAGCTCAAGGTAGGCCGGTTCAAGGCCCTCGGCGGCGAGCACACCACGCACGGTTTCCAACACGACCTCGGCGCCCTGCTCAGCGGCGTGGGCGCCTGCGGTCAGCGCCGCCGGCAGTGCGAGAGCGGCCTCGCGCAGGTCCTCCGGCACGTCGGCGTTGCGCAGCGACACCGCCAGCCCGTTCGGGGTGCGCACGGTAGGCACGGAGTGCAGTTTGACCTCCATACGCAGGCCAGAGACCGCATATTGCGTGGCGACGAGCACCTCAAAGTCCTTCTCCCCCAACACCACATCCGTCGCATGCGAGGCGTTAATCGCAGCAAGGATGCGCGCCACCTCGCGCTGCGTGTGCTCCGGGTCCTCCAGCGGATCCACCCCGGAATCCACCCGCACCTTGGTCTCCAGCGGGCCGTGGAACACCACGTCCACCTTCTCCTCGGCGAAGATGTCCGGCACCTCGTCGCCAGTAAACGTGACCACGACGTACGAGCCGAGCAGCGACTTCGCCGCACGGATTAACTCAATGTGACCCGCGTGCACATCGCGACCCAACGGCACGACCACAACGGACTTGCCAATCTTGCGAAACGCCCGCCCGTACGTTGCCAGCAGCGCCTCATCCGTAACGACGACTGCCTTACCTGCCTCAAACGCCATCTATCTTCCCCTTTATCTTCCCTCGTATTTCTGAATAACCCACAGTTCCGTATCCGTGTCCTGCTCCATCTCACCGCGTCGGCGCTGCAGATCCACAAACAGCCTGCGCACCCCGGGTTCCGGCAGTGCGTCGAGCATCCGGTCCAAGTCGTTGACGCTTTTTGCGTATCGACGACCCGACGCCGCCTCGATGAACTTCTCCGCCACCGCCTCAAACGCAGGAACCGTATCGATGAGCAGCTCGAGCGCGTCGTCGCGCACCGTCGCTTCCAGCGCGCGAAGTTCTTGGGCGGCGGCGATGGTGGGGCGGACGGTGTCGTCGATACGCATGCTCGTGCCGCCGATCTCCGCGATGAGCAGCCCCACGACGGTTTCGCCGAGTTCGTCCGCGGCGGAGGTGACCCAGATGTTGTCGAAGAGGTTGTGGGCGCACATGGTGATGGCCTGGGACGTTTCGACGTCGTCAAGCAACTGCGGGCCTTCCTCCAACGCGGTGTGGAGGAACATCTGCTGCGGGCGCGCGTAATCAGCCAGGATTTCTGCGGCGGCACGGATATCGTTCGCGGAGCCGTCGATGAGCACGAGGTCCACGTGCGCGATCGCGCCCGGGTCGGTGTTGATATCGATCGGGCGCACGGTGTGCCCGGCGCGCTCCATGTCGAGAGCGAGTTGGCTGTGGCCGGGGATTGCGCCTACGAGCAGGCGTGGCGCCATTTACTTCCCCCGGCGGGCGAGCAGTTCAGCGACGGAAATGGAGTTCTCGCGCTCGTCACGACGACGGCGGCCCGAACGGCGCGGCTCCTCCTGCGGTTCCGGTTCCGGGGTTGGCTCCGGCTTGGGTTCTGGCTGCGGTTCTGGCTTTGCTTCTGCTTCCGCTTGCGCCTTTCGCTCGCTGATCAGGTCAGACAGCGGGTTGCGGGCAGGGCGGCCGGACGGCTGGGTGCCAATGCGGCCAGCGATCGCATCCGAGCTCGGCGCACCTGTCGGACGCACGCGGTCGAGCACGACAGTGTCGTCGTTGGACGGCGACGGGCGCGCTGGTTCTGGTTCTGAGATCGGTTCTGGTTCCGGGGTGGGTTCCGGCGCTGGCTCTGGTTCTGGGGTGCTCTCCAACTCGGAGATGCGACGCGCAGAGGCGCGCACGGCGGCCGGCTCGTACTCGAAGACGCGGCCGTTGAGCTCCTCCAACTGTGCTCGCAGTGCCTGGATCTCATCCTGCAGCGCGCGAAGGGCTTCCATGTCCACCGCGGAGCCCTCGCTCTGCGGCAGGGCGGCGATGACGGCCTTGTGGCGTTCTTCCTGCTCGCGGACTTGTTCGCGAGCTGCTTCGGCGTCTCGGGTGGCGTCGTCACGCTCGCGGCGGCTGCGGAAGTTCAAGATCAACCCGGCCGCTCCGGCCCACAGCGCGAAGATCAACGCGATCTTCAGCGCGTTGGCAGAGTTGGTAAACAGCATGACAACGGTGCCAATTACGGCGACAACAAAGGGGACGATGACCCACAGGGTTGCGCTGTCACTGGATGTGTTTTTGGCACTCATGCCCAACACTCTAGCCAACCCCCTGCCCGTCGGCGGGTGGCGACACCTCGCAGTTTTTCTCCAGCACCAACCCGGCTACACACAGCGCGACGCCGCCGAGGGTGCCAACGGTCAAAGGCACAACGTCGTCAGATGCTGCTGCGAGCACATCCAGTTTGCGCACCACATACATCAACGCGCCTGCATACATGCCGCCACAGATCGCACCTGCCCAGGCGCTGGCCTTGCCGAACACCATGAAGTTCGCCGCCTGCATCGGGTTGAGTTGGCTCCGATCCAGCCCCACCTGGCCGTCCTTGCGGCGCTTGTGTACCACCCACGCCAGCCACCCAGCCACCGCGGCGATGCACCACAACGACAGCGGCACGATCACATCCAGCGACTCCAGCCAGCTGTAGTAGCGACGCACCACAATCAGCGCAGCCGCGGCACTGAAACCAGCAGCGGCGATGATCCCCTCGATCGGCGTGCGCTTCATAGTTTGCGCACCCCTTGATCCTCCAGGCCATCGAGCAGCTCGCGTATCGACGACCCCTTCAACTCCGCACCCGGATCAATCTCCAACCACGGCTCGAGCACAAACTGGCGCAGGTGCGCCCGCGGGTGCGGGACGGTCAGCACCGGATCGTCGGAGGTATAGCCCTCGATCCAGACAATGTCCACGTCCAGGGTGCGAGGGCCCCAGCGCTCCACGCGCACACGGTCGGCCTCGTTTTCCAGGCGCTGGCAGCGCTCGAGCAACTCGTGCGGGGTTTGGTCCACCTCCACCAGCAGGCTCTGATTGAGAAAGTCCGGCTGGTCAGTCTTGCCCCAGGGCGCGGTGGCGTAGATGGAGCTGGCAGCAACGGTTTCGCTCGCGAACTCATCCACAACCGCGCGCAGGTGCGCACGCGCATCACCCATGTTCGATCCGGAGGACAGCACTGCGCGCATGGGCATCACATCCGTTTCCGGGAGCGGCGAGCCACTACTGCGACGTCGTCGAACACTGCCGGGATCGGCGCGTGCGGCTTGTGCAGAGTGACCTCGATGGCCTGCAGCACGTCGTAGGTGCGCATAGCGGTCTCTGCGATCTCGACAACCACGGTCTCAATCAACTGGCGTGGCGTACCGATGGCAATGGCCAGCGCGGTGTCGGCCAGTTCGGCGTAGTTGACGGTTTTGGTCAGGTCGTCGTCACGCGCGGCGTCTGCGAACTCCAACCAGCACGTAATGTCCAGCGAGAACGCCTGGCCAAACTCCGTTTCGTGCTCGAGCACGCCGTGGTTGGCGTGGAACTTAAGCCCCTTGAGTTCGATGCGGTCAGCCATGGTTCCACCTTGCCACCACATCCACCGCGTCGCGCGAGACCGCAACCTCGTGCACACGAACGCACCAGGCGCCGGCCTGGGCAGACAGCGCCGTGACGGCAGCGGTAGCCGGGTCCGCATCCACCGGGGAGTGCTCCAGACCACGATCCGCGCGGATCTCCCTGAGGAAACGCTTGCGCGACGCACCCACAAGAATCGGGAACTCACCGGCGATAAACTCCGGCAGGGCGTTGAGCAGCGCCCAGTTATCGGCCGCGGTCTTAGCAAAGCCCAACCCCGGGTCCAGCGTGATCTGCTCCTTGGCCACCCCCGCGGCCAGGGCGTTCTCGACGAGTTCTGCCAGCACCTGGTGGACGTCCTTGACCACATCCCCGCCGTGGTCGGCCGCACCCGAGGCGTTGACAAACGCGTCCGCACGCCAGTGCATGAGGCACACCGGCAGCTGCGTTTCCGCCATCACGCGGTACATGTCCTCATCCGCCAGGCCACCGGAGACATCGTTGATCAGATCCACGCCCTCTTCAGCAGCGGCCTGCGCGGTAGCGGCACGCATCGTGTCAATCGAGGTCCGGATGCCATCCTCGTGCAACGTCCGGATCACCGGGCGAATGCGCTCCGCTTCCACCTCCGCGGGAACGCGGGTGGCGCCGGGTCGGGTGGATTCGGCGCCGACGTCGATAATGTCCGCCCCCAACTTCACCAACTCGTGGGCATGGGCGATGGCATCGTCGGTGGCGAGCCACTTGCCGCCATCCGAAAACGAATCCTCCGTGACGTTGACAATCCCCATCACACTCGTGCGTCCGGACAGTGTCAGGTCGGCGACAGTGGTCATTGGTGTTCTATCCCCTAATCAGGCTCATGACCTCGGCACGCGAGGCCGCGTTCTTCTGAAAACCGCCGCGCACCGCGGACGTGGTCGTTGTCGCACCCGGCTTCCGAATTCCACGCATTGCCATGCACAGGTGCTCGCATTCGATGACGACGATCACCGCAGACGCATCAAGCTTTTCGACGATCGCGTCCGCAATCTGCGCCGTCAACCGCTCCTGCACCTGCGGGCGCTTCGCGTACATATCCGCCACACGGGCCAGCTTGGACAGGCCGGTCACCTTGCCGTCCTGGCCAGGGATGTAGCCAATGTGGGCCACGCCGTAGAACGGCACGAGGTGGTGCTCGCAGGTGGAGTAGATCGGAATGTCACGCACGAGCACCAACTCGCGGTGGTTCTCCGAAAAGGACTTCTCCAGGTGCACCTTCGGGTCCTCGTGCAGGCCCGCGAACACCTCGGCGTAGGCGCGCGCCACACGCGCTGGCGTCTCCACGAGGCCCTCGCGGTCCGGGTCCTCCCCCACCGCGATGAGCAGTTCACGCACGGCCGCCTCGGCGCGGGCCTGGTCAAACTTAGACGTCGTCATCGTCGTCCCTCCTGTGCTTCGGCTCCCGCGGCTCGCGCGGCAACTGGGTGGTCTCGTCTTCAGACGCAGTCGGACGGGTCTCCGGCTCCGGACCACGTGCTGGGTGGTCTGGGCGTTCGTGCTCCGGCAGGCGGAAGCCGATCTCCTCGGTCTCCCGGGTTGGGTAGTTCTCCGCACCCGGGTGCTGCTTCGGCTTAGGCTGCTTTGGTTGCGGTCCGCCCACGTAGGTCCAGTCCGCCGGTGGTTTCTCACCGCGATACTGCGGGGCCTGGCCCTTCGGCGGCTGCCAACGCGTGGAGCTCTTCTTCTCCGCTGCCTTCTCTTCCGCCTCGCGTTCCTTGCGACGACGCTCACGCGTCGCCTTCGACGCCTCCAGGATGGAGAAGCGCTTCGGTGGCTCCTCGCCACGCTCCTTCGCAATCTCCACCGGGGTCTTCACCGGCTCGCGACCGATCTGGCGGCCGAAGCGCACGTCGTGCTCCGGCAAGGTCGGGCGTTGCGGCTCGATCGAGTCGAAGATCTCCTCCAGATCGCCCCGGCGCAGGGTTTCCTTCTCCAGAAGCTTCGAGGCCAACGTATCCAGCTCGTCGCGGTAGCGCTCGAGGGTTGTGTAGGCGACCTTGTGGGCTTCGTCGAGAAGCGCCTGCATCTCCTCGTCGATCTTCGCGGCGACTGCCGGCGAGTACTCGAGTGTGCCGCCACCGCCGCGGCCGGAGAACGGATCGCCCTGCTCCTGGCCGTACTTCACCGCGCCGAGCGAGGAGGTCATGCCGTATTCGGTGACCATCGCACGTGCGATCTTCGTGGCCTGCTCGATATCGTTCGACGCACCGGTGGTCGGGGCGCCGAAGACGAGCTCCTCGGCGGAGCGGCCGCCCATGGCGAACACCATGCGGGCAAACAGTTCGTCGCGGGTGTACATCCCCTTGTCGTCCTCGTCGGCCGTCATGGCGAAACCGCCGGTGCGGCCGCGGGCAAGGATGGTCACCTTGTACACGCGCTCGATGTCCTTGAGCGCCCACGCGGCCAGCGTGTGGCCGCCCTCGTGGTAGGCGGTGACCTTCTTCTCGTGCTCAGAGATGATCTTGCTGGAGCGACGCGGGCCGCCGATCACGCGGTCCGTGGCCTCCTCCAGCGCATCCGCGGTGATCACGTTGCCGCCGATGCGGGCGGTGAGCAGCGCGGCCTCGTTAAGCACATTTGCCAGGTCCGCACCCGACATGCCCGCGGTGCGCTTGGCCAAAGCATCCAGGTTGACGTCCTTGGCCAACGGCTTGTCCTTCGCGTGCACCTTCAAAATCTGGGCACGGCCCGCGAGGTCCGGGTTGGATACCGGAATCTGGCGGTCGAAACGGCCCGGGCGCAAAAGCGCGGGGTCCAGGATGTCCGGACGGTTCGTCGCCGCCAGCAGGATCACGCCCTCGCGGCCGGAGAAACCATCCATCTCCACCAGCAACTGGTTCAGGGTCTGCTCGCGCTCGTCGTGGCCGCCACCCATACCGGAGCCGCGCTGGCGGCCGACGGCGTCGATCTCGTCGACAAAGATGATGCACGGAGCGTTCTCACGCGCCTGCTTGAACAGGTCACGCACACGGGACGCACCGACACCGACGAACATCTCCACAAAGTCAGAACCAGAAATGGTGTAGAACGGCACACCTGCCTCACCCGCGACAGCACGCGCGAGCAGGGTCTTACCGGTGCCCGGCGGGCCATAGAGCAGCACACCACGCGGGATCTTCGCGCCGAGCTTTTCGTACACGCTCGGGTCGGTGAGGAAGTCCACCACTTCGTGGAGTTCGTCGACGGCCTCGTCGGCACCCGCCACGTCATCGAACGTGTTGGTCGGGTTGTCCTTGGTCAGCTGCTTCGCCTTCGAACCACCAATGCCAAACGGTCCGCCGCCGCCCGACTGCATGCGATACATGAAGTAGAACAGCAAGCCGAACACCAGGATCATCGGCAGCATGAAGCCCAGCATGGACATCAGGAACGAATCCTGCGTCACGTTCGTCTGGTAGGAATCCGCCTCAGAATCACGCACCGCCTGGAACACATCCGGTGCGGTACGAGCCGGGTACTGGGCGGAGATTGC
Source organism: Corynebacterium sp. HMSC070H05 (assembly GCF_001837615.1). Lineage (NCBI taxonomy): Bacteria > Bacillati > Actinomycetota > Actinomycetes > Mycobacteriales > Corynebacteriaceae > Corynebacterium > Corynebacterium sp. HMSC070H05. The sequence goes on from NZ_KV833293.1 coordinate 57,430, forward strand.
CTCGACGCCCTCGCGCTCGTCGACAGTAATTGGCTCACGCAGATCAATACGCACCCGCTGCTCGCGGTCATCGATCTGCACTTCCTCCGCGTTATGTTCGCGGAGCTGCTGCATCGCCACCGACGTATCCACGCTCTGGTAAGCGCGGGAATCGTCCCCAATCAGCGTCAGCAAATAGAGCACAATAAGCGCGATGGCGCCCATAATGCCCCACCGCATGACGTTTTTATTTTTGCTCATAAACCTTTGTTCTAGTCGGCTTTACTCAGCGTCCGAGTACACGCGCGGATGCAACGTGCCCACGTACGGCAAATCACGGTAGCGCTCCGCGTAATCCAGGCCGTAGCCGATCACAAACTCATTCGGGATATCGAACCCAATGTCAAGCAAGTCGATCTGCGCCGTCTGCACATCCGGTTTGCGCAATAGAGTAACGACCTCAAGGCTCTTCGGGTTCCTGTTCTTCAAATTACGCAGCAACCACGACAGCGTCAGACCCGAATCGATGATGTCCTCAACCACCAGCACATCACGGCCGGCGATCTCCTTATCCAGGTCCTTCAGAATGCGGACCACGCCAGAACTCGTCGTCGAGTTGCCGTAAGAGGACACCGCCATGAACTCCATCTCAGCCGGAATGGAGAGCTTGCGCGCAAAGTCCGTTAGGAAGAACACCGCCCCCTTCAGCACACACACCAAAATGAGGTCCTCTTCAGAGTCGCGGTACTTCTCCGACACCATATCCGCCAACTCCTGGATACGGTCCTGCAACGCCTCCTCACTGATCAGGATTGCCTCCACGTCGTCGCCGTAACGGTTCGGCGGAACGTTGAAATCCTTCGTGTCGTGCAACTCAGTCATGGGCTGGCCTTTCCCTTTCGCTGTGCCTCGCGGACGTCACGCAGTTCACCTGCGCGTAACTTCCTCATCTTGCCACTAGATTCCTACAAGGCACAACCACCTGGGACATTTGGGCTAGGTCAGGACCAGTTTCCCGTCGATTCGCGCCACCGAACGCCCGCCACCGACCGCGATCGGCCCCTGCCCGCGCCAGTTGGTCACCAGTGCCTCGATCGCCGCCAGTTGGTCGCCTTGAACCCGCACTCCTTCATCTAAGAGCCATATTGCTAATCGACGACGCCTCACCGGCCCCGCATCCCCCTCCAACTCCACACACGACGTGGTCGGCGTGAGGTCCGCGAGTTGTTCAATGAGCGCCTGGTCGGCTGCGATGCGGTTCGCGGTGGTGGCAAGGGCCGGCACCGCATCCCCGCCCAGCAAGTCCGTCAGCGCAGGGATGATGCTTTGGCGCATTGCTACGCGACGATACGCCGGGTCGGAATTCATCGGGTCGTGCCAGACTTCGAGCCCGAGTTCCTCGCACGCCCCGACGGTGTCTGCGCGGCGGATGTGTAGGAACGGCCTGACGATCTTCCCGTTGCGCTGCGCCATGCCCGACGGGTTGCCCCGCAACGCGCCGAGTAGCAGGGTTTCTGCCTGGTCGTCGGCGGTGTGTGCGACCCAGACGTCGCGGCCGGATTCGAGCAGTGCGGCGTACCTTGCTTCGCGCGCGGCGGCCTCGACGTTGCCGGGACCTACTGTCACGTTGGCGACCGTAGAGGCAAACCCGAACTCGCGCGCCACGGCCGCGGCGCGCTCGGCGACGTCGGTCGATCCGGGCTGCAAACCGTGGTCCACGACCAGGACCGAGACGTCCTTTTGCTCTGCCGCAGCCGCCGCGACCAGCGCTAACGAGTCCGGTCCGCCCGACATCCCGATCACCGCAGGCCCGTCGAAGGGGCGCACGGCCCTCCTGCACGCAAGAAAGTGCGGCGAGCGACGTGGCCAAAACGGTTGCATCAGAGTGCCTTTTAGAAAGCTCGCAGCGCCGAGGTGAACTCGTCCATGGCCCGGCGCGCCGCGAGCACGTCGGCGTCGTTACAGATCAGCGCAAACGTGTAGATGTTTCCGTTCACGCTGGTCACCGTCCCGGCCAGCGAGGCGGTGCCGTCGAGCGTGCCGGTTTTCGCGCGGACCCAGCCGCGCCCTGGGAGGTCGCCGTAGCGGTCCGCCAGCGTGCCCTCGCCCGCCGCAACCGGCAGTGTTGCCAGAAGCGGGCGGAGTTCGGGTTTGGTCGTAGCTTCCACGAGCACACTATCCAGCACCACCGGCGGGATCCGGTTGTCGGTAGACAAGCCCGAGTTGTCCGAGAGCGCCACACCCGACGTATCAATGCCGTGCTCCTGCAGCAACGACAGCGTCGCCGACGGCGCATCCTTCACCCCGCGCGCGAGCGCGACCTCGCGTCCGATCGCCTCGGCGTAGACGTTGTCGGATTCCTTCATCATCATCTCGAGGCGCTCCACCAGCGTCGGCGATTCCACCTCGGCGACAACCTCGGCGTCGGTGGGGGCCTCGCGCACATCCACAACACCAGCACCGAGTCGGTTCGCCAGCGCCTGCGCCACGTCGAGGGCCGGCGTGTGCGAACGCGGCACGTCCCCAGACGTCTCCCCGTCCAAGCGCCCGCCGGACAGCATTGCGGGCTGCAGTGGTGCGACGTAACCGCCGTCGATATCCAGCGGATCCCAGCCCGGCATCATCTCCGGCATGCCAGCCCAGGCCGACGTATCCACGTACACCTCGGACGCCTCCCCGATCTGGCCCGCCAGCTCGTCGAGTGCCTCCGCGTCCAACCACACGTCGCCAGCGGCCTTGATCGTCACCGCACCCGAATCCGCGGCACGCACCACCTGCGTCGTAATCGTGTCGCTTTGCCCCAACTCGATCAGCGCCGCCGCGGCCGTGAGCACCTTCGTCACCGACGCCGGGCGCAACGCATCCCCCGACGCCCTGTCAAACACCACGTCGCCGCCTGCCGCGGACACACGACCATGGAACTGTCCCAGACCAGGATTCTCAGCAAGATCGGTGAGGGTTTGGGTCAGCAAGGTGTCGTCGATAAGCGAAGGCTCTGCAGGCACAAGCGGAAACGCCGCCTGCTCAAGCCGAAACGCCGGCGCATGCTCAATCCGCGACAACTGCTCATGCGCAGCCACACCAAACCCAGCAACACCACCAACCGCAGCCAACGCCAACGTGCCCGCAACCCAAGTCCATACCTTCATCGGCCAAAAGCGTAGCCCACGTATGATGATTTGCGGACAATCACCGAACAAAGGAGATCCCATGTCTATTGAGGTCATCATCGAAATCCCCAAGGGCTCGCGCAACAAGTACGAGTTCGACCACGAAACCGGCCGCGTCTACCTCGACCGCTACCTGTTCACCCCGATGGCGTACCCAGCCGACTACGGCTACATCGACAACACCCTTGCCGACGACGGCGACCCACTCGACGCCCTCGTCATCCTCCCCGAGCCAGTCTTCCCGGGTGTCACCGTCAAGGCCCGTCCGCTTGGCGTATTCAAGATGACCGACGAAGCCGGCGGCGACGACAAACTCCTCTGCGTCATCGACGACGTCCGCTACGACCACTACCAGGACATCGACGACGTCTCCGACTTTGTCAAGGACGAAATCGAGCACTTCTTCGTCCACTACAAGGACCTCGAACCGAACAAGGAAGTCACCGGCTCCGGCTGGGGCAACAAGGCAGAAGCCGAGAAGATCCTCCAGGCCTCCATCGACGCATACAAGGGCGACAAGTAAGACTGTTTGGTCTTTGATAGCCGGGCTCCGCGACTGTGCGGGGCCCGGTTTTTGCTGTTCTGTGATGGGGTTTTCTGGGGTTTTCTGGGGTTTTGTGCAGTCGTCTAGCTCCCCTTCGGATCGAGCTAGACGGTCAGCTGAAAGTTTTGCATTCCCCCAGGTGATGTTGAAGGCGGTTTTCAGTATGAGCGTGATCGTCTGGTTGCTTTCGCTGCGAGCTAGACGATCAGCGGGAAAACTACGCCACGGCGGACACCTTCCTCGACTGTCGCAGCACCATCACCGAGCCGAGCAGGCCCAGCAGCAGGAACAGCGCAGAGAACCCGATCGACCAGGCGGCGGCCTCGGCGAACCCGCTGGACAGCTGCTGAACAACCACACTGCGGGCGTCGCCGAGGGGAGCGGTGAAGGGGTCGGAGGGGTTGGCGTCGCGAAGTTGCCCGATCATCGAGCCCGCGGACGCCTGGGTGGCGTCGGACAGCTTGGACAGCACATTGTCGGGCACCCCGGCGACAGCGTCGAGCGAGGCCGGGATGGTGCGCGCCATCGCCGCTGCCAGGGCGGATCCGGCGATCGCGGCGCCCATGGCGGAGCCGAGTTGGCGCACCGTGGACTGGGTGGCCGAGCCCGCGCCCGACTGCGCTTCGGGGATGCCGGCGAGCACCGTCGAGGTCAACTGCGCGGAGGCGAGGCCGAGCCCCACGCCGTAGACCACGAGTGCGCCGACGGTAAGCCAGGTGGAGCCTTGCGTTGCGACGACCCCAGCCAACAGCCCAACACCAACCACCTCAAGCGCAAGACCAAGCACGACGACACCCGGCGCGCCGAGACGAGCCGCGAGGTGGCGGGCGGAGGCGCCGGAAACGAACGCGCCGAATGCCATCGCGGCAAGGACAAGGCCGGTGCGCACGGTGGAAAGGCCGACCGCGTTGACCAGGAACAACGGCAGGACAAACATGAGAGCGAACTCGCCGACAGCGACCATGGCGGCGGTGAGGTTGCCCCAGGAGAAGGTGCCGACTTTGAACAGCGAGAGATCCAGAAGCGCATCGCGGCCGTTGCGGGCACGGTGCAGCTCCCAGCGCAGGAACAGGGCAATGAAGATCAGGCCGATACCGATGGCAAACGGCACGGGCGAGACAGTCCAACTCTCCGGCCAGGACCAGGAACCAAGACGCAGGGTTTCCTTCTTCTCCCACCAGCCGAGCGTTGTCGCCTCGATGAGCCCGAATACGACAAGCCCGAAGCCGATGGCGGAGGTCAGCAGGCCATCGACGTCGACACCCCGGACGTTGCGTTTACCGTGGGTTTGCGGCACCCAAGCGTAAATCCCCAGCAGCACCAGCAGGCCGAGCGGCAGGTTTACCCAAAAGATCCACTGCCAGGAGAAGTACTGCGTGAGCACCCCGCCGAGCAGCGGGCCGAGCGCCGCCGTGCCACTCATCACGGCGCCCCACACACCGAACGCGGCGGCACGATCCTTGCCGTGGAAGAGCGAATTTACCGACGACAACGTCGCCGGCAGCACCAATGCACCACCGACGCCTTGGACGGCGCGGGCTGTGATCAGGGTGGTTGCGGTCGTCGATAAGCCTGCAAGCAACGAGCCACCAACGAACAGCACGACGCCTGCGGCGAACGTGGTGCGGCGGCCGACGCGATCGCCGAGGCGACCGGAGCCGAGCAGCAACGCCGCGAAGATCACGTTGTAGATCGCGTTGACCCACTGCGCGTTGGTGAGGCTGAGGTCAAGGGCGGTGATCATCGTGGGCAGGGCAACGCCAACGATGGTGCCGTCCATGACAATCAGCGCCAGCCCCGCGGCGAGGACCGCGAGGGCCTTCCACCGGCCGGGGTGTTCGGTTGTTGTGTTTGGGGTGTGCACTGTAGTCACGGGGTTCCTTTCGACCTTCTCGACAGTAGGCCTGGGAACCACCCGGATTCATCAACCGATCGGTCGAAAAATTGCACACCCTTTCGGTTTAGAAGTAGTGCTTGTACAGGTAAAACCCAACAGCGCCGAGGCCCGTAAGCACCAGCAGAATGCTCGGCACGATGATTGCAAGCGGCGAGTTGCTCGAGGACTTCGCCGAGCCATCTTCTTTCCCAGTCGGGATCTCCAGCGATTCCGTGATGGTTGTCGTTGCGCTCGTACTCTTATCGACGACCGACCCCTCCGGAGTTTCCACCACCGTAGTAGCCACTGCCGTGGTGGTGGCCTCGGTGGACGTGGTCTCGGTGGACGCGCTCGTTGTCGTGGTAACCGCGAGCTGCGCTGACGTACGCGTCGTCGTGGTTTCCTTCGACTCTGCCGACGGAGTTGCTGCGGCCATGTTTGTCTTCTCGGCGGAAGTAGACGGTGCAGCCTCAGACGACTTCGTGGTCGTGGTGACCTTCGTCGCCCGGGTCTGCGTAGTTGGCGTGGTCTTCAGCGTCGGAGACGTAGTCGATGTGCGCGAGGTCGTGGACGTCGTAGTCGGCGCCGACGAGGTTGCCTTCGCGGTCGTCCTCGTTGCTGGCGCAACCTCCGAGGAATTTGTAGTCGGTGTGGTCGTTACTGCCGAGGTCTTGGTAGACAAACGCGGAGTCGTGGGCTTCGTAGCCTTCGTGGTCGTGGTGACCTTCGTCGCCTGGATCTGCGTAGTTGGCGTGGGCTTCAACGTCGGGGACGTGGTCGATGTCCGCGAGGTCGTAGAGGTCGTAGAGGTCGTCGTCGGCGCAGACGTAGTTGCCTTCGCGGTCGTGGTGGAACGAGGCGTCGTCACCTCGGGCTTGGTGGTTACCTCAGACGTCGGCTCCGGCACCTGCGTTGGCTCCGGCTCGAGTTCGGGTTTGGTCGTAGGCGTTGCCGGAGGTGTTACTGGCTCCTCCGGCTCGAGCGTGGCATCCGGGTACTGCGCCTTGAACTCCTCAAGATTGTTCTGGGCAGCCCGCAAGACGTGCCAGGCGGCCTCCGCAGCTGCCTCGGCTTCGTCGACACCTTCACCCTTTTCCTTCGCTGCGGTAGCAGCAGCATCCGCGGCAATGTAGTTACGCTCCGCTTCCTTCACCGCATCCAACGCTTCCTTCAGGGTGGTCGGCTTCGGGAGTTCCTCGACGGGAGCGACCTGGGTGGTCTCCTCGGGGGTCGGCTCCGCAGAGGTGGGTTCCTCAACCACGACAGTTTCGATCACCGTGGTCTCGCTGGTCGGTTCCTCACTGGTCGGTTCCTCGGTGGTCGTTGTGGCCGGGACCGTCGTAACGACGGTGCTGACCTCAGGCGTGGACGGCTCAGGCGTGGACGGCTGCGGAACCACAGGTGCGGGCTCAGAAGTCGTTGGCTCAACCGGCGCAGGAGCAGGCGCAGCAGTCGTGCTCGGCTTCGGCGGGCGGCCGCCATACTGCTTAAGGTTGTTGTGCTGGATGAGCACCTGTGCGTCCAGGGCCTGCGGGGTAGTCGCGGACTTGCCGCGGTTGTTGCCCACCTTCATCAGCGCACCGTCGCACGAGTGGGCAAGGCCCATGGCGTGGCCGATCTCGTGGGCGAGGGTCATGGTGATGCTCGGTTCGTGTCCTCCACGGATCGTGTCGGGGTTAATCAGCACCTTCATGTTGTGCACGTTGCCGATGACGCGACCTACGGAGCCGCCGAGGTTAGCCTCCTGGACGGTGACGACTTTGTAGCCGGGTTTGTCCACGTACTCGAAACGCACGAGTTCATTGGTGGCCTTGACCCATTCGGCGGTGGCGCGGTCGATGTGCTTCTTCAGGTGATCCGGCGCGTAAAGGTACAGGGTGTTTTCGACGAGGGCGTTTTCGTTGTCGCTAAACACGAAGCGGTCCATGTGCGGGATCGGCGCGCCCCTCTTCGCAGCTGCAGTGGCTTCCTTGCACTCACGGCTGAGTGGGTCGATGTCGACGTGAGCATGGGCGGTTGCAGGAGCTACGACACCGCCTGCGATCACAGCGGATGCACAGGCGGTGGCGATCAGATGTCTATAATTCACGAACTAAGAGAACATCATTCTCAGCCGTAAATCAAGTCGGGTGTCCTAGATAAGACGACGGCGCGCGAAGGCGTATACGCCGGCACCCAGCACAGATGCGAGCAGCAGCGCAAACAGTGCGCGCACGAGGGTGTTGGAGCCGGTCTCGGCGGCGAGGCCGCGCTGGGCGGTCGCGGCAGTGTCAGCGGCGGCCGCGTCAACGGTTTCAGCGCCGCCACGCTCGGCGGCGTACGGGGCAGCCGGGGCGACGTCGACGTTCAGGTCGCCGGCAGCGCGAGCGGCCTCGATACCCTGGCGCGCGATTTCGCCAGCAAACTTTGCGACGAGCCCATCACTCAACGCAATCTCCTCCGGCGTGACATCCGAGTTCACGCGCAGGACATCGGCGACGAAGGTGTGACCGTTTTTGTTCAGGAAGTAGGTCACGCCGTCCAGGGTGGCCACTGGCGGGAACTTGACCAAACCGTTGGCAACCGGGTCCGGGTTGGCCGAGTCGACGTTGTCGGCGCCAAGCGGCTTCTCAGCCGGGGCCTGGGTGGCCTCGCCGCCAGACTGCGCCTCAGCCTTCTCCTCTTCAGAGAGCTCCGGAGCGGGAGCGGGTGCCGGTGCCTGCACAGAAGTCTGGGCGTCGCGGATGACGCCGGTGTCGATGAGGCCGGCCACGGCGGCGTCGACAATTGCAACTGCCTTCTCCTGCTGTGCGGAGTCGAGCTGCGCGAACGGCTTGAGCGCCTCCTGCGCGTCAGGCACGTAGTGGGTGCCTTCCTCGTTGAGGAAGTAGGTTTCGCCGCGCGCGTCCTTGGTTTCCTTGGGCAGGTCCTGCGCGTTGGCGTTTGTCATCGGCAGGGCGGCCAGGGCGAGAGCGCCAGCGGCGGCTGCGGCGAGAAGGCGGTTCATTGTGGTCTCCTGAAGTTGAAAAGTCTAAAGTTCAACTTGAAGTCTACAGTGTCTTGACAGTTTTTACACCAGTCACACGAGAAACTTTTGTCACAATTTGACAAACGGGCGCGACAACGCACCAGAAATCAACGTGGCTGGAAGACGGTTTCCACCTCGTCGTCAGTGGCGGTGCCCTCGAGCTGCCACCCCACCACCGCGTTGCGCACCGAGTTGGCCAGCAGGTTCGACGGCTGCACACAACTGATGGTCAGCAGCCTGCCCGGCATCGGCCCGTCACCCCAGATCTCCGGGTTGGAGGCAAGCGACTTCTTGTCAGGATCGTGCAGATCGGTCGCGCGGTACACCAGCCAGTCCTGCCCGGAGGTTTCGGTGCGCACGTAGAGGTAGTCGCCGACGGCAACGTTGTGGTGCTCGGTGGTGCCGTCGTAAAGCTTGTTAAACACCGCGCTCACCCCCGCACCCGTGTGACCTGCGATGACCACAAGATCCTTCGCATCCGTGCCCGGCAGCGCGTACGGGTACCCCTCCCCCGTCAGCGCACACGCCTTATCCAGGCTCTTCGGATCGATCGCGCCATCGACCACCCGGCAATCCTCGGCCTCAAACCCGGCGCGCATCCCCAACACCGGCACAACCATCTCCACCGGCCGTCCCGCTGGAATCTGCGCAGCTGCTTCTCGACGAACCGACGCCTCCGACGACGTCTCTTCCGTGGTGGGGGTTTCGGGGGAAGGCGTGGTGTCGTCGAAAAGCAATATGCGCACGACGAACACAACGATGAGCAGCGCGACAATGCGGCGCACATGATAAACCCAGCGAGGAGTGGACGTCACGGGCGCTATCATACGAGCCATGGAGAATGTCCAAGTCACTGAAGTCCCTGCAGGCGCGCAACTTATCGACGTCCGCGAGGCCGACGAATACGCCGCAGTCCGCGCAACCGGCGCAAAGAACATCCCACTGTCCGAGTTCGTGGCCCGCTACGGCGAGATCGACCCGGATCAGGACATCTACCTGATCTGCAAGGGCGGCGGCCGCAGCGCACAGGCCGGTGAGTACCTCGAGCAGGCGCTCGGCTGGGACGGCATTTACAACGTCGCGGGCGGCACCACCGCCTGGGTCGAACAAGGTTTGCCGCACGAAAATTAGGCCGTCCCAACCATTGGGACGCCGCAGGGAAGTATGGTGGGGGTATGTCGACGCTTCCTGAACTGCCCTCTGCTCTTCTGAAGTCTCCCCACTTCCAGATCGAACGCGTGCGCAGGCACACCAAGGACGAAGTCGAACGCACCCTGGCCAAGCACGACACCACCATGCGCGAGTACTGGGTGCTGTCCTGCGTGGACGTCGCTCCAATGTCGCAGCGCCAACTGTCCGAGCTGCTGATCATCGACGCCTCCGACATGGTGCGGCTCATCGACTCGCTGGAGAAACTCGGCTGGGTCACCCGCGACCGCGACCCGAAAGACCGTCGCCGCCAGATCGTCGCCGCGACCAAGAAGGGCACGAAGGCGCTGGCCAAACTTGGCGACGACGTGGTTGCAGCCGAGGAGCGCGCACTCGAAGCGTCGTCCCAGAAGCAGCTGAAGAACCTGAAGAAGCTGTCGCAAGCGCTCGAGACGGAATAGCCGTGTAGTCGCCGTGTAGTCGAGCGATGCGCCCCGGATAGGTCTAACCTAATCCGCATGGTTCAAGCCGAGCCCCTTCCCAATCCGCTCCTGCGCAGCCACCTCGCCCCGCCGGAGCGGACACTTATTGATGTCCTTTTCGCCTCCGCCGAAGCCCACCCCGGCGCGGCGGCCATCGACGACGGCGAAGTAATCACGTACGCCGAACTCGTCGAAGAAATCGACCAACGCGCCACCGCCATGCGCACCCAGGGTGTGCCGTACCGGGGTCGCGTCGGCATCCGGATGACGTCAGGTTCCCGCGAGCTCTACCTCGCAATCTTGTCGACGATGCGCGCCGGCTGCGCCTACGTCCCCGTCGACGCCGACGACCCGGACGAGCGCGCCGAAACCGTGTTCACCGAAGCGGACGTGGACGCCATCTGGACCGACGAGGGCCTGCGGTTGGTGAAGGCGCCGGTTGGTGGTGGTGTGTTGGGCGGCGAGCTTGGCGCGCTTGCAACAGTCACCCCCGACGACGACTGCTGGATCATCTTCACCTCGGGCTCCACCGGCAAACCAAAGGGCGTAGCGGTGACCCACCGCTCGGCCGCCGCCTTCGTGGATGCGGAGGCGCGCCTGTTCTGCCAGGACGAACCGCTCGGGCCCGACGACCGCGTGCTTGCGGGCCTGTCGGTGGCGTTCGACGCGTCGTGCGAGGAGATGTGGCTGGCCTGGCGCCACGGGGCGTGTTTGGTGCCGGCCCCGCGCGCGCTGGTGCGCTCGGGTCAGGATTTGGGCCCGTGGCTGATCCGTCGCGACATCACGGTCGTCTCCACCGTGCCCACGCTCGCCGGACTGTGGCCGAAGGAGGCCCTGGACAACATTCGCCTGCTCATTGTGGGCGGCGAGGCCTGCTCCCAGGAACTGACCGACCGCCTTGCCGACGGCCGCGAGATGTGGAACACCTACGGCCCCACCGAGGCGACCGTGGTTGCCAGCGCAACCCGGCTCTTCCCCGGCAAGCCGGTGACCATCGGTTGGCCGCTGGACGGCTGGGGCCTCACCATCGCAAGCGACGGCGAGGGAGAAGCAGGTGAGTTGATCATCGGCGGCGTGGGCCTCGCGCGCTACCTCGACCCGGAGAAAGACGCCGAGAAGTACGCGCCCATGGGCGATTGGGAGCGCGCGTACCGCACCGGCGACCACGTGCGGCTCACCGAGGATGGCCTGGCGTTTATCGGCCGCGCCGACGACCAGGTGAAAATCGGCGGGCGTCGCATCGAGCTCGGCGAGGTGGAGGCCAACGTGGCCGCGCTCGAGGGCGTGTATAACTCCGCCGTCGCCGTACAAACGCTGCCCGCAGGCGACAAGGTGCTCGTCGGATATGTCTCCCCCGACGACGGCGTTTCGTTGGACGTGCAGCAGATGCGCGAGCGCCTCGCCGAGGTCATGCCGGCCGCGCTCGTGCCGCGCATCCACGTGATGGACGAACTACCGATCCGCACCTCCGGCAAGGTGGACAAGAAAGCCCTGCCGTGGCCGCTGCCCGCCGGCGTGGACGCGGTCGGCATGACGCCGACCGAGCAGTGGGTCGCTGAAGCATGGGTGGCGGTGCTCGGCCTGGACGTGCCGGGCAAGGATGCGGATTTCTTTGAGTTAGGTGGATCGTCGCTAGCTGCCGCCTCGCTCATCGCGCGTCTGCGCGAGCGCGTGCCCACCATCGCGGTGCGCGACCTCTACGACCATCCCAGGTTGGAAGCGCTTGCATCGCTTATCGACGACCTCACCCACACCGCCAAAACCTCCACCCGCGAACGTTCTGTGGCTCCGGTCTCGGGCGCGACCCGGCTGGCGCAGACGCTGCTCATGGTGCCGGTGATGACGCTGAAGGCGTCGGCGGCGGTGACGTGGGTGGCGGTCGCAGCAAATGTGCTGGGCCTGACCACGCTGTCGTGGACCTGGCTCGCGGTGGCGTTTGCGGTGCTGTGCACGCCGTTGGGGCGCATCCCGATCGGAGCGCTCGGGGCGCGGGCGATCCGGGGTCGGATCGAGCCTGGGGTGTACCCGCGCGGCGGCGCTGTGCACCTGCGGCTGTGGGCCGCTGAGCGGTGGCTGGCGGCCTCCGGCGCGATGAACATTGCGAGCGCGAACGCCGCCAAGGTCACCGCCCGGCTACTGGGCAACACGGTGGGCAAGGACGTGGACATGCACGCGTTCGCGCCGGTGACAGGCCTGGCCACCATCGGGGAGGGCGCTGCCATCGAGCCCGGCGTGGACCTCGGCGGGTATTGGCTCGACGGCGACGAACTCCACATCGGCACCGTGGTCATCGGCCCCGACGCCCGCGTGGGCGCGCGCTCCACACTGATGCCCGGCACCGAAATCCGCGAGGGCGCCCACGTGGAGGCCGGCTCCACCGTCACCGGCGACAAACCGGTGAAGAAGCACGCCCGCTGGGCCGGCTCACCCGCGCGCAAGAAGGGTCGCTCCAAGCACCGCTTCCCCAACGAACGCCCGCCGCGCCGCCCCATGTGGGCGCTTGCGTACGGACTGACCTCCCTGGTGTTGTCGGTGCTGCCCGCGCTGGCGGTGCTGGGTGGTGCGGCGGCGACGCTCGGCCTGGCGCGATTGGTTGACACCCGCTCCGTGTGGGGCCTGCTGGTCTTCGCGCCCGTCGGTGGCGTGGTCTACATCGGCCTCGGACTCACCCTGACCTGGGCCGGCGTGCGCCTCGCGCAACTTGGTGTCCAACCCGGCGTGTTCCCCGTCCGGTCGCTTCGCGGCTGGAGCCTATGGACCGTCACCCGCCTCATGGACGACGCCCGTACCCGCTACTTCCCCATCTACGCCGGCGCCGCCACCCCCGTCTGGCTGCGCCTGCTCGGCGCCGACATCGGCGAACACGCAGAAGTGTCCACCGCGGTCATGGTGCCGAAACTCACCGAAGTCCGCGAAGGCGCATTTCTTGCCGACGACACCCTCGCCGGCGGCTACGAAATCGGCGGAGGATGGATACGGACCGACCACGCGGTCGTCGGTAAGCGATCGTTCGTAGGCAACTCCGGCATGGTCGCCCCAGGCCGCAAACTGGCCAAACACTCCCTGGTGGCCGTGCTGTCCGCAAGCCCGAAGAAGTCCAAGGCGCACTCGAACTGGTGGGGATCCCCGCCCGAGCGCATGCGCCGCGTCGAGGTCGAATCCGCAGGTGAAGCGACGTACGAACCGACGAAGGGGTTGGTGCGTAGGCGTGGTGTCGTCGAGACGATGCGTCTTCTAGCGCCCATGACCCAGGCGGTGCTGGCAGCCCTCTTCGCGGCTTGCGTGGTGACGTTGCTTGAGCGCATCGGCTGGTGGACGTACCTGCTCGGCGGGCTGGTGTGGATGGCTGTGGGCGTGGTCGCGGTGGCCTCCGCCGTGGTGGCCAAGTGGGTCCTCGTGGGCAAACACCGCGCCGGCGAACACCCGCTGTACTCGTGGTTCGTGTGGTTTAACGAACTGCAAGACCAGTTCATCGAAGTCATCGCCGCGCCCTGGTTCTTCAACTGGGCCACCGGCTCCGGCGAAATGAACCTGGCGCTGCGGGCGTTGGGCGTTCGCATCGGGCCCGGGGCGTGGGTCGAGTCCTACTGGTTCCCCGAAACCGACCTGTGTTCCGTGGGCGCCGGCGCCACCGTCGGGCCGGGCACCGTCGTGCAGACGCACCTGTTCCAAGACCGCGTGATGTCGCTGGACACCGTCACCATCGAGCCGTCTGCCACCCTCGGCGCCCACTCCGTCTCCCTGCCGGGCTCCGTTATCGGCGCCGGAGCCACCGTGGGCCCCGGCTCGCTGGTCATGCGTGGCGACTCCGTCCCCACCAACACCGTCTGGCAAGGCAACCCGGTGGAGCCGCGGTAGCCGGTGGTGCGCCCTTCCAGGCCACACTAACGACATCTAGCAGCGGAACGTCCCTGCCGTTCAGGTTAGATCCACGGGCGATCGTGATCCTTCGCCGTTCGTAGATTTCCCTCACCCAAGCAGATACTTCTTTTACGGAAGGAGATCGGAGTCCGTTCAAGGTTGAAAACGAACCGAGAAGGACGACTCGTCGGGTAGAACCAGGCCTCAGGGGGTTCGGAAATCTCAGCAGACCATCCAGGGCTCTCCCCAGGGAAGCGTTCGGAGTACGTCATCTCAGCAGCAGCTCGAATGACACGATCCCAATCTGCATCTCCAGTCGTATCCGGTTCACGGTGCGCCGCTATAAACTCCTCGTGATCTTTAATATCCCGGATCTCTGACACAACTCGCTTCAGCACACGCACCACAAAAGAGGAATCATTTTCGGCAGCAAGTTCACATTGCACCCATTGTGCAAAGCGTTCATAGGTATAAAACTGATTCACTTGCGCCTCCTTCCTCAATTCGAGCCTACGGTTTCGATTATGACCCACTAGTGCCTTTACGTACAGACCAAACTCGACTGCCATGCAGCGATGCCGACCAATCGGCTGCACCGTACCTCCCTCGCAAATGTCGTTACCGGGATGTCGTTCGTGCCACTTCAACCCCGCACCAACGAATTCCTGGTAACGACTTCTAGCAGCCGAAACGCGCCGCATGAATACAAAGCGAACACCCCAGTTCACAAAACTAGACAGACTGGTGTACTTTTACTGAACCAAGCGGTATCCGCCGCCGTAGTTTTACAAAAGAAAGTTCACTGTCATGTCACTCTTCCCGTCCCGCAACACCCGCAAGGGCCTCGCAGCCAGCGCCGCCGTGGTCCTCGCCGCCATTACCCTCACCGCCTGCTCCGCGGAGTCCGGCGACACCGACGCCACGAACGGCGCGGAGCCGGCCGCGGGCTTCCGCGATGTGGCCACGATCCAAGAGGACGGCTCGGTAAAGATCGGCGTGTTCTCGGACAAGTCCCCGTTCGGCTACGTGGATTCGAACGGCGAGTTCGCCGGTTACGACATCGAGTACGGCAACCGTCTGGGCGAGGACCTGGGCGTAAACGTCGAGTATGTGCCGGTGGAGGCTGCCTCGCGTGTGGAGTTCCTGGACACGAACAAGGTCGACATCATCCTGGCTAACTTCACGGTGACCCCGGAGCGTGCGGAGAAGGTGGATTACGCCAACCCGTACATGAAGGTGTCGTTGGGTGCGGTTACCCCGGACAATGCGCCGATCGATAGCGTGGAGGGGCTTGAGGGCAAGAACGTGATCGTCGTTAAGGGCACGACCGCGGAGGCGTACCTGGAGAAGAACCACCCGGAGATCAAGCTGACCAAGTTTGAGCAGTACACCGAGGCGACGAACGCGCTTATCGACGGCCGCGGCGACGCCTGGGTCACCGACAACACGGAGGCTCTCGCATGGGCCGGGAAGACCGACGGCTTCTCTGCGACGATCCCGACGTTGGGAGAGACCGACACCATCGCGGGCGCAGTGGCGAAGGGTAACGACGACCTGCGCGAATGGATGAACAACGAACTGGTCGATCTTGGCAAGGAGAACTTCTTCCACGACGCTTACGAGAAGACCCTGAAGCCGGTGTACGGCGACGCGGTTTCCGCGGATGACCTGGTCGTTGAGGGTGGCCAGCTCTAACTCATGGACGTTTCGGTCGTTACCGAGAACATCCCGGTTTATGCTTCGGCGGCAGTCCTCACGGTGAGGGTTGCCGCCAAAGGCATTGTGCTCGCCTTTATCGTTGGCGCGCTGGTGGCCGGGGTGCGGTTCTTCAAGGTGCCCGTGATCAGTCAGATCGCGCGGGTGTACATCGAGCTCTCGCGCAACACTCCCCTGCTGGTGCAGTTGTTCTTCCTGTACTTCGGCCTGCCCAAGATGGGCGTCGTGCTGGAGAGCGAGACCTGCGCCGTGGTGGGCTTGGCCTTCCTGGGTGGCTCGTACATGGCGGAGGCGATCCGCGCTGGCCTGGAGGGGGTTGCCCCGATTCAGTTGCAGTCCAGTTTAAGCCTGGGCATGTCGCGGATGCAGGCGCTGCGCCACGTCGTCGCCCCGCAGGCCACGGCGCTTGCGCTGCCGGCGATTACGGCGAACATCATCTTCCTGATCAAGGAGACCTCGGTGGTCAGCATCGTGGCACTGCCGGATTTGGTCTACACCGCCAAGGAGCAGATCGGCCAGACCTACGAAACGCGCGAGGCGTTGCTGCTTTTGGTCACGTTCTACCTGATCATTTTGCTGCCGGTTTCGCTCATCGCGGGACGTGTGGAGAAGAAGGTGCGCGCGAATGTTTTCTGATCTCCAAGTCCTCGCCGACGGCAACAACTTCCAACGCCTCCTCATGGGCCTTGGCGTGTCCATCCAGATCGCGCTTGCGTCGATGGGTTTGTCGATTGTGTTGGGGACGCTGTTGGGGGTGGTGATGTCGTCGCCAAGCAAAATTGTTCGCGTGATCACCCAGACCTACCTGCAGTTTGTGCGCATCATGCCGCAGTTGGTGCTGCTGTTTCTGGTGTACTTCGACGCCACGCGCGCGTGGGGGCTGAACCTGGATGCGCGGGTGGCGGCGGTGATCGTGTTCACGCTGTGGGGCACAGCTGAGCTCGGTGATTTGGTGCGCGCCGCTATCGAGTCGGTGCCGCGCCACCAGTACCTCTCTGCGGCGGCGCTGGGCATTGAGGGGCGCGCGCTTTATCGTCACGTTGTGCTGCCGCAGGCGCTGCGCGGGCTGATCCCCGCGACGATCAACCTGACCAACCGCATGATCATGACCACCTCGCTCGTCGCGCTGATCGGCGTGGTGGAGGTGCTCAAGGTGGCGCAGCAAATCATCGACGCCAACCGTTTCGAATACCCGTCCGCCGCCCTGTGGATCTACGGCGTGGTGTTCCTGCTGTATTTTCTCGTCTGTTTTCCCATCTCGCTCGCCGCGCGCAAGCTGGAAGAAAGGTGGAGCTAGATGTCGCTCATCTCGCTCAAGCAAGTTTCCAAGACATACCCCAACGGGCACAAGGCGCTTAACGACGTCTCCGTGGCCGTCAGCCCCGGCGAAGTCCTCGCTATCATCGGTCCGTCCGGCTGCGGCAAGTCCACACTGCTACGCACGGTCAACGGGTTGGAGTCGGTGGATTCCGGCCAGATTCTGGTCAACGGCCGCGACGTCACCGCCGGCTCGACCAAACTCAAGGACGTCCGCTCCGACGTTGGCATGGTGTTCCAGTCCTACGACCTGTTCCCGCACCTGACCGTGATGGAGAACCTGTTGCTCGCTCCGAAGGTGGTCAAGGGCGCGGACAAGGATGAGGCCCGCTCACGGGCGCTTGCGCTGCTCGAACGCGTGGGACTCGCCGCCAAGGCCGACGCTCGCCCGCGCGAACTGTCCGGTGGTCAGAAGCAGCGCGTGGCCATCGTGCGTGCACTGATGATGCAGCCGAAGGCATTGCTTCTCGACGAAATCACCGCCTCCCTCGACCCCGAAATCGTCCGCGAAGTCCTCGACGTGGTGGTTGGCCTCGTCCGGGACGGCATGACCATGATCGTGGTCACTCACGAAATGGCATTCGCCCGCGCGGTTGCCGACCGCATCGCGTTCATGGACGCCGGCCGCATCGTGGAGATCGCCCCACCCGAGGAGTT
>NZ_KV833293.1:75287-80233 GCF_001837615.1 Corynebacterium sp. HMSC070H05
CAACGCTTCCTGGACCAGTTGGTGTTTTAGGCGGTTGCGGGCTGGGTCATAAACTGTTTGATGCCTCTAATCGGTAGCAAGAGATGTAACGGTTGCTCCGGCATCTCCTGAAATTCTGCGTACTGCATGTAGAACCGTTTCGCGTGTTCATCCAACGCGTGTACAACCACTGCCGCGGCTCCAATTTCTCCAGCCACAGTGAAGCACCGCGCTAGAGCGTCTCTCAGCAGCGCTTTCCCAACTCCTTTCCCCTGCGCATTCACATCTACCGCCAACCGCGCGAGAATTAACACTGGGATCGGATCGGGACGCCCCTTGGCAAACGCTTCTGGCGCGGCTCCAGCAACCATCCCACCCGTACAGACCGCATAGTACCCAGCGACGCGGTCATTCCACTTGGAAACGTAAACAACGCAGTTGTGTGCCTGTTGATTCTGCATGGCGTAGCGACGAAACCACACATCGAGCGACACCTCCCCACAATGAAAACTCGAGCGATCATCCGCCTTAACAAGTTTCCGAGGCGGCTGAAGCACACCGTCAGTCGCCAAATTGAAACTCCTTGCCAAATGGAGTCTCCTCAGCGAAAAGTTTGCCAAGCTTAGAGAAGTCGGCCGGCTGGTCGAGAAGTTCCTCAACACGAGAGAAACCTTCTTCCCCCAACACAAAAAGCCGCTGATCAGCAAGCACCATCAATGCACGCTCCACGGCACTGTCGAGCACAAACTGTGACACCGAAGTGTTTGTCACCTCAGCGGCCCTGCGGAAAAACTCCTCTTGGTGTGCGGATGTACGCAAGTTCAAGCGCCGGTCTTTGACTGCCATTTCAAACTCCTTAAAGCGATGTACTCACAATGTACTCACGATCGAGGTCGATAGCAAGAGTGTTTAGAAAGGAGGAAATGGTAGCGGTGTGGTGAGTATCCGGTAGCGCTGTTTGCGACCGTGGTTTGCGCCGTCGGTCTTCGGCGCGTCGGAGATTGTCAGGAAATTCGTGCGTGAGGTGGCTTGTGTCAATCACGAGACAACGGGCGCAGCCGCTCTCACTCACGAGGCTTTTCTCCCCCGCGGTGGAATCCTCTCCGGCAGCTGCTCCTCAACGACTACCCCGAAGAGCACTTCCAGAGTTTTCCCTGTCGTGAGCTTCCTCTGTTGATACGCGTTGAGCACCGCACTGCGATACAGGGGGTGTCGGATGCGGGTTTTTGGTACCGGTGTTCCGGAGACCCGGTACTGCTGTGTTCCGGGTAGTTGGTACCGGGGCCGGGCCGACGGAGTCGGCCCGGCTGTTTGTCTTATTCGTCCGGTTCTATTGGGGTGGTGGCCTTGCGCATGTCGAAGTCTCCGATGCGGATTCGGTGGCCGTTGTTGAGGCGGCTAACGAGTGAATCGGCTCCGACTCTGTCGGGGAGGGCTTCGACCCAATAGGCGGCGGCCGATTGGGAGGAGATCAGTGTTGGGAGCCGACCGTCGCGGTCGAATATGATCTTGCTCAGGTCTTCTTGCCCGCGCTGGTTGATGCTCATGGTCATAAAATCGTCGATGATAAGGACATCGACATTGATCAGTTTCCGCATCTTATCGAGGTAGTTTTGGTCAGTCGGTGAGAAGACCGCCAACATGTCTACGAGTTGGTCTAGCCGGTAGTAGGCCACGGAGTATCCGGCTTGGCATGCGGCGACGCCGATGGCGCAGACTATGTATGTTTTCCCTGTTCCGGTCGGTGCGAGGATGTGAATGTTGGTCGGGTTTTCCCGCCAGTTGGTCGCCGCGATTCGTTTCAGTTGGCGCATGTTGATGCCGCGTTGTTCTGCCCGGGTGACTTCAGCAAGGCTCGCGTCCGGGTATCGGAATTGTGCCTGGGTGATGGCTTTGGCGATGTTGCGTTGTTGCCGCTGTGTGTAGGCCTCTTCGACTGCTGCGAGGAAGATGTCCTCTGGTAGCGCATCCGCGTAGGCCTCGTCGTTGACAATCTCGTAGAAGACATCAGCGAAGGTCGATACGCGAAGCTTTCGCATTTTTGCCCGTACTGTTTCGTCATTGATGTTGCTCATGGTTCACGCTCCTTCTAGTTTTCGTAGTGGTCAGCAGGCCGAATAAAGACGGCGTCAGCTGCGTCGCCGGTAAGCGGGGCGCTTGGGCGTTGTTGGTTCTTCGTCGCGGGCTGTGTCTTTCGCCCTGGTGCAGCAGGGTGCTGCTGAGCGTGCGCAATGTCAGTCTGGATGCGCTTGATCACAGCCATAGTTGGAGCCAGCTTCTTTTCTAAGACCTGCTGGCACGCCGGCTCGAGGGTGGCTTTGCTGTGCTTTTTGCCCAGGTTGGCCAGCACGTTGCGAGCCTGGAGGAGTCCGCGGGGGATGGCGGCACTATTACGGTCGAGGATCATCGCTATGACTGTGTGCGTTGCAGAACCGAACGACGAGGCCCAAGCCAAGAGTTCGTCGCGGGTGAGCGCCTTGTGGCCTTCGTCATCGCTGCTTGGCCCATGGTTGGGATCAGTGGAGTACCGGTATTTGAATCCGTGAAGGCGTGTGTGTTCAGCAACTAGTTGATCACCGTTGAAGATGCTCACCAGTTGCGGGGTGAGCCTGACCGTCACTGCCTCTCCTACCAGCTGAAATGGCACAGAATAGTACTGGTAGTCACAGGTGATGTGCCAATTACGGTCGACTTTGCACCGCTTGTATGACACTTCCGTAAACGGTGTCGGCGGCAGATCGCGCATCACTGGTGCTTCTTCTTGCTCAAAGCGCATGCGCCGTGTTGTGCCATCAGCCCGTGTCATTGCGCTGTTGATATCGGCAAGCCGGTCAGCGATTGCCTCATTGAGTTCATCGAGATTGTAGAAGACCTCGTCGCTGAAGTATCCGAGTATTTTGGTGTAGGCGATTTTCACAGCACGTTCTACTGCCGCTTTGTCGCGTGGCCTGCCAGGTCTTGTCGGCACAATCGTGACCCCGTAGTAGTCGGCAAACGCTGCGTAGCGGTCAGTGACCATCCGGTAGCCTGAATGCTTCCTCGGCCGGTAGGTCGCCGTAGAGGCATTATCCGGCACGATGACCGCCGGTAATTTGCCAAGATAGTTCAACGCTTTGACGTGGCATGCAATCCAAGCCGGCATCTTCTCATTCGCAGCAGCAGTGACGTACATCAGCCCTGAGTACGGGCATACCGCGACAAACAGCGACGCCTTGAATGCGGTATCACCACTGGCCTGATCCACCACCGGCACTTTGTCGCCAGCCCAGTCGGTAAAGCTCTTGCCCCGGCTCATGGGTGACGACTTCGACAAGATCATGAGCACGGAGAAATTCATTGAGCCCACTGCAAAACTGGGAGTACTGGTACTTTGTCTTGTCCGTCGGACACGGCTGCGACAAGTAGTCCATCCACAGCTTGTGCCTGGTCACGTGCTTTTTGCTTTGGAGCTTGCGTGCAAGGGCTTGAAAATCAGGCTGGTCGTAGGACATCGTCCGCTTACTCCGGCCGTCGCTGAATCGATCATCGAACCATCCCGGTGGGAGTTGGCGGAAACGCTCTGGCGTTAGTGCCTCATCAGCGATGACTTTCTTTGCGCGGGATACTTCTCGTCGTGAACATCCCAATGCGTGTGTGATCTGCGCGTAGCTTGCACCGTCAAGGCACATCGCGATGATCTGTTTGAAGTTAGCCACAAGGACCGGCTCCTTCCAAGTAGAGGTTGACGCGGCACCATCGAAGTACGGCGCCGCCAACATCAACTATGAAAGAAACCCCCTCGCAGTACCGGGTACGCGGAACACCGGTACCAACTACGCGGACTCGCGGTACCAACTACCCCAAATCGACAATTCGGTGCCTTACCAGCTCGTCGGCCGGACTGTCGATGTACGTATCACTGGCAATGAAGTAACCGTCTTTGATGCCGGGCAGCGTGTTGCAACCCACCGGCTTGCCCAAGCCCGGGGAATCTATGTCACCGATGTGGATCATATTCCTGCCAACATGGCTGATACCACAGGGTTGTGGACCAGTGACTACTTCTACCGTGAAGCAGCCAAGATCGGGCCAGCAACCCGGACAGTCATCGAAGAACTCATCAGCGCAAAGGCAATCCCTGCCCAGGCATTTCAGTCGTGCCGAAACGTACTGAATATGGGCAAACACGCCAACAAAGTGATTTTGGAACAAGCCTGTGCACGCCTGATCGCACCTGATGGCACCAGGAGAGCAGTGTCGTATACCGCGGTGAAAAACATGATGGCCGCGGTACGCAAAGACCAATCAACCCGCCCGACAGGCCATGATCTGCCAGCCACAACAGCGCCTGAAACACCACCGGTGGAACACGCACGCGATACCCGCGGCGCATATCTGGGTGGGTCTGCCCAGTTCAGTATGGAAAACCTCACGAAGAAAGGACCCCTACAGTCATGACACAGCCACAACCAGCATCAGCATCAGCGCGCTTTCTTGATGAATCGATCCTGCCTGTCTTTACCGATCTACGTATGACGGCTTTTGGCCGAACCGTGATTGATATTGCAGCAGATCCTGTCTTCGACTCGTGGAGCTTTTCTGACAAAGTGCTCTACGCGCTCGATAAAGAAGTCGCGGCCAAGCGTGAACGACGAGTCAACAAATTACTCAAAGCATCCCGATCGCCAAATCTCGATGCGTGTATCGAAGACATCACCTACGCACCCGGCCGCAACCTCAACAAAGAGCAAATCACCAGACTCGCTCACTGCCAATGGTGTCAAAAAGCGCAAAGCATTGTCATCCTCGGCAAATCATCCGTCGGCAAAACATACCTGGCCCAAGCACTCCTTACCGCTGCGTGCAGAAACGACTACTCTGCCTGTTTCTTCCGCACAGACACCCTGGCCAACCAGCTAATGGTGCTACGCCATGATGACACAGCACGCATGGAGTTTCTTCAAGACTTACACCTGGCAGACGTACTC
>NZ_KV833294.1:0-242 GCF_001837615.1 Corynebacterium sp. HMSC070H05
AAAGCCCGCGGACTTCGTGGTGTCTTCCTTGTCACCAGTGATGCCCACGAAGGCATCCAGCATGCCATTTCCGAAGTGTTGCCCGATGCATCCTGGCAGCGGTGCCGCACCCACTTTGCCAAAAACCTCTACGAGAAAGTCCCCAAAATGCAGTGGCCGATGGTCTCTGCGATGTTCCAGACGATCTTCCAACAACCGGATGAGGAATCAACCTGGGCGCAAGCCCGTGAAGTTGTTGACTT
>NZ_KV833295.1:0-70842 GCF_001837615.1 Corynebacterium sp. HMSC070H05
AGCAGACACACATTTTGTCGCTTAACCCGTTAAATCAAGCATTTTCTGACCCAATCGTCACAATATAGAAACCGTGAGACTGGCGAAGATGGAGGATACGGGCACTCGATCAGGGAGCGAAAAAATCTTCGTGGCGCTGCCGACACGGACTATCGAATGCGAAAACCCGCCTCGGAAGGCGGGTTGTGTTGGTCGGGATAACAGGATTTGAACCTGCGACCTCTTCGTCCCGAACGAAGCGCGCTACCAAGCTGCGCCATATCCCGGTGGTATCTCGGACTGTTGTCCGCGGTACTCGAAACACAATACCCCTGGGGTTCGGTTTGGCCAAAACGGCAGGTTGTGTGCGTTTTGTTGCCGGTGTGGGGGCGTGGCGGTGGCGCGGTGGCGGTGTGGCGGCGGCGTGGCGGTGGCGCGGTGCGGCGCGGTGCGGCTTGGATCCAGCGCCACAAAAGACGATATCGGGATTTGCGTCCTCGTTTTTGCAAAAGCCCAGGTCGCGTTCCGGGAAAATCGCCAAATCCCGATATCGTCTTTTAGGCAGTTCGCGCGACCTGCGGCGGAGCAGGCAGAGCAGACGGAGCAGACGGAGCAGACGGAGCAGACGGAGCAGGCAAAGCAGCGGAGCGGCAGACGAACGGACGGGCCGACCAGCCCGCAACCGACCACCCCGTAACCGACCGCCCCGCAACCGGTTTACCCGCGCTCGACGACCCGGATCAGCGATGCGGACGGTGGGCAGAACAGGCGCACGGGCGCGTACTTGGATTGGCCGAGCCCGTTGGATACCTCCATCCACATGCGGCCGTAGCGGTGCAGGCCGGAGGCGCGTTCGCGGTCGATGTCGGCGTTGGTAACAAGGGCGCGGCCGCCGGGCAGGCAGATCTGGCCGCCGTGGGTGTGGCCGGCCAGGGCGAGTTGGTAGCCGTCGGCTTCGAAGGCGTCGAGCACGCGGCGGTAGGGGGCGTGGAGGAGGCCGATGGCCAGGTCGGCATCACGGTTCGGTGCGCCGGCGACGGAGGCGTAGTCGTCGAGGTCGTGGTGCGGGTCGTCGACACCCGCCAGCGCAAGGCGTACGCCGGAGGCTTTGAACTCCAGGCGGTTGTGCGTGGCGTCGTGCCAGCCGCGCTCCATGAACGCGGCGCGCATGCCCTCCCACGGCAGGTCCACGTACGACGGCTCGCGCTTGGCACCGGTGAGGTACTTCAGGGGGTTGACGGGGCGCGGCGCCCAGTAGTCGTTGGTGCCGAACACAAACGCGCCGGGGCGGTTGAGCAGCGGGCCGAGGGCGTCGAGCACCCAGGGCACGCCACCAAGGTCCGACAGGTTGTCGCCGGTGTTGATCACCAGGTCCGGGTCGAGCGCGTCCAGGCCGGAGACGAACTCCACCTTTTCCTTCTGTCCGGGGATCATGTGGAGGTCGGATACGTGGAGGATGCGGAACTCGTTACGCTCGCGCAACACGCCCGGCTCCAGCAGCGGCAGGGTGTATTCGCGCAGTTGGAAGTTGTTGCGTTCGGTGAACCCCCAGGCGAGTGCGGAGGTTCCGGCGGCGAGGGTGGCTGCGGCGGCTTTCTTCAACGTCTTCACCCGCACCACTGTAATCTCGCAGGCATGAGTGCATTGAAAGACCAGATCCGCGCAGACCTCAAGGAAGCCATGAAGGCGAAGGAGAAGGAGCGCACCGGCACGATCCGTATGTTGCTGGCGGCGATCCAGACCGCTGAGACCGAGGGCACGAAGCACGAGGTTGATGATCAGGAGATTCAGAAGATCATCGCGCGTGAGATTAAGAAGCGCCGCGAGTCGGCCGAGATCTACCAGACCAACGGCCGCGACGATCTCGCTGAAACCGAGCTCGCCGAGGCGAACATCCTCGAGGCGTACCAGCCAAAGCAGTTGACGGACGATGAGCTCGCAGTGCTTATCGACGACACCGTGGCCGAAACCGGCGCCACCTCCATGGCGCAGATGGGGCAGGTCATGAAGGCCGCCACCGCCAAGGCTGCCGGCCGTGCAGACGGCAAGCGCATCTCCGAGGCTGTCAAGGCCCGCCTGAGCTAGCCAGCCGCGTTAGTTGTTGCCGAAGGCGTTGGCGATGGCGTCGCGGGCGTCGTTAAGCGATTGCTCGATGCCGCTGAAATCCGGCGCCGGTGGGGCAGCGGGGCTCGGGGGAGCAGACGGGGACGGGGATGGGCTCGGCGCGGTGCTGGAGGGGGCCGAGCCGTCCGAGACATTCAGGGTGATG
The DNA here is from genome assembly GCF_001837615.1 of Corynebacterium sp. HMSC070H05. Lineage (NCBI taxonomy): Bacteria > Bacillati > Actinomycetota > Actinomycetes > Mycobacteriales > Corynebacteriaceae > Corynebacterium > Corynebacterium sp. HMSC070H05. The sequence continues at coordinate 2,249 of NZ_KV833295.1, forward strand.
GTGGAGCCGCGCGCGAGCGACTCGTCCGCCGGGGTGATGGACACAACCTGGCCGGCGGGGGCACCGCCGCCCGGCACCGTCTTCAACACGACCTTGTAGCCCTGGGCCTCCAGCTGGGATTTCGCGGCGGAGGAGTATTGGCCAACCACGGAGTCCACGGCCGCGCGGCGCGCACCGGTCTGGTACTTCGCGCTCGCCGCCGGAAGGCCTGAGGCCGCGCCGGGCACACCCGCAGCGGCCTGGAACCAGGTGTTGGCTGCCTCGTTGCCGCCGAAGAGGTTGCCCACGCCGCACTGGCGGACCGGGGCGGTGCACAGCGGGGTGGTTTGGGTGCCGTCGTTGAAGATGTACGGCGCCGCAGACATGCCCAGCGTGAAGCCGAGGAACGCGGAGGACTGGTGCGACTCGGTCGTGCCGGTCTTCGCGGCGGTGGGTGCGCTCCAATGGTTGCGTTTTGCGGCGTCGGCGCCGGTGCCGTCGATAATGTCGTGCGACATGCCGGCAGCCAAGGCGGCAGCGATCTCCGGGTCGATGGCTTGCTCGCAGGCGGGCCGGTCGATGAAGACCTCACGGCCGTTCTTATCGGTCACGCTCGCAATCGGGTTCGGCTCGCACCAGCGCCCGTTGGACGCCAAGGTGGCGCCCACGTTGGACAGTTCCAGCGCGTTGACGGCCAAGGGGCCGAGAGTGAACGAGCCCATATTTTCTTCCTTGGCGGCCTGGACGATGGAGCGGCCGTCCCCAAACGAGTTGTCGTCCTTGTAGGAGCGCAGGCCCAGGCGCACCGCCAGATCCACGACCGGGGCAACACCGACGGTCTGAATCAGCTCAATGAACGTGGTGTTCGGCGATTGTGCAAGCGCGTCCTGCAAGCTCATCTTCGGTGCATAGACGCCGGCATTTTCTACACAATATGCACCCGGCGGACAGTTCGCGGCGCCGCCTGCGCCCATGCCGTACACCACGGAACGCGCCGGTGTGTTCAGCATGGAGTTCAGCCCGTAGCCCTGCTCAAGCGCGGCGGCCGCGGTGAAGATCTTGAATACGGAGCCTGCACCGTTGCCCACCAACGACACAGGCTGCGGCAGGATCGTCTGGCTTTGGTCCAGGTCCAGGCCATAGAAGCGGGAAGACACCATCGCCTTGATATTGCGCGAGTCCGCGCCGGGCTCCACAATGTCCAACACCTGCGCCACGCCTGCGGTGTGCGGGCTGACGTTGTTGCGCACCGCGTTGAGCGCGACCTGCTGAATGTTCGGGTCGAGCGTGGTCTTGATGGTGTAGGACCCGTTTTTAATGGTGTCCAGGTCCAGGCCCTTTTCCGCCAGGTAGCGCAGGGCGTAATCGCACATGAAGCCGTTGTCGCCGGCGGTGATGCAGCCTTCCGGCAGTGTCTTCGGCTTGTCCAGAATGCCCAACGGTGCGCCCGCCCAGCGGTCGGCCTCGGACTGCTCGATGTAGCCCTGAGCGGCCATGTTGTTGAGCACTACGTTGCGACGACGCACCGCCCCTTCCGGGTTCGTATACGGGTTCAGCGCCTCCACCGACTGCAGCAGGCCCACCAGCATCGCAGCCTGGGCCGGGTTGAGCTTGGCGGCGCTGGTGTCAAAGTAGGTCCGGGCGGCGGCCTCGATGCCAAAGGAGTGCTGACCAAACGACACCAGGTTCAGGTACCGGGTAAGGATTTCGTCCTTCTCCAGCGTCTTGTCTAGATCGGATGCCATGCGCATTTCGCGCAGTTTGCGGGGAATGGACTGTTCGGTGGCGGCGAGCGCTTCCTCTTCGTTCTCAGCATCGATGAGCCACAGGTAGTTCTTCACATACTGCTGGTTCACCGTGGACGCGCCCTGCTCCACACCGCCGGCCAGCACGTTGGTCACCAGCGCGCGGGCAAAACCCTGCATATCCACGCCCTCGTGGACGTAGAAGCGGCGGTCCTCCGTAGAAACCAGCGCGTCCTTGGCGTACTGCGAGATCTGCTCGCTGGGTACCTCATAGCGGCGCTGTTTGAAGATCCACGCCATGGGTTTGCCGTTGACGTCCGTAATCGTGGTCACGCCCGGCACGTCGCCGTGGGTGAGGTCGGAGAGATTGGACTGCATGGTCTCGTCGGTACGCGCAATTGCGGCACCCCCAAGACCTGCGATCGGCGCCAGGCATAACGCCATGACGAGCGCTGATGCGACGACGGCGACCAGCAGGTTTCCTAAGCTTTTCAGGGCAGACACGCCAACACCTTAATTCAATCTGTGGCGTGGGGGAATACCATGCTCCCCCCAAAAATGTGATGCATTCGACATGGAATTTCCTGTGTGATTCCATTTACATGGGATCGCTAATATGCGGTCGATTGTATAAAAGGAGTCCGCTCCGCTTCCGGATAGGGATAGGACGTCTAAGGAGACGCACGATGACCACGAGTTTGAAAAAGGCACCGGCAACTAACCTGCGACCGACCACCTCCAAGAAGTGCGACTCCACGGGAACACTGGTCTTCGACCGTGGCGAGTGGGTCACCCAGGCCCAGTGCCGCGGCGGCGACCCGGACGCACTCTTCGTCCGCGGTGCCGAGCAGCGCAAGGCAGCAGCCATCTGCCGCGCCTGCCCGGTGATGACTGAGTGCCGCGCAGACGCACTGGATAACAGGGTGGAATTCGGCGTATGGGGAGGCCTGACCGAGCGTCAGCGCCGCGCAGTACTGCGTAAGAACCCGCACGTGAAGGACTGGGCAACCCACCTGTCCAGCGGCGGCGAAATTATTGGCCTCTAGGTAGGGTGAATCCCATGAAGAAATGGGAATACGCAACCGTTCCGCTGTTGTCGCACGCCACCAAGCAGATTCTGGATTCTTGGGGTGAGGACGGCTGGGAACTCGTCGCAGTCACCCCGGGTCCGAACCCGGACAATGTTGTCGCCTACATGAAACGAGAGGTTGAGTAAATGGCACAGTGGTCTGAGCGCCTGAAAGAACTGGGCATTGAGCTTCCGACCGTGGCCGCACCCGTGGCCGCATACGTCCCAGCAACACGCACCGGCAACCAGGTGTGGACGTCCGGCCAGCTGCCGTTCGTGGGCGGCAAGCTGCCGGCCACCGGCAAGGTTGGCGCCGAGGTATCCCAGGAGGATGCATACGGCTACGCCCGCCAGGCTGCGCTGAACGCGCTGGCTGCAGTGGACGCACACGTGGGCATCGACAACGTCGCCCGCGTGGTCAAGATCGTGGGCTTCGTGGCCTCCGATCCGGCATTCACGGGGCAGCCCGCCGTGATCAACGGTGCATCCGAACTGGTGCAGGAGATCTTCGGCGAAGCCGGTGCACACGCACGTTCCGCAGTCGGTGTTGCTGTTCTTCCGATGGACACCCCGGTTGAGGTCGAGATTGTCGTGGAGCTCGAAGGCTAGTTTGCCCATCGGCGCAGCCGTGACGGGGTAGGGTGGGAGCCATGAAACATCCCGCATACAGCCAGCTGCGCCCTGTGACCCCCAACGCCGCGGTGGTCCTGGTGCCGAACCCCAGCTACGCGGCGCTCGAGGGCACGAACTCTTGGGTGATCCGAGGTGAGGGCGACGAGGCGAGCATCGTCGTCGACCCGGGTCCGGCCGATGAGGGCCACCTCAACGTGCTGCAGGCAAAGGCCGACAAGGTCGCCTTGATTCTGTTGACTCACCGTCACCACGATCACGCAGATGGCGCGGAACGGTTCCGCCAGCTCACTGGCGCACCGATCCGCGCCCTTGATCCGTCTCATACCTCCGGCGCTGAGCCACTCACCGACGGCGAAGTGATCTCCGTTGAGGGGGTTACCCCGCGCGTGAAGGTCGTCGCTACGCCGGGCCACACCAGTGACTCTGTGTGCTTCTTCGTCTACCCGGGCGAAGACACCGACGGTAAGCCGGAAGGCATCATCACCGGCGACACCATTGCGGGTCGCCACACCACCATGATCTCTGAGACCGACGGTGATCTGGGTGCCTACCTGGACACCCTGGAAATGCTCGAGGAAAAGGGCAAGGGTGTCATGCTGCTTCCGGGTCACGGTCCGGAAGGTGAGGACCTGTCTGCGTACGCCCGCAAGTACATCGATCGCCGTAACCAGCGCCTGGATCAGATCCGTCAGGCACTAAAGGAGCATGGCGATAACGCGGACATCAATACGCTGGTCGATGCGATTTACGACGATGTCGACCCGGTCCTGCGCGGTGCCGCAGAGCAGTCGACTCGTGTGGCGCTGCGTTACCTCAACGCCAAGTAGCGGATTCTCGACCCGCCGCGGGCGCCTCCGTTAGCGCGCGCGGCGAGCGAGGTGCTCAGTGTTAACAATGAGCACGCTTTTACCCTCCAGGCGGATCCAGCCGCGGTGAGCGAACGTGGCCAATGCCTTGTTCACCGTCTCACGCGACGCACCCACAAGCTGGGCGATCTCTTCCTGGGTGAGATCATGGTTGACGCGGAGTGCGCCACCCTCATGTACACCGAAGCGGTTTGCCAGCTGCAGCAAGGTCTTGGCTACGCGGCCAGGCACGTCGGTGAAGATCAGGTCTGCCAGCGACGCGTTCGTGCGGCGTAGGCGGCGGGCCAGCACGCGCAGCAGCTGCTGGGAGATCTCCGGGTGGTTGTCGATCCACTCGCGCAGCATGGTGGAGTCCATGGTGGCGCAGGTGACGTCCGTGACGCAGACTGCGGAGGAGGTACGCGGGCCGGGGTCGAAGATGGAGAGCTCGCCGAACATGTCGGACGGGCCCATCACGGACAGCAAGTTTTCGCGACCGTCCGGCGCATGGCGGGCGAGTTTAATTTTGCCTTCGACGATGATGTAGAGGCGATCGCCGGGTTCGCCTTCGTCGAAAATCGTGGTGCCCTTCGGGAAATCCACGGTGTCCATATCGTTGATCAGCGCGGCGACCGCGTCAGGGTCGACGCCCTGAAAGATGCCGGCGCGGGCAAGAGTGTCTTGAACGCCTTCCATGAGTCCTCCTCAGACTGTCGCTCACGCATTCTGCGTGGGATTGGTCACGAACGGTGCCATTAGCGGTGACCGTCACACAAACTGGAACTCTACCAGCTCAACTAATCAGTGGGATAGTCTTTCCGCGACTGGGAACTGTGCTAGCCGATGACCGCTGCTTCCACATGCTCCATGAAAAGCGGAAACACCCCGAGCACAAGCGGATTCAGCGCCACAAGCAAAAAGGTCATACCCATAGTGTACGGCTAGCATGTTGGGCATGGCCGCTTCGACCTCTCCATTGAAACATCGCCGCCCAGGCGATCATCCCGCCGCGAAGGGGAAAGAGACTCCGATCGGGCGTAAGCGCAGGACACGCCGCATTAACCGCACGTTGGCGGCAGCGTACCCGGATGCGCACGCGGAGTTGGACTTTACTAACCCGCTGGAGTTGCTCGTCGCTACGGCGCTGTCCGCACAGACCACGGACGTACGGGTGAACATGGTCACCCCGGCGCTGTTTGCCAAGTACCCCACGGCCGCCGACTACGCGGAGGCCAACCAGGCAGAGGTGGAGGAGATTATCCGCTCGACCGGGTTTTACCGTTCCAAGGCGGCGAACCTGATCGCGATGGGGCAAAAGCTGGTTACCGACTTTGGCGGCGAGGTGCCCGAAAAGCTCGAGGACCTGGTCACGCTGCCGGGCGTGGGGCGTAAGACGGCGCATGTGGTGCGCGGCAACGCGTTCGGTTACCCCGGCCTGACCGTGGACACTCACTTCCAGCGCCTGGTCAAGCGCATGATGCTCACCGAGGAGACGGATCCGGTGAAGATCGAACACGCGATCGCGGAACTGATCGAGCGCCGCGAGTGGACCATGTTCTCCCACCGCATCATCTTCCACGGCCGCCGCGTCTGCAACGCCCGCAAACCGGCCTGCGGCGCTTGCCCGATCGCGTTCGACTGCCCCTCCTTCGGCGTCGGCCCAACCGACCCGGAGGAAGCCGCCGAACTGGTCACCGGCCCTGAGCGCGACCACATTTTGAGGATGGTGGGCCTGTGAAGCGCACAATCTGGGTCAGCGTCGCCGCGATCGTTGCGGTGACTCTTCTGGTCATTGCGGGTGCCAGGGCGTTGCTTGTCGACGACGCCACGCCCCCGGCCGGCGACGGTGTCGTCGAGAAGCAATCTGCCCCGGTGACAGGACGCCCGGACTGCCCAGAAGGTGCGATCGGCGGCGTGGACCTGGCGTGCCTAGGCGGCGAGGCCACCGGCGCGCAGCAGGAGATCACCGTGGCCAACGTGTGGGCGTGGTGGTGCGAACCGTGCCGGGCGGAGTTGCCTGTGGTGGAGGAGTTCGCCCGCGCACACCCCGAGTACACCGTGGTGGGCGTGCACGCGGACCGCGATGGGGCGCGAGGCGCGGCGTTGTTGGAAGACCTCGGCGTGGACCTGCCGAGCTTCGAGGACGACTCCAACGTGTTCGCCGGCACGCTCGGCCTGCCGCCGGTGGTGCCGCTGACCGTCGTATTCCGTGGCGAGGAAAAACTCGGCGTGTTTGCCAAGGAGTTCACCTCGGCTGAGGAGCTGGCCGAGGTTGTGCGCGGGGTGCTGTGATGGTTGCCGTGCAGCCGGAACGTGCACCGGTGTGGCTGCGGGGGCTCGTGGATAAGCTGCGCGCTGGCGAGGGCGATGCGCGGGTCAAAGCGATGCTGGGCCCGCGCGTGCCGCAAACGCCGGGGGAGGACCAGGCGGCGGTGCTCATCGTGTTCGCTGGCGACCCGGACGCGGAGGAACTGCCGGAGGGCGCTCGGGTGCTGATCACGCACCGCACCCCGTCTATGCGCAGCCACTCCGGCCAGATGGCGTTTCCGGGCGGGCACATCGACGCCACAGATACAGGCCCGGTGGCGGCGGCGTTGCGCGAGGCGTACGAGGAGACGGGGCTGGCCCCTGAGCGGGTTGTGCCGCTGGCGGTGATGGGGCAGGTGAAAACCGGTGGCAGCCGCAGACTGGTGCGCCCCGTGGTGGCGTACGCACCCGACCCGGGTGAGGTGTACCCGGCAAGCGAGCTCGAAACCGACGACGTGTTCTTCGTTCCCATCCGGGACTTGGTGGATCCGGCCAACCGCGCGAAGCTCGGCTGGAAGCACTGGACCGGTCCGACATTTTGGGCGCGCGACTATCTCATCTGGGGTTTTACCGGAATCCTGCTTGCTGTCGTGCTGGAATTAGCCGGCTGGGTGCGCGCCTGGGACGAGCGTCCGGGCGATCTTTACGAGGCGCTGGCCCGATCCCGCAACCGCGAGCTGTAACATTTGCGGAATGCACCTGGTCGTTGACGTTCTGCTTGGGCTTGCCGTCGTCGCTGCGTTTGTCAGTGGCTGGCGCCAAGGTGCGTTTTCGGCTGTGATCTCCGCAATCGGCATCATCGCGGGCCTCGTGGTGGGGCTGGCGGTGGCGCCATTGCTTCTCGACGTCACCGAGTCCCAACCCATCCGCATCACGCTGCTGCTGTCGGTGGTGGTGCTCTTCGTCGGCCTGGGCAACCTGCTCGGCGTGACCCTCGGGGGCAACTTACGGGCGCGGGTACGCAGCCGCCTGACCCGCTTTGTGGATTCAGTGGTGGGCGCACTGTTCCAATCGGTGGCACTGGCGCTGGTGGTGTGGTTTATCTCCATCCCGCTGGCCTCAGCCATACCGGGTGAGTTGGGAGACGGGATCCGCAACTCGCACATCCTGGCCAAAATCCACGACACCGCTCCGGAGAGCGCCGGGAAACTGCCCGCGAAATTCGCAGCGCTTCTCGACGAGTCCGGCCTGCCCCCGCTCGTTTCCCCCTTCCAATCCCCGCACGGCGCCCAGGTGGACGCACCCGATAACGCGGCGCTTCGCCCCGAAGTTGTGGAGGCGGCCCGCCCGAGCGTGGTCCACGTCATGGGCGATGCGAAGAGTTGCCGCCGCCGGCTCATGGGCTCCGGCTTCGTGTTTGAGGATGGCTACGTGCTCACCAACGCGCACGTCGTCGCCGGCACCGAGCGTGTCTCCCTGGACACCGTCGTCGGCGTGAAGCCGGCGGATGTGGTGCTCTACGACCCGGATACCGACATTGCGGTCCTCCACGCCCAGGGCTTGGGTCTGCCGCCGCTGCGTTGGGCTGCACGCGAGCTGCAGCGTGGCGACGACGCCGTGGTCATGGGCTACCCCAAATCCGGTCCCTTCGAGGCCGCACCGGCGCGAATCCGCAGCCAACTGACCATCGCAGGCCCGGACATTTACACCACCGGCCGTGTGGAGCGCGAGGCCTACACCATCCGCGGCGACATCCGCCAGGGCAACTCCGGTGGCCCGCTGCTCACCCCGGCAGGGGAGGTGGCAGGCATGATCTTCGGCGCGTCCCTGGATGCCTCAGAAACGGGTTACGCGCTGACTGCACACCAGGTGCAGCAGCGCGTAGGGGATGTGACCAGGCTGAACGCTGTCGTCGATACGCAAGCCTGCGTCAGCGGTTAACGGCCCGTGTACAGGCCAGCCTCATTCTTGGTCAGGTTCTTCTGAGCCTCGCCCGGCTTCAGGTTCTTCAACTCGTTGACCGAGCTGATGGTGCGCTCCGGAGCCTTGATCTTCTTGACCTTCTTCAGGCCAACCAGCGCGAGCAGACCAGCCAGGGCGATCATGATGAGGAAGACGATCAGGAATGCCCAGCCACGGTGCATCCAGGATGCGAGCATCTCCGCAAACGCGAAGAAGAGGAAGAACGAGGAGTACAGCGCAATCACGCCGGCGACGCCGAACAGGCCACCGCCAACGGCGCCCTTCTTCACCTCGCCCATGACCTCAGCCTTGGCCAGCTCGATCTCGCCGCGGACCAGGGTGGACACCTGCTCCGACGCGTTAGAGATCAGCGTGCCGATGGACTGCTGGCCCGGCACCGTCACATCAGTATCGCGCAGCGGAATCGAATCCACCTTGGCGGTTACGGCGCTCGAGCCGCTGGTGTACAGACCTTCGTTGCTCACTGTTTACTCACCTTCCTGGGTGGCTATGCATGAGGCACCCTGGGACGGTGCCTGGAATTCTCCCAACGATGTTAGCGACACATCACAGTGTTTGCCTGAATCGGGGTGAAAGATAGCGTCACGCGCTGTGACGCTTGTCGCCGGACTTGCCGGAGACCGCACGCGCGATGAGCACCCCAGCCACCGCCAACGCCGTCACGCCGGCGATCACGCTCGCGCCGATGCCGACCTCGCGGGCGTTCGGCATCTGGATCAGCGGCTCCGGGTCTTTAAAGGTCCGCACCTGCCAATCGTGTGACAGTGCGTGCTTGCGAAGCGCCCGGTCCGGGTTCACCGCCACCGGGTTGCCCACCAGTTCCAGCATTGGAATGTCCGTGGCGGAATCGGAGTAGGCGTAGCTGCGCTCCAGGTCGTAGTCGTGGTCGGCGACAAACTGGCGCACAGCCTCCGCCTTCGCCCCGCCCTTGAGGTAACGGGTGATCTCACCGGTGAGCTTGCCGTCCTTCTCCGCGAGTTCGGTAGCCACGACCGTGTCTACGCCGAGTTCGCGCGCGATCGGCTCAACCAGAATTGATGCAGAGGCGGAGATGATGATGACGTCGTGGCCTTGGGCGCGGTGCTCGTCGATAAGTTCGCGCGCTTCGGCGTAAATCGCGGGCGTGACCACGGTGCGCATCGTTTCTTGGGTGATGCGCTGGACGTCCTCGATCGACCAGCCTTCGATGAGTTGGGCGAGCGAATCGCGCGTGGCGTCCATCTTCTCGCTGGAATGGCCGACCAGCATGTACTGGGCTTTGGTTAGGTAGAGGTCCCACGCCTCTTGTCGCGTGATCATTCCGTTGTTGCGGAATTCTTTGCCGAAGGCGAAGGCGGAAGACGTCGCGATGATCGTCTTGTCTAGGTCGAAAAACGCCGCCACCGGCCGTGTGGGAGACATGCTTTAGCAGTCTAGCCCCACTTTGCTGGTGGGGCAGTGTAGGCCCGCTGTGAAAGAAGTGAACATTTGGGGCGAATTGTCCACAGGCTTTTTGTTGAAGTGTCACTTAGATTGCGGGTTGTCCACAGGGTGGTTGCCACATTTGCGCTGGTGAAAAACACTATTGGCATGACACGCACACACCCACACACCGGCCCGATCGTGGTCGCGGTCGCCGACCTCGCCACCCACTCCGAGGCCGTTCACCTCGCCGCCGCGACCGGCCGCCAGGTCATCGACACCGCCGATGCGGCCGAGCTCGCCCGCCACGCGCCCAAAGCATTCGCCGTGCTTATCGACGACACCCGCGCCCCCGACCTTTCCCCACCCCACGCAGCGAACGTCTTCCGCGTCGGTGGGGAGCTGGTCGATTCAGCCGAGCGGGTCTTCGTCCTGCCCGCCGAGGCTGCGGACCTGCTGCGCGCGATCGGAACCCTTGCCGTGCAACCCGCAGTCGTAGGCGCGCGCGGGAAGGTGATCACCATCGTCGGCGCATCCGGTGGGGCAGGGGCGTCCACCCTGGCGGCGGCGCTGTGCCGGGTGGCGGCGCGGGGTGATTCGGCAACGCTGCTCGACGGGCACTGGCTCTCCGGCGGGCTCGACCTGCTGCTTGGCATCGAGCACGTCCCCGGCGCGCGCTGGGGCGAGATCGACTTCGGTGAGGGCACCGTGGCGCGCACCGACGTGCTCCGCGCGCTGCCCGCCACCGCCGACGACATCGCGGTGCTGACCTTTCCGCGCCAGCGCGTGGCGGACCCGTTCCGGCTGGAGGCGGCCGCGTTGGAGCACGTCGCCGGCGCCGTCGGCGGGGCCGGGGTGACGGTGGTGGATGCGCCCGCCGCGCTGATTCCCGGCCGCAGCGACCTGGTCGTCGTGGTGGTCGTGCCCGAGGTGCGCTCAGTTGCCGCCGCGACCCGTATCGTCGCCGAGTGCGCCGCCGCCGGTCTGCCGTGTGTGGTGGTTGTGCGCGATAGCGCCTGGGCCGCGCTTACCGACGAGGAGATCGCGCATACCACCGGCGCCACCGTGCTCACCCACCTGCCACACGTGCGCGGGCTGACTCGCACGGTGGAGAAGTCCGGCCTGCCCGCGCGTGTGCCCCGTTCGCTAGCCGCCTGCGCCAATGCGGTGCTCGAGGAGGTGGCCTAAATGATCGACCGCGACCTCATCGCCCGCGTCAAGCGCCGCCTCGCCGACGAACCCACCACCCCGGAGCCTGCCCGCATCGCAGCCCTCATCCGCGAAGAGGCCGTGGTGATCAGCGACATCGGCGTGCTGGATGTGATGCGCACACTTCGCGACGACACCACCGGCACCGGCCCCCTCGAAGCACTGCTTGCCGACGACACCGTCACCGACATCTGCGTCAACGGCCCCAACTGCGTCTACGTCGACTCGGGTGCGGGCCTGGAACGCTCCGCGGTGCGCTTCGAATCCGAAGCCGCCGTGCGCCGCCTCGCCTCCCGCCTGGCCGCCAGCTGCGGGCGCCGCCTCGACGACGCGCAACCGTTCTGCGACGGCCACATCACCCGTGACGACGGCACCCTCCTGCGCTTCCACGCCGTGCTTGCCCCAACCGCCCAGGCCGGCACCTGCATCTCCCTGCGCGTGCTGCACACCGCCTCGGCCACCCTCGACGACCTGGTAGCGCGAGGCGCACTGGGTGAGGAGGTTGCGGAGGTGCTACGTGGGGTCGTCGCAAAGCGAAAAGCGTTCGTGGTCGTCGGCGGCACCGGATCCGGCAAAACCACGCTGCTATCCGCCCTGCTCGCGGAGGTCGACCCGGCCGAGCGCATCGTCGCCATCGAAGACACCCTGGAACTCACCCCCGACCACCCGCACGTGGTCAACCTGACCACGCGCGGCGCGAACTCCGAGGGTGCCGGCGAGATCACCATCGCAGACCTCGTACGCCAGTCGCTGCGCATGCGGCCCGACCGCGTCGTGGTGGGCGAGATCCGCGGCGCCGAAGTCGTCGACCTTCTCGCAGCACTCAACACCGGCCACGACGGTGGTGCCGGCACCCTACACGCCAACTCGATTGCGGAAGTCCCCGCCCGCTTCGAAGCGCTTGCCGCACTCGGCGGGCTGGATCGCGCCGGGCTGCACGCCCAACTCGCCGCCGCCATCGACGTGGTCATCGTGGTCAAACGCCACCCCGACGGCACACGCCGCCTCCACCAGATCGGGGTGCTCGAAGGCCAACCCGTGCGCGCCAAGGTGGTGTGGGACGCCGACACCGGCCCCGCCGAAGGTTACGAGGAGCTGCTGTCATGACCACGCTGTTGCTCCTCGCCGGCGCCGCTGCCTGCCCGCCACCTGCTCCTGGCGCTCGCATCGCGCCGCGCTCGTTGGCTGTTCCTCCCCGCATTGTCATCCCGCTGGTTGTCGGCGCCGTGGTGCTCGCCGCCCTGGCGTTCGACCGGGCCAGCCTGGTCATCGCGCTAGCGATGGGTGCGGCGACGGTGGTGTGGGTCGCAGATAGCCAACGGCGCGCCCGGGCCGCCTCCAAGCGCACGGAAGCGGTAGCCACCTTCCTCGGTCACCTTGGCACCAACGTCGAAGCCGGCGCGCCACTGCACGCCGCGTTAGAGCGCGCCGCCGAACACGCACCGCGCGAGATCGCCCGCGACGTCGCGCACCTCATCCACCACGTCAGCACTGGCACACCGCTTGCCGCCGAGACGGACGAGTTCGCCCGCATCGCCCCGCTGTTCGCACTGTCGGCCAGTAGAGGAGTGCCGCTGTCGCGTCTGGTCGCCGCCGCGCGCGACGACATCGACCACACCCGACGCCACCGCGCCGCCACCAACGCCGCGCTTGCCGGACCCAAAACCACCGCGGTTGTGCTCGCCCTGCTGCCGTTCGCCGGCCTGCTCATGGGCGCGGCGATGGGCGCGAACCCGCTCGCGCTGCTCGCCGGGGGAGGCCTCGGCGGAGCGCTGCTCACCGTCGGCACTGCGCTGGTGTGCGCCGGTGTGATCGTTTCCCAGCACATCATCCAAGGAGCCACCACATGATCGCCGCAGCCCTGCTCATCGCCACCGCGCTCGCCGTCAGCCCCACGCAGCCCGCCCGGCGCGTCACCCGCCAGGTGCCGCCCACGCCGAAGACCCCGCGCGACGGACCCGACTACGCGCGGCCGGACCGCTGTGCCGCCGACATCACCCTGTTCGCGGCCTGCTTCGAGGCCGGCCTGCCGGTCAGTGCCGCAGCCGCCGCGGTTGCCGAAACTCACGACGGCGACCGCAGCCCGTGGCACACCGTCGCAGCGCTGCTCGCGCTCGGGGTCGAGCCGGAGCGCGCCTGGTCGGAACTCCACACCATTCCCGGCGGGGAGGACTTGGCCAGCCTCGTCGCTATGACGCACGCGTCCGGCGCGGCGCTGGCACAAGGGTGCGAACGTATCGCTTCAAACCTGCGTGCCGACGCCGCCGACCATGCCAAAGCCAAAGCGGAACGCGCCGGCGTACTCATCGCCATCCCGCTCACCGCGTTTTTCCTCCCGGCGTTTTTCGTCCTCGGGCTCGCGCCTGTGGTGATCAGCCTCGGGAGCAACCTCATCAACTTCTGAAAGGAACAATCATGACCCGCATTTCCACCTTCTTCATCCAGCGTTTGCGTAACGACGCCGGAATGTCAACCATCGAATATGCTTTCGGTTCGTTGGCGGCAGCTGCCCTTGCCGGGGTGCTGTATCTCGTGGTCAACGGCGACGGGGTCGTTTCCGCGATTGAGAACGTGATCACCAGCGCCCTGACCAACACGCCAGGCTGATGACCACGATTGAAACGGCACTTTCGCTGGCCACGCTCGTGGTGGTTACGGCTGCGATCGTGGGTGGCATTGCCACGATGTCCGCCTACATCGCTGCCGTGGACATTGCCGGTGCCGCCGCCCGGGCGCACGCGATGGGCGTGGACTACACCCCACCGCGCGGCGAGGTGACCATGCACGAATCTGCAGGCCTGGCCACCGTTACCGCTGCCGTGCCCGCCCCGATTGGCACCATGCGCGCCACCGCGGTCTTCCCCGTGGAGTTCTAATGCGCAGATTGCTTATCGACGACACCGGCTCCGCCACCGTCACCACCACAGGCATCATCACCGCAGTGGTCTCCTTGGCCCTTGCGGTGATGGTCACCGGGACCCGCACCGCCGACGCGCACCGCGCCCGCGTGGCCGCAGACCTGTCCGCCGTCGCCGCCGCCACCGCGCTCTACCGGGGTGCTGATGCCTGCGAGTGGGGCAACGAAACCGCCAGCGGCAACGGCGCCGAGGTCACCTCGTGCGAATTCGTCGACGGCGACGTGATTGTGGCCGTGCGGCTGCGCCACGCCGAAGCGACCGCCCGCGCCGGGCCGTAACGCCTTGCCTGTCAGCCAGTCATGGTGACCAACGCGCCGAGCAGTTTCAGCGCGGCGTGCTTGTCCAGGGGCTGGTTGCCGTTGCCACACTTCGGCGATTGCACACACGACGGGCAGCCGTCCTTACAGCCGCAGGACCGCACCGTTTCGTAGGTCGCGGCGATCCACTCGTGGAAGCGGGCGAAGCCCTCGTCGGCAAAGCCCGCCCCGCCCGGGTGGCCGTCGTAGACAAACACCGTGGGCAGCATCGTGTCCTGGTGCAACGCCGTGGACACGCCGCCGATGTCCCACCGGTCGCACGTGGCCAACAGCGGCAGCAGGCCGATCGCGGCGTGTTCCGCAGCGTGCAGCGCGCCGGGGATCTCGCCAGCCGTAATACCCAGTTTGTCCAGCACCATCGGGTCGATCGTGTACGCCACCGCGCGGGTGACTAGGCGTTGCTCGGGCAGGTCGAGGGGGATGTGTTCGGAGACGGTGCCGTCGGCAAGCCGGACGACATAGCCGGTGACACGGTCGATGACCTCCACGTCCACACTGGCCACCCACAGTCCCGGCGAAGGGTTTTCCAGATCTGTCGGCTCGCCAAGGATCGTGATGTCGGTCGTGGAGCGCGCCTGCGTGGAGTAATCCGGCCGCTCCGGCGCCACCAACGCCACGTAATCGTCCAGGTCTAGCGACTGCACCACAAAGTATTCGCCCTGGTGGATGTACACCGCGCCGTCGTGCACCTGGCTCATCGCACGCCCCGCATCTACGGTGCCCAACAGCCGCCCGTCGGTTACATCGACGATCATGACTTCCTCACCCACGCCTCCGCGAATGCTTACCGACGCATGCGCCGTCTCCGGCGTCACCTCCCCCTCCAACTGGGGTACCGCAAACCAGCCCTGCGGACGGCGGCGCAGCAACCCCTCGGCGGTCAGGTCGTTGACCACGTCGGTGGCGTTGAAGGCGGCGACGTCGTCGTCGCTAAGCGGACGCTCCACCGCCGCGCAGTACATATGACCGCGCAGGATGTAGGGGTTGGCCGGGTTGAACACGCTGTTTTCTACTGGCCGGCCGAGCAGTGCCTCGGGGTGGTGGACCAGGTACGTATCCATCGGCTCGTCGCGCGCCACCATCACCACCACGGAGCCCTGGCCGCGCCGGCCTGCGCGCCCGGCCTGCTGGCGAAAGGATGCCACCGTGCCCGGAAACCCCGCCATGACCACCGCGTCCAGGCCCCCGACGTCGATGCCAAGCTCAAGCGCGTTCGTCGTGGCCACGCCAAGCAGATCGCCGTTATCCAGACGCTGCTCGAGGGCGCGGCGATCCTCCGCGAGATACCCCGCACGATACGAGGCGACGCGTTCGGCGAAATCGGCACGGCCCGCCACCACCAGGTCCTCCTGGGCGCGCATAGCCACCGTCTCCGCCGCGCGGCGCGAGCGTACAAACGTCAACGTGCGCGCACCCTGCAACAGCAGCGTGGACATTATCGACGCCGCCTCCGTCGTCGCCGGGTACCGCACCGGCGCGCCGTTTTCGCCCTCGGCGCCCTCGATGAACCCCGGCTCCCACAACGCGATGGTGCGCTCGCCGGTGGGCGCACCATCCTCCGTCACCGCAACAACCTCGTGCCCGCACAGCCGCGACGCCTGGCCCGCAGGATCCGCCGCGGTCGCCGAGGCGAAAATCAGCGTCGGCTCAGACCCGTACGCCTTCGCAATACGCAGCAACCTGCGCAACACCAACGACACGTTCGCCCCGAACACACCCCGGTAGGTGTGGCACTCGTCCACCACCACAAACTTCAAATGGCGCAGCAGCCGCGCCCAACGCTCGTGCGCACCCAAAAGACCCGCGTGCAGCATGTCCGGGTTCGTAAACACGTAGCGGGTGTGCTCCCGGATGCCCGCCCGCGACTCCTGCGGCGTATCCCCGTCATACGGCGCCGGATGCACCGACGCAAGCGCCGCATTCCCCCGCGTCATCGCAAGCGTTGCCTGCAACTGGTCCGAACCCAACGCCTTCGTCGGCGTCAGATACATC
The DNA here is from genome assembly GCF_001837615.1 of Corynebacterium sp. HMSC070H05. Lineage (NCBI taxonomy): Bacteria > Bacillati > Actinomycetota > Actinomycetes > Mycobacteriales > Corynebacteriaceae > Corynebacterium > Corynebacterium sp. HMSC070H05. The sequence goes on from NZ_KV833295.1 coordinate 18,587, forward strand.
GCGCACGCCTTCGGATCCGCCGCCAACGCGGAAAGCACCGGCAACTGATAGCCCAACGACTTTCCCGACGACGTCCCCGTCGCCACCACCACATCCCGGCCCGCCCACGCCAACTCCGCGCACTGGGTTTGGTGGGCGTAGGGGAGGGTGACGGTGTCGTCGATAAGCATCTGCTTCAACCCCGGCTCCACCCACTCGGGCCACTGTCCAAACACCGCGAGACGAGCCGGCTCATGCTCCACATGCGTCACCGTCGCAGCAGGGAAACGCTGCGCAAGCACCGAAACGAGCTCATCGCCAAAACCAGAAACCATGATGGTGAGCCACTTTAGCCGGGCCAAAGCAGTGCCCCCGACAACAAATCGTGGCAGACTGGGCAACGGTCACAGATTTTGTGTGCGCCTCATCAGGTGCTCGCGAGGATTGTGCACGCGGGCACCAGGACCAAACAGGCCCTGGTGGACGACAAAAACATGCAACATTTTGAAAGGTTTCACCATGGCAACCGGAACTGTTAAATGGTTCAACGCCGAAAAGGGCTTCGGCTTCATCGCACCCGACGACGGCTCCGCCGACGTCTTTGTCCACTACTCCGAAATTCAGGGTTCCGGCTTCCGCACCCTCGAAGAAAACCAGCAGGTCGAGTTCGAGGTCGGTGAAGGCGCCAAGGGCCCACAGGCCCAGCAGGTTCGCGCCCTCTAAAACAGCGCGAACAAACCCCCGGACGGTACACCCGCCTGGGGGAAATTTTTACGCCTACACCGCGCTAATTCCGCGGCGAATATCAGAACGCTCGAAGATCTGGTTCTGCAGCTTCTGAATCACAAACCCCACAAGCGAACCCAGCACTACACCCAGCACCATGCCCAGAAGCGGATACTGCTGCAGGAGCGTGCCACCCAAATACCCCATGCCGACACTCAGGCAGGCCCACAGGATCACGCCGATGGTGTCGAAAAAGAAGAACTTAAACCAGTTGTAACGCACCGACCCCAGCACAATCGTGGCCACCCAACGCGCCCACGGGAGGAAACGCGCAACAATAATCATCGCGCCCGCACCCCGGTTCATGTTGGCTCGCACCCACGTAATCGCCTGGCCAGCCTTCGAATCCGGATCCAACCGATCCACCCGGTGAATCAACTTCGCGCCGAGAGCGAAACAAATATTGTCGCCGATAATCGCGCCGATAATCGCCGCGATGATCACACCCCACACGTTTGGCACACCACGCGACGCGGAAAACGCACCAGCCAGATTCAACACGGTTTCAGACGGCACCACCGGCGCCAACGCATCCGAAACGATCAGCAACACGACGAGTGGGTAAAAGATCGGCAACCCCATCAACGTATGCAAAAACTCAATGAGTGAATCGACCACGCTGCGTCCTCCTTTCCACCCCAACAACTCCGCGCCAGGGCACCAACGCAGTGTAATGCCAGGGGCGAGAAAATCCCCCGTCCGTATAACCATGTGCTAGTTGTCTGATAAGAATGAGGAAGTTTTACCGCTCATACGCTTAGTGGGAATCGAGGAAAGGTCAGCGTGACTGCAAACGGCAAGACTCTCGTGATCGTGGAGTCCGCGACAAAGGCGAAGAAGATACAGAAGTATCTCGGCGACGATTACATCGTGGAAGCATCGGTGGGCCACATCCGTGACCTGCCGGGCCGCGCCGCCGACATCCCCGCGAAGTACAAAAACGAGCCGTGGGCAAAACTCGGCGTCAACCCGGAGAAGGGCTTCGACCCGATCTACGTCGTGTCCGCTGACAAGAAAAAGAAGGTCACCGACCTGCGCGCCAAGCTCAAGCAGGCCGACAAACTCCTGCTGGCAACAGACCCGGACCGCGAAGGCGAAGCGATCGCGTGGCACCTGCTTGAAACCCTTAAGCCGAAGGTGCCGGTAGAGCGCATGGTGTTCAACGAGATCACCGAATCCGCCATCCGCGAAGCCGCCGAAAACACGCGCGAGCTCGACATGGATCTTGTCGACGCCCAAGAGACCCGCCGCATCCTCGACCGCCTCTACGGCTACGAAGTTTCCCCCGTGCTGTGGAAGAAAGTCATGCCGCGACTGTCCGCCGGCCGCGTCCAATCCGTGGCCACCCGCGTCATCGTCGAGCGTGAACGCGAGCGCATGGCGTTCATCGCCGCCGAATACTGGGATTTAACTGCTTCGCTCGCCCACTCCTCCGAAGAATTTGACGCCAAACTCGTCTCCCTCGACGGCAAGCGCATCGCCCAGGGCCGCGACTTCAATGACCGGGGAGAGTTGGTGTCGGATGCGGTGGTCGTCGATAAGCAAAAGGCGCATTCGCTTGTCGACGAACTCGGCACCGCACCGATGCACGTCACCGCAGTGGAAGAAAAGCCCTACTCGCGCAAACCCTACGCGCCGTTCATGACCTCGACGCTGCAGCAAGAAGCCGGCCGCAAACTCCACTTCACCTCCGCGCGCACCATGCGCATCGCGCAACGACTGTACGAAAACGGCCACATCACCTACATGCGTACAGACTCCACCTCCCTGTCCAAGCAGGGCCTCGACGCTGCACGCGCCGCAGCACGCGAGCTCTACGGTGCCGACTACGTCTCCGCCAAGCCGCGCGTCTACGACCGCAAGGTGAAAAACTCCCAGGAAGCGCACGAAGCAATCCGCCCCGCCGGCGAACGCTTCGCCACCCCCGGACAACTGGCAGGCGCGCTGGACGCCGAAGAGTTCAAACTCTACGAACTGATCTGGCAGCGCACCGTCGCCTCCCAAATGGAAGACGCACGCGGCAACTCCACCAGAATCACCATCGCCGCCGACGCCGCCGGCGAGGCCTGCGAGTTCACCGCAACCGGCCGCACCGTCACCTTCCCCGGCTGGCTGCGCGCCTACTCCGACCGCCAGTCCAACGAAACCCGCCTGCCGCAACTAGCCAAGGGCGACGAACTGGCCACCAAGTCCGTCACCGCCGACGGCCACACCACCAACCCGCCTGCGCGCTACAACGAAGCGTCGCTGGTGAAGAAGATGGAAGAACTCGGCATCGGCCGCCCGTCCACCTACGCGTCGATCATTAAGACGATCCAGGACCGCGGCTACGTCGTCGTCCGCGGCAACGCACTCGTGCCGTCCTGGGTGGCGTTCTCCGTCGTCGGGCTGTTGGAAAACAACTTCGACGCACTCGTCGACTATGACTTCACCTCCTCCATGGAAGACGAACTCGACGAAATCGCCCACGGCAACCAAGACCGCACCAAGTGGCTCACCGGCTTCTACTTCGGCGACGCCGACGCCAAGGAGTCCATGGCGCAAGCCCTCGCACGCCGCGGCGGGCTGAAGCACATGATCGAGAACAACCTCGAATCCATCGACGCGCGCGCCGCGAACTCGCTGACACTTTTCGACGACGCCGAAGGCCGACCCGTCGTCGTCCGCGTCGGCCGCTACGGCCCCTACATCGAGCGCGTCGTCGGCGAGAAGGACGGCGAGCCCGAATACCAGCGCGCCAACCTGCCCGAATCCGCAACCCCGGACGAAATCACACTCGAGATGGCCGAGAAGCTCTTCGCCACCCCGCAGTCCGGCCGCGAACTGGGGGAGAACCCCGCCAATGGGCGTGTGGTCGTCGCAAAGGAAGGGCGCTTCGGCCCATATGTCACCGAGCTCGTGCGTGACGACGAACGCACCACCGCCGAAGCCCGCGCCGAAGAAATCATCGCCGCTGAGCGCGCCGAAGAGGACAAACAGCGCGCCGAAGAAGGCAAACGCGCCAAGAACTGGGAAACCAAAACCGCCGCCGCTCAAAAAGAAAAGCGCATGGCGCAGCTGGTCGACGAGCAGCTAAAGCCCGCCACCGCCTCCCTGTTCGCGTCGATGGAACCGGCGACGGTCACGCTCGAGGAAGCACTGAAACTGCTGTCGCTGCCGCGCGAAGTCGGCGTCGACCCCGCCGACGGCGAAGTCATCACCGCCCAAAACGGCCGCTACGGCCCATACCTGAAGAAGGGCACCGACTCGCGCTCGCTCGCGTCCGAGGACCAGATCTTCTCCATCACCTTGGAAGAAGCCCGCCGCATCTACGCCGAACCGAAACGCCGCGGCCGCGCCGCCGCCAAGCCACCGCTGAAGATGCTTGGCGACAACGACGTCTCCGGCAAACCCATGACCGTCAAAGACGGCCGCTTCGGCCCATACGTCACCGACGGCGAAACCAACGCGTCACTGCAACGCGGCGACACGCCAGAGACGATGACGGACCAGCGCGCCAACGAACTGCTCTCCGCCCGCCGCGCCCGCGAAGCCGAAGACGGCGGCAAGAAAGCCACCAAGAAAAAGGCGACAAAGAAGAAGGCAACCAAGCGCGTGACCAAGCCGAAGCAGACCACAAAACGCGTGGTCAAAGCTCGCAAGCGCTAGGGATTGCACAATATAGTGGACAATTCCTTTACAAGGGTTGTGCTGTGCGCTTAGCGTGCATGGCATGACATTTAGCGAGATTCTCGAGGCCCTGGCGCACGCCGACATCAGCGTGCTCCAGGGTTTCGACGAGTCCGCACCCGCCTTCGCCGCCCTCGACCCCGCCTTAAAACGCAAGTGGGCGCAGGCGCACGCCACCTACTTCGGCGCGACGAAGTTCACCCGCAAGCAGGCCGACGCGCGCCGCTTGGCCGCCGGGATGCCGCTCGACCAGATCTGCCTGCTTGAGCGCAAACTTGCCGCCGTCGCCGACCTTGCCGAGCGCTGGCGCCTCCGCCTCGAACTGTTGCGCTTCCGGGGCTCCTACAAAGCGCTGTCGCGGCGTATCGACGACACCATCACCACCCCGAAACCCACCCCCAAGAAGCAGTGCCGCTTCTCCAAATCGCGCGCTGGGATGCGCAACATGTCGCTGACCTACTCCGAGCGCGACATCGCCGATTTGGAGCACCTGCTGCGTTCGCTTATCGACCCGTCGCTGCCCGCCGCCGAGCAAATGGCCGACGCGCTTGTGAGCCTGCTGCGCGGCGGCGGCGCTGGGGGTGCTGATGGTGTCGGCGGGGTTGGCGCCGGCGCTGGGATTGCTGGTGTCGGTATGCCCTACGCCGCCCCGCGCCCCATCATCCTGGTGCCGCTGCCGGAGTGGACCCGCATCCAGTCCGGCCACGGCGACGAAGTTCAACTCATCCTTACCGACGGCACCACCATGACCGGCGCCGAATTCCTCGCCCGCGAGTTCGGCGCCGACCTGGAGGTTGCCGCGTTCCACCCTGCAGAGGGGGCGGTGAACCTCTACCGGGCGAAGCGCTTTGCTAACGACAAGCAGCGCACGTTGGCGTCGATGATGTCGCCGACCTGCCCGGTACCCGGCTGCCGTCACGGAGCCGATCACTGCGAAATCCACCACATCACCGCCTGGCGGCACGGCGGGGAAACCAACCTGGCCAACCTCGTACCCCTGTGCAGTTACCACAACGGCACGAACGACGACGACCCGTGGATCGTCAGACGAGGCCGAATATGCATCCGCGACGGCATCCCAGTGTGGGTGTCACCCAACGGATACGAAGTGCCGAACGACACCCCCGGAGCCATGCAGCTCCTGTTCGGAAACAACTGACCGGGCGCGATTGAGCGCGCCCGCAGGCCTGAGTTCTGCCGCGCTGCGCTGGGCCGGGGCTGCTGCCGTGCTGGGTCCTATGAGCGGTCCGCCATGGTGGAGCGCACCGGGCGCGCCAACTGCGTCATCTTGTTACGCCCGCGCAACTCCACCGACTTCATCAGCGTCCAGCGCTGCTGCTCAACCTCGTTCGCCGCGCGCAGGGTCGCGGCGTTGGTCAGCACCATGCCCGGAGTGTCCTTCGCAAGGTCGGTGAGGCGGGCGGCGCCGTTGACGGCGTCGCCGATCACGGTGTACTCGAAACGGTCCTTGCCACCGATGTGGCCAGCGACCACGTGGCCCGAGGCGACACCGATGCCGGCCTTCAGTTCGAAGCCGTCCAGGCCGCGCTGGATTTCGCGGGCGGCTTGGAGGGCGTGCGAGGCGGCGTCGTGAAGCGAAACTGGCGCTCCGAACACCGCAAGCGCCGCATCGCCCTGGAACTTATTAATCACGCCCTTGTTGCGGTGCACCACCTCAACCACAACCTCAAAGAACTCGTTGAGCGCCTCCACGACCTCCTCGGGGGTGTGCTGGACGGTGTAGGTGGTGGAGCCGACGACGTCGATAAACAGCACCGCGACCCTGCGTTCCTCGCCGCCGAGCTGCGGGCGCTCCTCAAGCGCTTTCTGTGCGACCTCAGCACCGACGTACTTGGCAAACACGTCGCGAACACGCTGGCGGTCCTGCAGACCCCGCATCATCTCGTTAAAGCCAGCTTGGAGGACGCCGATCTCGGAGCCGTCGTAAATGTCCACCTGCGTATCGCCCTCACCGCGGCGCACACGGTTGATGGCGACCTGCAGCTCCTTAATCGGATCGACGACGATCACCGTCGCAAACGACGTCCCCACAAACCCCGTGAAAATACCTGCTGCGATCAGCGCCACGATCGCCGCCGTCATCTCACCCGGGGTGTCCCGGAAGTAGCCGACGCGCTGCGCCACAGCCAGCAGCAGCACCCCGACCATCGGCACGGCGGAGGTGGTGAACCACGTCAGCATCAACCGAGACGCGATCGGCGGCTGGAGCGTCGAATCCTCGAACCGCCGCGCCAGCGCCGACGCCGCAATCGGACGCACGAGACGCTCCGCCTGCAGATACGTGAGCACCGACACCACAAAACACGTCAGGATGGTGGTGGCGAGGACGACGATGCCCAGGGGGACGTCGACAAGCAACGTGCGCACCGTGACAATCGCAATGCCCAACCCCCACACCGCAACAACGATGATCGTCTGCAACACCGGCAAACGCATCACCAAATGCCGCACCATGTTCGGGTCATGATCATCCGGGCGCCGCTGCCACTCCAGCACCGGCCGGAACAGGAAAAACGTGACGATCATGCCGAGCACAACAGCGATCGCCGCATACAACACCCCGATAAACCCAAGCTGGCCGTTGAGACCTAACTCGTTGACGGCATCCATCGGGATGAGGAAGCGCACGAACAACATGCAGCCCACGGCGCCGAGCAGGTTGGTGCCCAGCACCGTCGCGGCATAGAGAGGCCACGACGTGCCCCAAAGCCACTGCAGCTCGCGCCAGATACGTTCCATGGTCTATCACCTTAGCGCGCGGGTACTCTGGTCACCTGTGACTACCCGCAGCGTTAGTGAGCGTTTGGCTGGCACCCCGGCGGTGCGCGACATCATCTTGTCGGCGGCTGCCACGGCGAGGGGGCAGGGGGATGCGTATGCGATGACGCATGCGTGGCTGTTTACGGGCCCTCCGGGCTCGGGGCGGTCGAATGCGGCGTTGGCGTTTGCGGCGGCGTTGATGTGTGAGAACCCGGACGAGATTGGGTGTGGGCGGTGTAAGGGGTGCCGTGATGCGTTGGCGGGGTCGCATACGGATTTGGTGCATGTGGTGCCGCATACGTCGACGATCAAGGTTGATTTTGTGCGTGATGAGATCGTCGCAAAGGCAGCTCGCTTACCGACGGTCGCCCCCTGGCGCGTTGTCATCATCGAAAACGCGGACCGCCTGGCCACGTCGATCACCACCGCGCCGGCTGACGCGCTGTTGAAGACGGTGGAGGAACCGCCGGAGCGCACCGTGATCATCATGTGTGCGCCGTCGACGGATCCACAGGACTTTTCGCAGACGCTGCGTTCGCGCTGCCGCCATGTGTATGTGCCGTCGCCGTCGGAGGATGAGTTGGTGCGCATTCTCGTCGAGGAGGAGGGGGCGTCGGAGCATGATGCGCGCCTGGCGGCGGTGTCGTCGCTACGCCATATTGGCCGGGCGCGGTTGTTGGTGCGTTCGGAGGCGATTCAGCAGCGTCGTGCGATGGCGATCAACTTGGCCGAGTTGGTGTTTCACGGCCCGCAGGCGTTTCAGGCGGTGGGGTCGTTGCTGAAGGCGGCGGAGAAGGAGGCCGTCGAGGCGCATAAAGCTGACGACGAAGCCGAGCGCGCCAAGCTCGAAAACGCCCTCGGCATGGGTGCGAAGGGGAAGGGGGCGGCGAAGGCGCTGCGGTCGGTGGCGTCGTCGGTGCGCCAGTTGGAGGAGGAGCAGAAGCGTCGTGGCACGCGCCGCAAGCGCGACATGCTGGACCTCGTGTTGGTGGACCTGGCGGGGGTGTACCGGGATGCGATGGTGGTGCAGTCGGGCGCCGATGTTGGTCTGACGCACCCGGACTTTGAGGGGCTCGCGCGTGAGATTGCCGGCCAGGTGTCGGCGGAGGGGCTCGTGGAGTGCCTCGAGGCGATCGGGCAGTGCCGCGAGCGCCTGGACCAGAACGTGACTCCGGCGGTGGCGTTCAACGGCATGATTGGCCGTATAAGGCTGGCGTGCAACGTGTCTTAACCTGCGGGTTTCGCAGGTTGCGCCCGCTAGGTTAAGCTGTCTTCCCGGTGCAGCATTGCTGCCCGGCCACCTTAGCTCAGTCGGCAGAGCGTCTCACTCGTAATGAGAAGGTCGCGAGTTCGATTCTCGCAGGTGGCTCAATTTTTTTGCCCTAGCCCGGGCAGGAAGCGCGGTACGACTTTGCCGACGGCGTTGCGCGGCAGCTTGTCGACGAAGTGCACGTCCCGGGGGATCGAGTGATCGGCCAAGCGCGAGCGCACCCAGTCGCGGACGGCTTCCTCGGTGATTTCGGCGGTTTTGACGACCCAGACGGCGATGCGTTTGAAGGTGTCGTCGTCGTCGACGCCGTGGGCGTAGACCTCGCCGATGCCGGGCATGTCTTCGAGGACTTCCACCACGGATTGGGGGTGGACGTTTTCGCCGCCGACGATGATCATGTCGTCGCTGCGTGATTGCACGTGGAGGTAGCCGTCGGCGTCGATGTAGCCGAGGTCGCCCATTTCGATGAGCCCGTCGATTTCGACGGTGGGGGTGTTCGGGTTGGTGTAGCCGCGCAGGGCGGTTTCGTTGTGGAGGAAGATGCGGCCGGTTTGGCCGGTGGGGGCTTCGCGGCCGTTGTCATCGTAAATTTTGAGCACGGTGCCGGGCGCAATTTTGCCGACGGTGGTGGGGTCTGCCTGCATTTGTTCGGGGGAGGCGGCGGCGGCGAGGGCGAGTTCGGTGGAGCCGTAGATGTTGGCCAGGATGGGGCCGAAGCGTTCGGTGGTGTGGCGCAGTAGTGACGGGGTGACGGCGTTGCCGGCGGTGGCGAGGTAGCGCAGCGACGAGGTGTCGTAGTTTTCGTCGAGGTCCAGCATGTGTTTGAAGAAGATCGGCGAGGAGATGAGGCCGTCGCAGCGGAATGCTTCGATTTGGCGGAAGCAGTTTTCCGGGTCGAATTCGCGTTGCGTCACGATGGTGGAGCGGGTCGCCAGCGCGACTTGCAGGGCAGACCAGCCCCAGGTGTGGAAGATGGATGCGGTGAGTTGGATGGTGTCGCCGGCGCGCCAGGGGATTGCTTCGAGGTATCCGGCGACCACGAATGGCAGGCGTGGTTCGGGGCGCACGATGCCTTTGGGGATGCCGGTGGTGCCGGAGCTCATCAGGACGAGGTTGCCGTGTTTGGGCCAGAGGGGCAGTCGCTTATCGACGACCCCTTTCACCACCACGTCCTCATACGCGCGCACCACGGGTATGTGGGGGATGTCGTTGGGGATGCGGTCGGCGAACTCGTCGTCGATAAAGAGGATGTTGATGTCGTTTTCGGCGATGATGCCGCGCAGTTGCTCGGTGGAGGAGCCGATGTTGAGTAGGAAGATGTGGCCTCCGGTGTAGCCCTTGGCGCCGAGGGGTAGGACGATGCCGCGGCCGTTGCGGGCCATGACGCCGATGCGTAGTTCGTCGAGGCCGCGCTCTTCTTTCTGGGCCAGCAGCCACTTGGCTACGGTGCGGGAGTCTTCGCGCAGTTGGCGGTAGGTCAGCGCCCCGGTGTCGTCGATAAGAGCGAGGCGATCGGGCACTGCTGCGGCGCCTTGTTCGATTTCGCGGGCGGTGGTGAACCAGTAGCGCGCGAGATTCGGGATGAGTGCGAGCGCTGCGCGGGGGCCGCCTTCGGCGCTGATGATGCCGGCGCGTGTAACGGCGGGCACGAATCGCGCGAAAGACTTCAGTAAGAACAGCGGACGATGGGTGGGACGCATGAGGATAATGTAGCCTACCGATACGTAAGTGTCTCGCGTGAAAGGATTTTCGTGTCTGTTTTCCGACGTCTCGCAGCCGCCTTTGTGGCCGCTGCCGCCCTCGTCGCCCCACTGACCCCGGCCGCCCACGCGCAGGAGCGCAACATGGTCATCTTCGGCGACTCCGTTATTTCCGACCCCAACATGGGCCAGTGGGCCGCCGGCAAACTCGGCCTCGACCCGCGCGGGCGCTCCGACAACGGCACCTGGTGCCCGACCTCCGCCACGAACTGGGGCAAGCGCTCCGCCGCGAAACTTGGCCTGCCCGCACGCGACTACTCGTGCACCGGCGTGGTCACCATTTCGAAGGGGCCGGGCTTCTTCCAGCAGGTCGACCGCGCCATCGCGGACCGTGGCCTGTCGCCCGCAACCGCGCGTGTGATCATCTCCGTCGGCTTCAACGACACGTACAACAACAATTCGCGCCCCGACGCCGACATCCGCCGCGACTTCACCCGCTACATGGTTCCGCAGATCAACCGCATCCGCGCCGCCGCCCCGAACGCGCGCATCCAGATCGTCGGCTACCCGAAGGTCACTGCCGGCGACCGCGTGTGCCTGTTCCACATCGCCCCGAACGCCTCCGATTGGACCCGCTTCCAGGAAGTTCAGCGTTGGGAGAACCTCGCCCAGTGGATGCAGGTCGACGCCGCTCGCGCCGCCCGCGTCGAATTCCTAGACCTGAAACCGTCCACGATGAACAACAACATGTGCGCCCCGGATAACCAGCGCATGTGGGCTGGCCTGGTCGATTTCTACGGCGGCCCGGGCAACCTGCCGATCCACGTGAACCAGCGCGGCCACGAGCACGTGGCAAATATCATCGCCCGCTCCTAGTCTGGGAGGGCATGACACAGACTGTTCAAGGAGTAATCGCCCGCGAAAAGGGCGCGCCCGTCGAGGTTGTGGACATTGTGATCCCCGACCCCGGCCCAAACGATGTCGTGGTCAAGGTTCAGGCCACCGGTGTGTGCCACACGGACCTGGCCTACCGCGACGGTGATATTGCCGACGAGTTCCCGTTCCTGCTCGGCCACGAAACGGCTGGCGTCGTGGAGACGGTCGGCTCGGATGTCACCCACGTCGAGCCCGGCGACTTCGTGGTGTTGAACTGGCGCGCAGTCTGCGGCGAGTGCCGCGCCTGCCGCAAGGGGGACACGAAGAACTGCTTCAACACCCACAACGCGTCCCAGCGCATGACGCTTGTCGACGACACCCCGCTCACCCCAGCCTTAGGCATCGGCTCCTTCGCCGAGAAGACCCTCGTGCACGAGAAGCAGTGCACCAAGGTGGATCCGGAAGCCGACCCGGCCGCGGCGGGCCTGCTCGGCTGCGGCATCATGGCCGGCCTGGGCGCCGCCGTGAACACCGGTGAGGTGCAGCGCGGCGAGTCCGTCGTCGTGTTCGGCCTCGGCGGCGTAGGTCTTGCGGCCGTGGCGGGTGCTGTGTTGGCGGGGGCGTCGACGGTGGTGGCGGTGGACGTCGATAAGCGAAAGTGCGATGCCGCGACCGAGAAGTTCGGCGCAACCCACGCCATCTGCTCCAAGGACATGAGCGAAGACGACGTCATCGAGGCCGTACGCGACCTCACCGGCGGCTTCGGCGCGGATGTGGCCATCGACGCCGTGGGCATCCAACCCACCTGGCGCCAGGCGTTCTACTCCCGCGACCTCGCCGGCCGCATGGTCATGGTCGGCGTGCCCAACCAGACCGACCACGTGGACATCCCCGCGATCGACCTGTACGCCCGCGGCGGCTCCATCAAGCCGGCCTGGTACGGCGACTGCCTGCCGGAGCGCGACTTCCCCACATACGTTGAGTTGTACAAGCAGGGACGGTTCCCGCTCGGCGAGTTCGTCTCCGAACGCATCGGTGTGGGCGACATCGAAGAATCGTTTGAAAAGATGAAGCGCGGCGACGTGCTGCGAAGCGTAGTGGAGTTCTAAATGCGTATCGACAACGTCATCACATCCGGCCTGTTCAAACTCGACGGCGGCGAATGGGAGGTGGACAACAACGTCTGGATCGTCGGCGACGACTCCGAGGTCTACATCATCGACGCCGCCCACAACGCCCAAGCCATCGCCGACGCCGTGGGCAACCGACGCGTCAAGGGCATCCTGGCCACCCACGGCCACTCCGACCACATCGACGCCGCCCCCGAACTGTCCCGCCTCGTGAACGCCCCGGTGTACCTGCATCCCACCGACGGGTTCCTCTGGCAGCGCGAGAACCCAGGCGCGCACTACCGCCCGCTTCTCGACGGCGCCACCTTCGACATCGCCGGCACCGAACTACGCGTCATGTCCACCCCCGGCCACTCGCCGGGCTCCGTGGTCATCTACGCCGAGGAAGCCGGCGAACTCTTCTCCGGCGACACCCTCTTCCAGGGCGGGCCGGGCGCGACGGGACGATCCTTCTCGTCGTTTGACACCATCATCCACTCCCTGCAGAAGTCCGTCCTGGACCTGCCGCCGGAGACGGTCGTGCGCACCGGCCACGGCGACCACACCACGATTGGCGACGAAGCCCCGCACCTCGAGGAGTGGATCCGCCGCGGGTTCTAATCGCGTTCGGGCGCCTCGGCGTTCTGCAGCGCTACCGCTCGGGCGAGGCGCGCGTAGCGCAGTTCCTGTTCGCGGAAGCGGGTCCAGGTGGAGATCGTCGTAAAGAAAAATGCGATGACCAGCAGGTAAAGCATGAGGTCCGTGCCGCGGTCCACGCCGAGCCAGTTGGCCAGCACGGTCACATCGTCGGGGCGGACGATCGCCCACACGGCGGCGAGGATCATCAGCACGAAACCCAACTTCACCCACGCCTTCGCGTTCGCCTTGCGGCGGTTAGCGAAGAAGAACCACGCCAGCGCCACAATGGCCAGCAGTAACAACGCCTGAATCATGGCAGCCTCCTTGCCACGAGCCCATCCGCGAGGATGTTCACCCCGTTGATCAACGATTGCCCCTTGGACATGGAGTATTCGGTGTAGAGAATATCCACCGGCTCCTCGTCGACGCGCCAGCCGAACTTCTCGATCATGGTGACGATCTCCGAAGCGTGCGACATCCCATTCATGCGGATGTTCATCTCGTCGGCGACCTTCTTGTTAAACGCGCGCAGCCCGTTGTGCGCATCCGACAGGCCGAGTTTGCGGGTGCGCGGCGACAGCATCACCACCGTTTTCAGCACGACGCGCTTAATCCACGGCACCTGCGAGTTGTCTTGGCCCGCAAACCGCGTACCGACGACAATATCCAGCGGCTCCGTCCGCAACCGCTCAACCATGCGCGCCACGTCCTTGACCTGGTGCTGGCCGTCGGCGTCGAAGGTGACAAAGTACTTCGCGCCGGGCTGCGCACGGGCGTACTCCACGCCGGTCTGGATCGCTGCACCTTGGCCGAGGTTCACCGGGTGGTTGACCAGGTGGGCGCCGGCGGCGCGGATTTGTTCGGCGGAGTTGTCGTGGGATCCGTCGTTGACGGCGACGATGTTGGGGAAGGTTTCGCGGGCGTGGCTGAGCACGTCGAAAATGACCGTGCCCTCGTTGTAACAAGGCACGATCAGCCAAGTGTCTGAAAATCCGGTCATGTCGCTTAAAGAGGTTACTCGCCGCGGTGGAAGAGCACGGAGTAGACGCGCTTAGTTAGCCCGATGGGCAGGGCGCGGTACAGGTTGCGCACGGCGAGGTTCGCCAGCGCGCGTGGCCGCGAGATCAGCCCGTATTCGACGAGGTTGGCCTGCATGGTGCGCTCGGCGCGTCGGGTGTCGGCGCTGGCGCGGCGTCGCAGCTGGTCGTCGGTGACGCGGAAGTAGGTCAGTGGCTCGTCGAGGTTGGCCAGGGTGTGGCCGGCGGCGATGAGGCGCGCCCACAGGTCGTAGTCCTCCATGAACGGCACGTGTTGGTAGCCGCCGACGGCTTTGACGGCGTCGGTGCGGAAGGTGACCGCGGGGTGGTTGAGCGGGGAGTTGATTTTCACGTACGCGTTCGGATCCCGCGGCAGTGCGCGGATGGTGCCGCGGTCGCCGGGGGTGTGTTCGAACTCTTCCATGGCGCTGCCGAGTGCGGCCACGTCCGGGTGCGCCTCCAGGTACGCGAGCTGTTTGGCGAAGCGCTCCGGTTTGGCGGCGTCGTCGGAGTCGATGCGTGCGGTGTAGGTGGCGTTGATCGTCGCTAAGCCTGCGTTGAGCGCCCGGCCTAGGCCGACGTTTTCGGGTAGTTCGACCACGCGAGCGCCATGCTTTGCGACGACCCCACGCACCGCTCCAGACACCTCCCCGTCAAAGACCACCACAACCTCGTCGGCGGGGCGCGTCTGGGCGTCGAGGGAGTTCAGCGTGAGTTCGAGTTCGTCAGCGTCGGTGGCGTGGTAGACGCTCATGAGGGCGGAAAGGGTGGGCATTAGGCCTCCTCGGCGGCGTCGATAAGGTAGCGGCCGTAGCCGGATTTGAGCACGGCCTCGCCGAGCGCGCGCAGCTGGGCGGCGTCGATGAAGCCTTCACGGTAGGCGGCGACCTCCGGCGAACCGATGACGGTGCCGGTGCGTTTTTGCAGCACTTCGACGTAGGAGCTGGCCTCGCTCATCGAATCGATCGTGCCGGTATCCAGCCACACATCCCCGCGGTGCAGGCGGTGCACCTTCAGGTCGCCGCGCTTGAGGTAGGCCTCGTTGACCGAGGTGATTTCCAACTCGCCGCGCGCCGAGGGGGTGATGTTCTTGGCGATCTCCACCACGTCGTTGTCGTAGAAATACAACCCCACGACCGCGAAGTTCGACTTCGGTTGGGCCGGTTTCTCTTCGATGGACAGGGCGGTGCCGTCCGCGTCGAAATCGACCACGCCGTAGCGCTGCGGGTCCGACACCTCGTAGGCGAAGATCGCCCCGCCCTCAATCTCACGCACCTGGCCGAGTGCTTCCAGGATGCCGGCGCCGTCGAAGATGTTGTCGCCAAGCACCAGGGCGACGGCGTCGTCGCCAATGAAATCCTCGCCGATCAGAAACGCTTGGGCGAGGCCTTCCGGCTTCGGCTGTTCGGCGTAGTGGAGCATGATGCCGAGGTGGGAGCCGTCGCCAAGCAAACGCTCGAAATTCGCCCGATCCTCCGGCGTGGTGATGATCAGAATCTCCCGAATACCCGCGCTGATCAGCGTGGAGAGCGGGTAGTAGATCATCGGCTTGTCGTAAATCGGCATCAACTGCTTCGAGATGCCCTGCGTGATCGGGTACAGCCGCGTACCCGATCCGCCCGCCAGAATGATGCCTTTCATAGCCCCGAAGTCTAGTGGGCAGCCACCTTCCCACTAACTTCCCATGTTGGTAAGTAGTTGGGAAGTTGATTGGGAAGCTCTACTTCGTAAGCCGGTACCGCTGTTTCGGGCTTCGAGAAGGCTCAGTGCGTTCAACTCGCCCTTCTTCCATCAGCTGATTCAAAGCCAACTGGATTGCGCTGCGGCTTCTCCCCGTTGCATTTCTTAGTTCAGTGCTTGACCAGGAATGTTGTTCATCGAAAAGTCGGAGAACCTGTTGGTAAGCCGTTTCATGAGTTTCTTCAGCAGCGACTTTCCTCTTATGAAAAGTCACAGAGAAATGCGTGAGAGAATTACTGAAAACAGGAGGCGGCATAAGCGCATCAGCGGTCGCTCGTGTCATCGTCGCGATACCCGTACCTCTATTTTCAGCGACGAGACCCCCGTCATCGAAATGAAGGTCTTCCAAAAAAGTTGCTAGCTGTTGGTTTCTCGTAGAAGACGCACCAGGGGTTCCCAAATTCTCCTTAGTAACACCGCCGTAAAGTCCGCCAGGATTAGATATGACTAGCCTGTCCACGAACATGTCGATCTGTACTGGTGTGCCGAGTGCAGTCGGGGAATAATCGCGATGCATAAGTGCGTTGACGAGTGCCTCGCGAACTGCGATTTGAGGATAGTCCGGTAAATCTCGGCGGAAAACTCCTTCTATAAGACCAGCAGTTCGCATATTTTTCTCAACTAGGCGGACACCTTCGTCTACCAGCTCGGGGATAGGGCCTCTAAGTCGCGCACTATCCAGCAGTCGAATTCCTTCTCCTACCTCGCCTTTTTCGGCACCTGGATAGAGGGCGAAAGTGACTGTCAGTCGTGGATAGAATTCTTGAGGAAAGTCGCCCATTGCTAACAGTGCTGCGAAGGTAGGGGAGTCGCCTTGGAGCACTTGAAGCCGTCGGAGCGCGATGTCTTCCCCGTCCTTAAAGGTCTTCGGACGTGAATTGCGTTGTTGCTGAAGGTAGGACCGAAGAATATTTTCATCTAAGTCGGTTAAGCGTGCTTCTTCGACGGGAGTGCGATCCCAGCGTGGTTGGTGGCTTTCCTCGCGCAATCGATCCACTTCATACGCGGTAAGGCGATGTTCGCTTTCGCCTAAACGGATATAGCTGCCACCGTAGGGCCCACGTGCGGTGATATAACACGGTTTATCAAACGGAGCCATTTCTTTGAAATGTGCAACGACGACACTGGAACCTTCGAATGGCATGACTTCGACCGTTGGACGGACTGGCGGAGTGAGCTTCTCACAAAATGAATTTAGAGAGTCTTGAGTTTTCCGGGAATCGAAGTTGGGAACCGGGGTGAAACCCGATTCTTCGTCGATTCCAAAAATGATGATTCCGCCGTCTTTGTTAGAAAAAGCACTGAGTGTTTCCAACATGTTTTTGCCGGCGCCGGATTTAACTTCTACGTGCTGCTGTTCAGTACCGATTATGCGGAGTTTGTCTAGCAGCTGAGCAAGATCGACCGGCAACATGCCACCAACTTACCAATCAACTTCCCATGTTGGTAAGTAGTTGGGAAGTTGATTGGTAAGTTGCCTGCGACCTCAGTTAGCGCAGGCCCGGGATCTGGAGACCCAACTGTGGTGCGAAAGCCGCCGCGATACCGACGACTGCGAGGACAGCGGCGATCACGCCGACCACGATGCCAGCGGTGGAGGAGCCGTCTTCCTTGCTCGGCTGGCTCGCGGGCTTCGTCGGGAACGCAACCGTGGTGTTGCCTTCACCGAGGCAAGCTTCCTCAGCGTCCGCGTTGGCGTTGAGGAAGGCGTTCAGGCCCTCGAAGTACTTGCCAGCGGAGGTTTTCTCGAAGGTGGAGTAGAACTTCTCCATCTGTGCCTCGTTGCCAAGGACATCGGTGAGACCAAACAAGAGAGCTAGCAGGGCGCCAGCGAAGTTGCCTTCGATATCGCCCTCTTTCTTCCTCGCTTCGACGTAGTAATTATCCCAGTCTGTTTCCTCGGATTCGGTGCCGCCGGCGAGGTTCTGCCCATAGGCAGCTCGCGCGCGCAGCTGCAGATAAAACTTCGCGGTCGACTCATTCATACCTGCCATACCCAGTCGGTTCAGGTACGAGTCCTTGTTCAGGGCGTCGAATGCTGCGTCGAAGGCATCGACAGTCTTGTGGCCGGTGAGTGGTTGCTTGTTGGCGTCGACGAAGTCATTGCCAACGGGACGAGCGGACGGGTATGCGGCTTCGAGCGACAGGTTGATGTCGCGTGCAAACGTCGAGTCGAGTCGGCTTGCCACGTCCTGTTCCATCGATGTCAGGAAATCCTTCTCCGCCGCGGTGAAGGTCACCTTGCATTTGTTTTGGTCGAGGGGGCCGACCTGGGTTGCCTGCGCAGGCGTGACAGCGGAAAGGCCACAGCGGTGGCAGTAGCAAGAGCAAGGAAGCGCGACGTTTTTATGGAAATCTCCTGGGAACGGGGTGGGGACTTCCGTAAGTATAAGCGGGATTCACCCCCTCAGCTGGGCTATCGCATGGCGACGTAGAGCGCGAGCGCCGCCCGCCAATTCGACGGCGCGAACCCCGTGGCCTTGATCTTGTCCAGCGACAGGGTTGATTCGCGGGGGCGCACGGCGGCGTCGAGGCCGTACTCTTCGGTGGTGACGGGGTGGACGTCGGCGGGGTTGCCGCCCATGGCGATGTAGACGGCCATGGCGATTTCGTCGCGGCCGACGGTGTCGCCGTCGGAGGTGATGTTGTACACGCCGTATTCGGCACCGGTGCGAAGCAGGTGCGCGATGCCTTTGGCCAGGTCTTCGGCGGAGGTGGGGCGCCCGCGCTGGTCGGATACCACCTTCGGCGTGGCGCCCTTTTCGGCGAGTTGGGCCATGGTTTCCATGAAGTTGGCGCCGTCGCCGAAGACCCAGGAGGTGCGGATGACGTAGTGCTTGCGGGCGGTTTGCGCGGCGGTGTCGCCGGCGGCTTTGGAGGCTCCGTAGGCGGACAGCGGCGAGGGCACTTCGGTTTCGTCGTGGACCTCGACTGTGCCGTCGAAGATGTAGTCGGAGGAGACGTGGACGAAGGTGAGGTCGTGCTCGTCGGCAAGTCTGGCGAGCGCGGCGGGGGCGGCGGCGTTGGTCGCCCAGGCTGCGGCGCGGTCGGTTTCGGCGCCGTTGACGTCGTTGTATGCGGCGCAGTTGACCACGGCCCAGTACTCGGACCAGTCCATCGCGGGTGGCGCGGTGATGTCGAACTTGTCGCGGCCGACGAACACTGCCTCGTCGTCGGACCAGATCGCACGCAGCGCGCGGCCTAACTGCCCGTTGGCGCCGGTGACCAGGATGCGGCGGGGTGGCAGTGGGGTGGCGTCGGCAAGCATGGGGTGTGCTTGGTCGGCGGCGGAGAGTTCGGTGGGTTCGAGCGGCCAGTCGATCTCGCGGTAGGAGCAGTACGCACCGCCGGGGCTGTAGCGCTGGTTGACCAGGTAGATGTAGGTGGTGTCGTCTTCGAGCGCCTGGAAGCCGTTGGCTACGCCGCGGGGGACGAACACGGCGGTGTCGGGTCCGATTTCGCAGGTGTAGGTCTCGCCGTAGGTGTCGGAGCCGGCGCGCATGTCTACCCATGCGCCGAAGACGCGCCCGGTGGCGACGGAGACCCATTTGTCCCAGGGTTCTGCGTGCATGCCGCGGGTGGCGCCGCGTCGGGCGTTGTAGCTCACGTTTTGTTGCTGCGGTACGAGTGCTTGGCCGGCCCAGTTTTCTTTGAACCAGCCGCGGTTGTCTTCGTGCAGTGTGAGGTCGTGGATTTCAAGTCCTGCGATCATTACTGTCCCCTTTGCGCATATTGCTTCTCGACGACACCCTTACCGTCCTCCCACCACCGACGATTCTCTCGGTACCAGTCGATGGTGTCGCGCAGGCCGGTGTCGAAGTCGTGCTTGGGTGTCCAGCCGAGTTCGGTGCGGAGTTTGGTGGCATCCATGGTGTAACGCTGGTCGTGGCCGGGCCGGTCGGCGACGTGTTCGTAGGTGCCGCCCAGGATCTTGCAGATGGTTTCGATGACCTGCTTGTTTGTGGTGTGTGGCTGGTTTGCGCCGATATTATAGGTTTCGCCGAGCCGGCCGTGCTCGAGGATGGTCAGGACGGCGTCGTTGTGGTCGTCGACATGGATCCAGTCGCGCACCTGGGCGCCGGTGCCGTAGAGTTTCGCCGGCTGGCCGCAGAGGATGTTGGTGATCTGGCGGGGGATGAACTTCTCTACGTGCTGGTAGGGGCCGTAGTTGTTGGAGCAGTTCGAGATCGTCGCTTTGATACCGAAGGAGCGGACCCATGCGCGCACGAGGTGGTCGGAGCCGGCTTTGGTTGCGGAGTAGGGCGACGACGGGTTGTAGGGGGTGGTTTCGGTGAACGCGTCGTTGCCGCCGAGTTCGAGGTCGCCGAAGACTTCATCGGTGGAGATGTGGTGGAGGCGCTTATCAAACTTGCGCACGGCTTCCAGCAGGGTAAAGGTGCCCACCACGTTGGATTGTACGAACGCGCTTGGGTCCCGCAGGGAGTTGTCGTTGTGGGATTCTGCCGCGAAGTGGATGACGGCGTCGGTGTGGGACACGAGGTCGTCGATAAGCGATTGCTCGCAAATGTCCCCCTCGACGAACTCGACGCCCTCGGGGACGTTGGCGCGGTTGCCGGCGTAGGTGAGTTTGTCCACCACGACGACACGGTAGCGCTGCGCTGCCATGCGAGCGAAGTTCGACCCGATGAAACCGGCGCCGCCGGTGACCAGCAAAGATTCCATATCGCGTTACCTTACAAGGCCCGCGAGGTGCACGAGCGCACCGACAACCGGCCCGATGAACAGGGCGACGGTAACCGAGGTGGCCACGCCCCACGGCGCGATGAAGAGGACGGCGAAGGCGCTCAGCGTCGCCGCGACCCAGCCTGCCACGTAAAACGCATGCCGTTCCAGCGCGAGTACTGCCACGCCGGTGATCATGAGCATGCCCATAAACGCCGAGGCGAACGTGAGCAGTCCGAGCGTGAGGCCGGCGACGAACAGTTCCGGTTTGAACGCGAGGCGCAGGATCCACGGCCCGATGAGCCACGCGGCGGCGAACCCCACCACGCCGAGAGCAAGCACCGCGCCGATGGGGGCGGCCAGCGCCTTGTAAATACGGTCGCGGTGTTCCACGAACCGCACCACCAGCGCCGATTGGAAGCGTTGTAGCGGCACGAGCACGGGTGCGCGGGTGAGCATGACGGCATTCGAGATCGCGGCGACGGTCAGGGAGGTCTGCGGGTCGTCGGGAAACGCGGCGCTGACGGCGGTGGGGAAGCCGGTGATCAGCGCTGCGGAGGCGCCCGAGGCGGTCATGGCGGAGAGGACGCGGCGTACGAATGTGGCGCGGTCCACGTCCAGCGTGACGCGTACCGGGTCGACGGCGAGGATGACCACCCAGCTCAGGGCGCCGATGACGGTGATGATGAGGAACTCGCGAAGCCCACCGCCAAGCAGCAGCGTGAGCACGGCGAGGACCAGGCGCGCGCCGGAGTCCAACGCCACGAGTGCGGCGTAGCGCTCCCACAGTCCCGCACCCGACAGCACGCCGGAGAGCACCGATTGGAACGCGTAAGACAGCAGGCCGAACGCCAGTAGCGCGGTGGCCAGCGTCGGGTCGGAGGGGACGATCGTGCCCATGCCGAACAGGCCGAACACCGCCACGAGCGCCAGCGCCACCCCGCCGATGACCGCACCCATGCGCCACGGGTTGGCGTTGCCGCGAGTGCCGTCCTCGCGGGCGGCGGCGACGGCGCGGGTGGTTTCGTGGGTGATGCCGTCCACGATTCCGGCGCAGGCGAAGAACAGCCCCCAGTAGGCCAGGAAGTACCGGTAGCCGGTTTCTACGTCCAGCGCCCAGCCGGCAACCCAGACGACGACCAGCCCGCTGATGGCGGCGAACACTGTCGCCAGCGAGAGGTGTTTCACGGGCACTCCGGCAGTTCGGCGCGCTGCACCCATGCCTCCAGGATTGGGGCAATGTCGGCACCGTTGCGGGCAAAGGCGTCAATGAGCGTTTGCGTATCGACGATCCCGTCCGCGTTCGCAGCCACATAATCGCGCACCGTGTTGAAGAAGACTGGGTCGCCGACGCTTCGTCGTAAAGCATGCAGCGTGATCGCGCCGCGTTTGTACACGCGGTCGTCGAACATGTCGCGCGGGCCCGGATCCGCCAGGGTAAACCGCATGGGGGTGAGTTTGTTGTAGTGGGTGCGCACGGAGTCGTCGATAGGCATCTGTCCTGCGTGATCCGCCCACAGCCACTCGGCGTAGCAGGCGAAACCTTCGTTGAGCCAGATATCGCGCCAGTGGCCGATGCCGAGCGAATTGCCGAACCATTGGTGCGCCAACTCGTGCGCGATCAGCCGCTGGTTGCGGCGCAGGTGGTTGATGCCGAAGATGGACAGGCCCTGCGCCTCGAGCGGGATTTCCAGCGCCTCCTCGTGCACGACTACCTGGTAGTTCTCAAACGGGTATGGCCCGAAGACGGTTTCAAAGTAGTCCAGCATTGCCTGCTGTTTGTTTAGGTCGCCGGGTTGCGCGCCGGGCAGCCATGCGACGACGTTGCGGCCGAGCTCCACGCGTTGGAACTGGCCGACCTGCACCGTGGCCAGGTACGTCGGCATCGGGTGCGCGGTGGTGTTGGTGACGGCGATGTAGTCGCGGTCGGTGCGCACGTTAAACGTGTAGGTCGCCTTCTCGTCGGGGGTGTCGTTGCAGGGGAACCAGGTGGGTGCGCCGTTGGGCTGGTTGGCGGTCAGCGCGCCGTTGTCCAGTTCCTCCCAGCCGAGTTCGCCCCACGCGGTGCGTCGCGGGCGGGGGTTGCCGCCGTAGCGGATGGTGAGGGTGAATTCGGTGTGGGCCGGGAGGTCGTCGTGAAGCGAGATGCGCAATTTTCCACCCGACTGGCGGAAGCGCTTGATGCCACTGCTTATCGACGACTCCACGCGCCGAACCGCAAGCCCCTCCGCCACATCCAACGTCAGGTGGTGCAGGGCTTCGGTGGTGGTCAGCGTCAACGTTGCGGTGGCGTTGAGCCGGTTGGGTCCGACGATGTAGTCGAAATCCAGGTCGTAATGCGTGACGTGGAACCCACGGTTGGGTTCCACGCCCGTGTAGTTGTCGCTGCGGCGTTTCATCGCCTGCGAAGTCTAGTCCAGCGCGGGCTTACACCCCGAGTGCCGGTGCGATAGTGGTGCGCCAGGCCTTGTCCAGGTCGTCGCGCCAGTACGGCCAGGAGTGGGTGCCCACGTTGCGCAGCTCGAAGTGCGCCGGGATGTTCAACCCGTCGAGCTTTGCCTTGAGGTCGTGGGTGCAGGTGTTGATCGCAGCCTCGATCACGCCGCCTTCTACCTGCAGCGTTGCCGCGCCGATGTGTGCGATCGGGTCCGGTGCGCCGAGGCCGATGAGGTAGCTGACCTGGTCGCTGCGCCCCGCCAGGCCGGTGCCCGCGGAGACGTAGAGCTTCAGGCCGCGCAGTTTCTCGGCGTTGAGCAGGGCGTCGTTCCAGCGGTTGTAGGGTCCGCCCATCGGACCCCACATCATCTCCGGGGTGACGGTCTTGAAGTCCTGGGTAGCCGACGCGCGGTTCACGGTGATGCGGGCGAAGTTGTAGCCGGCTGGCGAGGATGTCGCCGCGCAGCCGGAGAACGATGCCGCCGCCTTGTACATGCCCGGGTTGTGTTGCGGCAGGACGAGCGCCGAGGTGCCCGACATGGAGAACCCGGCGATCGCTCGGTTGTTATTTGCACCGAGGGTGCGCTCAATCGGACCAGGCAGTTCCTTGGTCAGGAACGTCTCCCACTTCTGTGGGCCGTTGAGGTATCGGGAGCGCACGGTTGGGGCGACCCAGTCGGTGTAGTACGAAAATGCGCCAGCCTGCGGGATGACCACGTTGACGCCCTTGCCCGCGAAGTAGTCCTTGGTGGTGTGCAGGTGGATCCAGTCCTGGTCCTGCTCCGCACCGCCTGCGCCGTTGAGCAGGTAGAGCGTCGGCGCGCCCTGGACGCGCTGGCCAGCCGGGTTGGTGGCGGGGATGACGGCGACGGGGATGTCACGGTTCATTGACGGGGAGAACACGTTGTAGGACAGGACCGTTTTGTGGTCGACCTGCTTCACCCAGGACTGCGGCTTGCCGGTGTGGATGACAGTCGGCGGGTTTGCCGTGGCGTCCCACGCCTTGACCACGCCAACCGGCTGCGCCACCGCGGGAGTCGTACCACATGCGAGGGCGACGGCGGTGAGTGCTGCGAGCGCAGCTTTCTTCAAGGTCTTCATGAGGCGGGTCCCCGTTTCTGTAACGAAAGTGTGTTGCCTGACGACATTCGAAGCGTCATTGTACGGTACATACGTTAAACCTGTGGCTATTGTTACAGATGTTCCACGTTTTGAAAGGAAAGCGACATGAACCCGATCGAATCCGTCCAGCTGCAGATCAACGAGGTCCTCGGCCAGCTCATCCACTTCGGCTCCTCGACGTCCTCCACGATCGCCTACGGCCTGGGCATGTTCTAAAAGCTAGAAAAAGAGGCACCCTTTTGCAGGGTGCCTCTTTTTTATTGCCTGTTTTTTTACAGGCGCGGTTACAGACCCAGTTACAGGCCGAGCGCCGACTTGAACACGGTCTCGTAGGAGCGCTTCAGGTCGTCGCGCCACACTGGCCAGGAGTGGGTGCCCACCGGGCGCAGCTCAGCGTGAGCGACCTCCGCACCGTTGGCACGCGCCTTGACCAGGAAGTCGTGGGTGCAGGCGTTCATCGCAGCCTCGATCGCGCCGCCTTCGACCAGCAGGGTCGCGGCGTTCGCGGAACCCTTCACAAACGCGTCGGAGGAGTCCAAGCCCTTATCTTCGAGGCGCTTCCGCAACGTGCCCGGCATGTCGGTCTCCGCTGCGAGGCCGGTGCCGGTGGAGATGTACACCTTCGTGTCAGTGCCCGCCAGGGCTGGTGCGTTGACTAGGGCATCGTAGCGGCGGTTGTAGTCCGAACCCATCGGGCCGAAGATGTACTCAGGCGTCATGACACCCGGTGCAGCACGGTCCACCGTGAGGTTGATGAAGAAGCTCGGCAGCGGACGCGACGTTGCCGGGCAGCCGGAGAACGAGCCGACGGCCTTAAACATGTTCGGGTTGTGCTCAGCGAGCAGCAGCGACGAGGTGGCGGACATAGACATGCCGATCACGCCACGGCGGTTCGGGTCAGCCTTGATGTACGGCTCGATGGTCTGCGGCAGTTCCTTGGCCAGGAACGTCGACCACATCTGCTTGCCCTTGTAAAACACGTTCTTCTCCGTCGGCGGCTCTGCAGCCCAGTCGACGTAGTACGAGAACGCGCCCTCCATCGGGATGACCACGTTCGCGCCCGAGCGACCGTAGACCTCGTGGACTTCCTCGAGTGCCTGGGAAACCCAGTCGGTGTCCTGCTCGGAGCCACCAGCGCCGTTAAGTAGGTAAACCGTCGGGGCGTTCTCGACCGTTTCACCCTTGTCGTTGGTGGCGTAGAACACCGCGACCGGGATGTCGCGATCCATCGACTCCGAGTGCACGCGCAGCGCTTCGTTCTTCCACACGCGCTGGTTGTCGGCCAGACGCTTGACCCAGCGCTGGTCCGCGCCGCTCATCGTCTTCGGCACCTCGCCGAGTTCCTTGATCGCCGGGTGCTGCTGCATATCCTCGCCCATCGGGTTCAGCTTCGCCGCATCCTCCGAAAGCACCGTGGCGTCCGCATCCGCGTCAGTGGCTGAGTCGTCCTTCCCGTCCTTCGAGGTGAGGTCCTCGTTGGTCGTGTCCTTGCTGGAGCCCTCCGGTACCAGCTCGGACGTGGTCGGGGTGGGCTCGTTCGAGGTCGACGTTGCCGACGTTTCCGACGTGGTCGACTTCTCAGTCGGCTCGGTCGTCTCCGAGGTGGTGGTCTCAGGCAGTGTTGTATTCACTGTCGACTGGGCAGCGCTGAGGACGGCGGGGGTGTCGTCGTCAAGCGAAGATGCGTAATGGACAACGGGAACGGCACCTGCTGTAACAAGGGCGACAGCGGCTACGGCGATGGCCGGACGCGTGAGTTTCACGGAACTGTGCTCGCTTTCCTAAAGACTTGGGGAGATCCTCCGCCACATTTTGCCAGACGGGGACGTACCATATGCATCGTGAGTAAAGAACATTTTGACGTTGTTGTCCTCGGCGCGGGCCCCGGTGGCTACGTCGCCGCCATCCGTGCAGCTCAGCTGGGTAAGAAAGTTGCCGTTATTGAGAAGCAGTACTGGGGCGGAGTCTGCCTCAACGTAGGCTGCATCCCATCCAAGGCGCTGATCAAGAACGCTGAAGTCGCTTCCATCTTCAACCACGAAGCAAAAACTTTCGGCATCAAGGGTGACGTGGAATTCGACTACACCGACGCCCACAAGCGCTCCCGCCAGGTCTCCCAGAAGATCGTCGGCGGCGTGCACTACCTGATGAAGAAGAACAAAATCCAGGAAATCAACGGCCTGGGCTCCTTCAAGGACGCCAAGACCATCGAGATCACCGAGGGTGACGACAAGGGCAAGACCGTCACTTTCGACGACTGCATCATCGCCACCGGCGCCGTCGTGCGCACCCTGCCGGGCATCGAACTGTCCGAGAACGTCGTCTCCTACGAAGAGCAGATCCTCAACCCTGAGGCTCCGGAGAAGATGGTCATCGTCGGCGCAGGTGCCATCGGCATGGAGTTCGCCTACGTGCTGTCCAACTACGGCGTTGACGTCACCGTCATCGAGTACCAGGACCGCGTCCTGCCGAACGAAGACAAGGACGTCTCCAAGGAAATCGCCAAGGCGTACAAGAAGCTCGGCGTGAAGCTGCTCACCGGCCACGCCACCACCGAGGTCCGCGACAACGGCGACTCCGTCGAGGTCGACGTGAAGAAGAACGGCTCCGACAAGACCGAGACCCTCAAGGCCGATCGCGTCATGATCTCCGTCGGCTTCGCACCGCGCACCGAGGGCTACGGCCTGGAGAACACCGGCGTCGAGCTCACCGACCGCGGCGCCATTGCTATCGACGAGCGCATGCGCACCAACGTCGATCACATCTACGCCATCGGCGACGTCACCGCGAAGCTCCAGCTCGCCCACGTCGCAGAGGCGCAGGGCATCATCGCCGCCGAGACCATCGCGGGTGCAGAGACCCTCGAGATCGAGGACTACATGATGACCCCGCGCGCCACCTTCTGTAACCCGCAGGTTGCATCCATGGGTTACACCGAGGAGCAGGCCAAGGAGAAGTGGCCGGACCGCGACATCAAGGTCGCTACCTTCCCGTTCACCGCAAACGGCAAGGCAGTCGGCCTGGCTGAGACCGCAGGCTTTGGCAAGCTCGTCGCCGACGCTGAGTTCGGCGAGATCCTCGGCGCCCACCTCGTTGGCGCGAACGTTTCCGAGCTCCTGCCGGAGGTTGTGCTTGCACAGCGCTTCGATCTGACCGCCGGTGAGATCGCTCGCTCCATTCACATCCACCCGACCCTGTCTGAGGTGCTCAAGGAAGTTGCCCACGGCGTCGAAGGCCACATGATCAACCTTTAATTGATCGCCGCATAAAAAGGGGCGCGACCGCACAGGTCGCGCCCCTTTTTTATGTTGTGGTGCGGATCGTCTAGCTGCCACTAGACGATCCGCGCCATATTGAACATGGGTTGCGTTATCACCTGGGAAAACGCGGGCGAGGTGCGTTGATCGTCTGGTTGTGCTGCCAAGGAAGCTAGACGATCAGCAAAAGCAGAACGCGGCGCCCCGGCTGGCGGGGTGCCGCGTGGGGTCGTCGAAAAGCGAGTGCTTATGCGCCTGCGACTGCTGCTGCGAGCTTGTCCAGGGACTTGGCCAGGAAGTCGTCGTTGAACTTCTCGGTCATGCCCAGCAGGTTCTCCTCCAGCTCATCGCGCTGGTAGGTGAGCTTCACGGTGGTGTTGTCGGCGTCGATCGGCTCGAGCTCGTAGAGCCACTTCGCGCCAACCTTCACCTGGGCGGTGGTGTTTTCCACGTTCTTCCAGCCAATGATGCGGTCCGGCTGGATGGCGAAGACCTCGTTGACGGTCTGGTAGTCGCCGTCCTCCTTGGTCATGTTCATAGTGAACGTGTCGCCGACTGCCTTGAGGCGCTCGGCCTGATCGGCGGAGACAACCATGCCGGAGTCGTCGGTCTCGGCGTGGCGCTCGGGGTTGGACAGGATGTCGAAGATCGCGGCCGCAGGGGCATCAATCTGACGGGTTGCAGAGTTCTCGGTGTTCTTGTCAATAGCCATGGGGGCCAGCGTACCGATTTCGCCCCGAGCTGGCAGTTAGGTGAAACTAACCAACCAAAGATTGACACTTAACGGGGTGAGGATTGTTGGCTATCCACCATCAATGCCTCGCAGTGAGGAAGGTCACAAAGTGCGGTGCGTACTGGGGAGAGGGGTCAAGTGTCGGTTGAAACTTGGGAAAAACATGGATCGGCCTGCAATTCAGGTGTGTGTAACCGGCGCGATTCTCATAGAGTATTAGCGACACTGGAGGTGCCATGACTGTACAAAACGCAGACCGTGAAGCCATTCGTCACGGAAAAATTACTGAAAAGCCGCTGCGCGAGCGGCCGTCCTACCCAACATGGGCCATCAAGCTGACCATGGCCATCACCGGCCTCATCTTCGGTCTCTTCGTGCTTGGCCACATGGTGGGCAACCTGAAGATCTTTATGCCGCTGCACGCCGACGGCTCCGCGCCGATCGACGACTACGGCGAGTTCCTCCGCACGATCGGCGAGCCGCTGTTCCCGCGTGAGGGCTTCCTGTGGATTATTCGCATCGTGCTGCTCGCCTGCCTGGTGCTGCACGTTTGGGGAGCATTCGCCCTGCACGGCCGTTCGAAGAAATCCCGCGGTCGCTTCAAGCGCACGGGTCTGATGGGTGGCTGGCAGTCCACCGCGACCCGCGCAATGCTGGTCACGGGTGTCATCCTGCTGCTGTTCATCGTGTTCCACATCCTGGACCTCACCATGGGTGTTGCTGTGGCTTCCGACGAGTTCGTCCACGGCGCAGTCCGCAACAACCTGCTGGCTACCTTCGGCCCAGGTCGTTGGTGGGTCACCCTGGTTTACGTTGTCGCGAACCTGGCACTGCTGCTGCACCTGACCCACGGCATCTACCTCGCTGTGTCTGACCTTGGCTGGTTGGGCAAGCGCGGTGAGGGCCTCATGGTCGTGCTCGCGTACATCCTCCCGTTCATCGTCGTCGCCGGAAACGTCATCATGCCGATCGCTCTTGCGGCCGGCTGGGTCCCGGACTTCGTTCGGTAATGGCCAAATAGGAGAAACAATATGACTACCTCTATTTCCTCGAATCAGGGTTCGCACGGCGAGCAGGCCTCCACCGAGACGCCGGCTGCTGGCCAGGCCCAGGCCCAGGCGTTCCGTCAGCCGGAGTCGGCTGCTGCTGGTGTCACCCCGGGTGAGATCCTGCAGTCCAACGAGCCAAACCGCGACGAAGTGCGCATGAAGGACATGTGGGAGTTCCAGAAGGACCACATGAACCTGGTGTCGCCGCTGAACCGTCGTAAGTTCACCGTCCTCGTTGTTGGTACCGGCCTGTCCGGTGGCGCAGCTGCTGCGGCACTTGGCGAGCTCGGCTACAACGTCAAGTCCTTCACCTACCACGATGCTCCGCGTCGTGCGCACTCCATTGCTGCACAGGGTGGCGTCAACTCCGCCCGCGGCAAGAAGGTGGATAACGACGGTGCTTACCGCCACGTCAAGGACACCGTGAAGGGCGGCGACTACCGCTGCCGCGAGTCCGACTGCTGGCGCCTGGCTGTCGAGTCGGTCCGCGTGATCGACCACATGAACGCCATTGGCGCTCCGTTCGCTCGTGAGTACGGCGGCACCCTGGCCACCCGTTCGTTCGGTGGTGTGCAGGTCTCCCGTACCTACTACACCCGTGGCCAAACAGGCCAGCAGCTGCAGCTGTCTACCGCTTCGGCTCTGCAGCGCCAGATCCACCTGGGCAACGTTGAGATCTTCACTCACCACGACCTGATGGATCTGATCATCACCGAGAAGGACGGCAAGAAGCACTGCTCCGGCATTGTGACCCGTAACCTGATCAACGGTGAGATCACGCCGTTCACCGGCCACGCAGTCATCCTGGCTACCGGCGGTTACGGCAACGTGTACCACAAGACCACGCTGGCGAAGAACTCCAACTCTTCCGCCATGATGCGTGCGTACGAGCGTGGTGCCTACCTGGCGTCCCCGTGCTTCGTCCAGTTCCACCCGACCGGTCTTCCGGTCAACGCGAAGTGGCAGGCAAAGACCACGCTGATGTCGGAGTCGCTGCGTAACGACGGCCGCATTTGGACCCCGAAGGAAAAGGGCGACGACCGCGACCCGAACACCATTCCGGAAGACGAGCGTGACTACTTCCTGGAGCGTCGCTACCCGGCCTTCGGCAACCTGGTGCCGCGTGACGTTGCGTCCCGTGCGATCTCCCAGCAGCTCAATGCCGGCTACGGTGTTGGCCCGCTGCACAACTCCGCATACCTGGACTTCTCCGACGCGATTGAGCGCCTCGGCGAGGACACCATCCGTGAGCGTTACTCGAACCTGTTCGAGATGTACGAGGACTCCACTGGCGACGACCCGTACAAGGCTCCGATGCGTATTGCACCGACCGTCCACTTCACCATGGGCGGCCTGTGGACCGACTTCAACGAGATGACCTCCATCGACGGCCTGTTCGCCGCCGGTGAGTGCTCCTGGACCTACCACGGTGCAAACCGTCTGGGTGCTAACTCGCTGCTGTCCGCATCCGTCGACGGCTGGTTCACCCTGCCGTTCACCGTCCCGAACTACCTGGCAAACCACCTCGGTGAGGAGAAGCTCTCCGAGGACTCCCAGGAAGCCAAGGACGTTGTTGCTGAGGTGGAGGAGCGCATCGCGCGCATCATGTCCATCCGTGGCCCGGAGCCGCACGGCCCGGAGCACTTCCACGAGCAGCTCGGCGACATCCTCTACGAGCACTGCGGCGTTGCCCGTACCGTGGAGGGCCTGGAAGAGGGCATCCGTAAGATCCGTGCACTGCGCGAGGACTTCTGGGCCAACATCTCCATCCCGGGTACCGCGGATGACATGAACCAGACCCTCGAGGCTGCGCTGCGCCTGGTTGACTACATCAACCTCGGCGAGCTCATGTGCATCGACGCTCTTGACCGCGACGAGTCCTGCGGTGCTCACTACCGTATGGATCACCTCACCGATGACGGCGAGGCAGAGCGTGACGACGACAACTGGTGCTTCGTCTCCGCGTGGGAGCCGGCCGGCGAAGGCCAGTTCATCCGCCACGCTGAACCCCTGTACTTCGATTCGATCCCGCTGATGGCAAGGAACTACAAGTAATGAAACTGACACTTGAAATCTGGCGCCAGGCTGGTCCTGACACTGAGGGCAGCTTCGAGACCGTCCAGGTCGACGACGCTGTGGAG
The DNA here is from genome assembly GCF_001837615.1 of Corynebacterium sp. HMSC070H05. Lineage (NCBI taxonomy): Bacteria > Bacillati > Actinomycetota > Actinomycetes > Mycobacteriales > Corynebacteriaceae > Corynebacterium > Corynebacterium sp. HMSC070H05. Next base: position 49,594 of record NZ_KV833295.1, read on the forward strand.
CAGATGTCCATCCTGGAGCTGCTCGACCACGTCAACAACAACTACGTCGAAGAGGGCAAAGAACCGTTCGTGTTCGCCTCTGACTGCCGCGAAGGCATTTGCGGCACCTGTGGCGTACTGGTCAACGGTCGCCCGCACGGTGCTGGCCAGAACACGACGGCCTGCCTGCAGCGCCTGTTTAACTACAACGACGGCGACACGCTCAAGATTGAGCCGTTCCGCTCCGGTGCATTCCCGGTGATCAAGGACCTGACTGTGGACCGTTCCGCTCTGGACCGCGTCATGCAGCAGGGTGGCTACGTCTCTGTCAACGCTGGTACCGCTCCGGATGCTGACACGCTGGCTGTGAACCACAAGGATGCAGAGACCGCACTTGACTACGCGGCCTGCATTGGCTGTGGCGCTTGTGTGGCTGCCTGCCCGAACGGTGCTGCGCACCTGTTCACCGGCGCGAAGCTCAAGCACCTGAAGCTGCTGCCGCTGGGTAAGCAGGAGCGTGGCCGTCGTGCCCGCAACATGGTTGATGAGCTGGAGACCAACTTCGGCCACTGCTCGCTGTACGGCGAGTGTGCTGATGTTTGCCCGGCCGGTATCCCGCTTGATGCAGTCGGTGCGATCAACGCTGAGCGTGCCCGTGCTGCCTTCAAGGGTGGCGACGACTAGATCTGCCGTATACTCCGAGGTATTGGAGTCCTGGTAGAACCAGCAGTAGTAGAAGGAAACATCATCATGGGTTCTCATGCAGTTGCAGATATCCACAGCGAGTCTTTCCCTGAGTACCAGAGCAGGATTGAGGACACGTACATCGAGGGCTACGACCCGGTATCCCTGGGTGCGCCGCACTCGTCCCTGAACCGCAACATCACCTGGGTTGCAATGGGCCTGCTTCTGTCCGCACTGTTCGGCATTGGCCTGGCAGTGTGGGGCTGGGGTGCGATGGTCTACGGCTTTGGCTCGCAGACTCACGGTCTGGCAGAGCGTCTGCTCATCCTGGGTGTCGTTGAGGCTGTGATCACCACGGTGCTTGCCTTCATCTTCATCGGCATTGGCCGGAAGGATTACAAGGAGTACCGCAAGCGCACAGGCCGCGTGAACTAACGCGCTGGACTTTTGCCCTCTTCGTTTCGGCGGAGGGGGCATTTTTCGTGCCCGTGTCGGGCGGGCTGCTTTAATCAGGGACATGACTGATCAGTTGATGCCTAGCCCGACGAATGAGGCGGAGCGTCGCCGCGTCCTGCGTAATCACAAGATTGCGGTGACGAGCCTGCTTGGGGTGGCGGCAGTGATCTTCCTGGCGTGCTCGTGGGCGCAGTCCCGGGGTGTTGAAGGGTTCTGGATTGGATTCTTCAGGGCGGGTGCAGAGGCCGGCATGGTGGGTGGTTTGGCGGACTGGTTCGCGGTGACCGCGTTGTTTAAGCACCCGATGGGGATTCCGATTCCGCACACGGCGATCATTCCGAACAAAAAGGATCAGGTTGCGGGTGCATTGAGCGATTTTGTCAGCGAGAACTTCTTGAATGCGCGCACGATTACGCAAAAGGTGATGGACGCGGGCATCCCGGAGCGCGTGGGTACGTGGATGGCGCAGCCAGCGAACGCGGAGCGTGTCAGTGAGGAGGTTGGCACGTTCGTGGTGCGCATGGTCGAGGGCATCGACCCGAAGGAAGCGGAGCGGTTTATCGATTCGCAGGTGATCGACCGCTTTGCGGAGCCGATTTGGGCTCCGCCGCTGGGCCGTGCGCTGGAGGGGTTGATTGCAGATGGCAAGGTGGAGCCGGTGGTGGATGACATGGTGGCGTGGGGTCGTCGCAAAGTAAATGGCATGGAGGACACGGTCGTTTCGCTTATCGACGAACGCATGCCCCGCTGGGCTCCCCAATTTGCAAAAGATCTCGTTGGGCAGCGTGTGTACGACGAGTTGGTGTCGTTCATGGCGGATGTGGATGAGGACCCGCAGCACGAGGCACGGCGGGCGCTGCGCCGGCAGATCAACGACTTTGCGCAGGACCTGCAGTTCGACGGGGATATGATCTCGCGCGTGGAGGCGCTGAAGGGCGATATCATGGCGTCGAATGCGGTGCGTTCGGCGTCTGCCGGGATGTGGGAGCAGTTGTCCACGGCGTTGGTGGAGGCGGCGTCGGATCCGTCGAGCACGCTGCGCAGGAAGGTGGCAGATGCGTCGGTGGAGTGGGGCACCAAGCTTCGCGACGACCCCACGGTCCGTGCCGACGCCGAAGCACGTCTGGAAAAGATCACCCACTACGCGGCTGAGAACGGCGCGGAGCAGATCGTTGGGATTATCGCGGAGACGATTGAGCGTTGGGATGGGGAGGAAGCAGCGGAGAAGATCGAGCTGATGGTGGGCCGTGACCTGCAGTTCATTCGTCTGAACGGCACTGTGGTCGGTGCACTGGCCGGTTTGGTTATTTACACTGTGACACAGCTCTTGTTCTTTTAGATGAAAGGTAAAGCTATGGCTGACAACAATGGCGAGATCCGCAACAACCTCCGCGACGCTGGCGAGGCCCTGCTGCTGGCAGGTTCTTCCCTCGGTGCGGCGCTGGGCAAGGTAGCCGGCGAGCTCTCTGAGCGTTTCCAATCCACGTCCGATGAGGCTCGCACGAACTTGAACGCGGCGACGTCGGAGGGTGACGTGCGCAACGTGGCCAACAACTTCGTCGACGAGGCGGAGAAGCTCTTTAACTCCCTGCGTGAGCGTGATCTGCAGATCTCCGACGACCTCAAGGAGACTGTGACTACGAAGGTGAATGAGGTGCGCGCTGCGCTCAACGAGCGTCTGGATAAGGCTCTTGACGGTGTCGATGACAAGGGTGTTATGAGCGATGTCCGCTCGCGTTTCGACGGCCTGGTGGAGCGCCTCCAAGACCAGTTCACCAACACCACCGGTGACGGCGATATTATCGACGGCGAGATTCTGGAGACGGACGAAACCGACTCCAACAACACCGCTAACTAGAAGGTTGGGATATGGATACCGCGGCTCTTGAGCAGATCCAGTTCATCACGACGCTCCCGTCACGCGCGAGCTTCCTCATGCTCTTCGCGGTCGGCATCGCAGGCCTTGTGGCTGCCGGGCTCGTGGCGACGACCCGCCCCGACGCGTTCGAAGCAGCAGGCCGCCAGTCCAAGGGCGCCTGGATTGGCATCCTGGCGCTGTCTGCGGTGGCGTGCATGCTCGGCCTGCCGTTCATCGCATGGTTTGGCGCGGTGGCGATCGGTATCTACTACTTCGACATCCGCCCCCAGATCAAAAACATTCTGGAGGGCAACGGCGGCTGGTAACACCGCCCGCGCCGCCGCAGCGCCACCGCCCGCGCCGCCGCAGCGGCACCGCTTAACCCTGCTGGGTCGTGAACCCGGCGGGGTTTTCTTGCATCATCTGCAGTTCGTTGAAGTTCACGTCGGTGCCCACCATGGAGACTTGGAGGCCGCCGTCGATGACGCGGAAGTCGTCGATACGCATGGTGCTGTTGGCTTCCTGGGCCATGCCGTTGGACAGGGCGCCGCTGATGGCGTCGGCGATACCGTCGGGCAGGTCGAAGCCGAACAGCGAGGTGTTCTCGGCCTCGAGCGCGAGTTGGCCGTCACGCATGGAGGGGCGCAGTTCGACGCCTGCGACACCGCCGCTGAACTCGACGGTGAAGGTTCCGGCCTCGGGGTTCGCGGTGACGTCGCTGACGTTGATGAAGTTGGCCAGGAATCCGGCGTCCTCGCCCATCTGCTGCTCCAACTGCTGGTTGAGCATGGCGCGGACGTACTCGGTGGGCAGATCGGAGGTCAGGTGGAGGGTTTCGGCGACCGGGTCGCCACCTGCGATGTGGACGTTGTCCATCTCCACGACGGCGGCGGGCGCGCCGGTGAAGGTGTTGCCGTCCACAACCAGGGTGGAGTCCTGGTCGATTTTCATGTGGGGGAACTTTCCACCCAGCAGGCCGAGTGTGACTGGCTTTGGGCCGAAGGACACCGAGGTGCCTTCCGGGGCTTCGGACGTGACCTGGTGGGACACGAACGCGCGGATGCCTCCTTCCGCAACGGCGAACAGGAGGAGTACTCCGACGATGATGGAGAGGGTGACTTTCCAGGCTTTGGTCATGCGGGCCAGTTTAGGAACTTGGGGCGATGGCGTTCCACTCGACGGTCACGGAATTGTCGGAAAAGCGGCGCCGCTGGGGCGTGATCGGCCATTTTGCGGCCAGGTCGTCGAGGGCGTGGCGCCAGCGCACGCGCGGGCCGTGGGGTTCCCATCCGGCGGCGTGTTCCCAGGCGGTATCGGCGTCGGTAAGAAATGCGTGGATGGCCTCGCCGGGCACATTGCGGTGGATCAGCGCTTTGGGGAGGCGCTCCGCCACCTCTGAGGGGGTTGCGGTGTGGAAGGGATCCCAGGAGAGGGTTAAGGAGACGGGGCCGGTGTCGTCGAGAAGCAACCATGCGCAACGGCGTCCGATTTCATCGCAGGTGCCTTCGACGAACAGGCCGCCCGGCGCAAGGCGTGAGCAGACGGTGTCCCACACGTCGGGGACTTGGTCGACGTCGTATTGGCGCAGCACGTTGAAGGCGCGCACGAGGTGGGGGCGGTAGCCAGCAAGTTCGAAGCCACCGAGCTCGAAACGCACGCCGTCGCGGGGCGGCAGGACGCGCTCCGGGTCGATCTCTAAGCCCACGACCTCGATGTCGGGGCGGATCTGGCGCAGCCACCCGGCCCATTCGACGGTGGTGGCATGCGAGGCGCCGTAGCCCACATCCACGGCCAGCGGGTCGGGTACGGCTCGCAACAGGGACTGGACCCGCGGGTGAAAGCGGGTCCAGCGATCAGATCTGCGCAGACGATTAAACCCGGTCGTGCCGCGGGTGATCACCCCGTAGGGTTTGCCCGCCGCACCCGGGTTATCGGCGCGGAGATTGTGATAGTGGGGGATTAGAGGTTCTCGCTAATCCACTGCTCGGTGAGCTTCGCTTCGTTTTCCACGATCTCCTCGAGTGCCTCGGCGACCTTCGGCTCGAGGGCAGCGCCCATAAACGGGATGTTGACCTTGGCTTCGAGCTCGTAGTCAAGCTTGGTGTTGTCGCCGTCGCGGGTTGCGGTGTATTCGGCGCCGAGGTCCACCGGGGTGCCCTTGACGTCGCCGGTCATGGTGTGCTTGGCGGTGTCGCCGTCGAGCGCGCCTACGGTGACGACGCGCTTGAGCTTCAGGTCCTGGGACACCATCGCCTGTGCTGCCGGCGGGAGGATAGAGGTCGGCAGAATCTCAAAGAGGGTTGCGGTGTTGTCCGCGAACTCGTTGAGCTCGCCCGGTTCCGGGGAGAGTTTCTCTGCGATGAACTCCCAGTATTCGCGCGTGGCGTAGGCTTGCGCGACCTTTTCGATCGGCTGGTTGATGGTCACAGTGATCTCACTACGTGCAGTCATGGATCACAGACTACCGTTGTTGGCGTGTCAACCCCATCATTTGCCTCTCTGACCACGTTGCGCGTCGGCGGTTCGCCGGCCGAGATCATCGAGTGCACCAGCGCTGAAGCACTCGCCGAGACCGTTGCGCGCCTTGATCGCGCCGGTTCGCCGCTGCTTGTTGTCGGCGGCGGTTCCAACCTGCTTGTTGCGGAAGGTGCGCTCGATCTTTCTGCTGTGTTGGTGCGCAACGAGGGCATCTCGCTTATCGACGACACCACGCTGCGCATCCAAGCCGGCACCGTCTGGGACGACGTGGTTGCCTTTGCTGTCGACCATGGCCTCGGTGGTATCGAAGCCTTGTCGGGCATTCCGGGTTCCGCTGGTGCCACTCCGGTGCAAAACGTGGGTGCGTACGGCTCCGAGATTTCGGACGTGCTCACCCGCGTGCGCCTCTACAACCGCCAGACGGGTGCCGACGAGTGGGTGTCCGCCGATTCCCTCGACCTGGCGTACCGCTACTCCAACCTGAAGTTCACCTCGCGTGCCGTGGTGCTGGAGATCGAGCTGGCGCTGGAGAAGACCGACCAGTCGATCCCGCTGCGCCACCTGGGCGGGGAGCGTGTGTCGCTGGCGGAGGCCCGCGCATCCGTGCTGGAGACGCGCCGGGCGAAGGGCATGGTGCTCGACGCGGACGACCACGACACGTGGTCCGCGGGCTCGTTTTTCACCAACCCGGTCGTGCCCACCGCACTGGCGGATGAGATCGAGGCCAAGGTCGGCGAAGACCACATGCCACGCTTTGCCGCTGGTGAGGGCCAAGAGAAGTTGTCTGCGGCGTGGCTGATCGAGCGCGCCGGCTGCCCCCGCGGATTCCCCGGGGAGGACGCGCCAGCACGCCTGTCCACCAAGCACACCCTTGCGCTGACGAACAGGGGTAACGCCACGGCGGACGACATCGTGGCGTTGGCGCGGAGGGTGCAGGGGGTCGTCGACAAGCAGTTTGGCGTTGAGCTGCACCCCGAGCCGGTCTGGGTGGGCCTTTAGCGCGAACCCCCGTCGCACGAGCAAATGGTGAGAATCAAACGGGGAGAACGCCAAAATTTTGCCGAGCTCACCATTAGGTTCTCACCATCTGTGGGGCGGCGCGGCGGATGGCCGCCGCGAGACCAACAAAGCAGCGCGGGTGTCCGGACCGAGCCTTTAGCGCTGCTCGAGCTTGGACAGCAGGTCCTCGCGGACCTCGCGGCGGCGTAGCTTGCCCATCTGGTCCTTGGCCAGCTCCTCGAAGTGGTAGAAGGTGCGCGGCACCTTGTAACGGGTGAGGTTCTCGCGGGCGAAGTCCTTCAGGCCGTCGGGGTCGAGGGCGGCGCCGTCGCGAAGCACGACGCAGGCGACAACATCCTCCGAACCGTCGGAGCGTGGACGTCCCACGACGGCGACATCCTCGACGTCCTTGTGGGTGCGGATGACCTCCTCAACCTCCGCAGGGTAGACGTTGAACCCGCCGGTGATGATGAGCTCCTTGATGCGGGAGACGAGCTTGATAAAGCCGTCCTCCTCCATCACACCCATGTCGCCGGTGCGGAACCAACCGTTGTGGAAGACCTTCTCGGTGGCCTCAGGGTTGTTGAAGTAGCCGGAGAACACCTGCGGGCCCTTCGCCAGGATTTCGCCGTCCTCGCCGTAGGGCATGTCCTTGTCCGGGTTGTCCGGGTCGACGATGCGGATCTCGGTGTCGGGGAAGGGGATGCCAATGTAGCCGGGGCGACGGTCCGCGGTCTGCGGGTTGCCCACGATGATCGGCGACGTCTCGGTCAGGCCGTAGCCTTCGACCAGGCGACCGCCGGTGGCGCGCTCCCACTCCTCGATGATCTCCTTCGGCAGCGACGACGCTCCCGAGAAGCCAATCTGGACCGGGGACAGGTCGATGTTCTTCTTCTCCGCAGCCTGCAGGATGCGCTCGAACAGGGTGGGCACACCCGGAATGAATGTTGGCGGGGTTTTCTTGATGGCCTTCATCACAAGAGGCATCTGCGGGGCTGGCAGGAGCACAAGTTCTGAGCCGATCAGCATGGTCAACGTCAACGAGAACGTCAGGCCGTAGGCGTGGAAGAACGGCAGGGCCGCCAGCATGCGCTGGTTGCCCTCTTGGAGTTCCTTTACCCACGCCTGGCCCTGCAGCGGGTTGGCAACCAGGTTTGCGTGCGAGAGTGCCGCGCCCTTCGGCGCGCCGGTCGTGCCGGAGGTGTACAGGATCACCGCGGGGCTTTCCGGAGTGATCTCTGCTGGGGTTTCCAAGTCAGTGCCCAGCCCACCGATGGCGGAGCTGGTCAACGACTCCCACGGCACCGTGTTGCTGCACGGGCCGGTGAGCGCTGCGCGGGCTTCCATCACCTTTGGCAGCGGCAGGCGCAGCGCGAGCTGCTGGGCGCGTGGCATGGCCTTGATCATGTTCACGCTGACCACGGTTTCCAGCGGAGTGTCGGCGCGCAGCTGCTCAAGCGTGTCGGCGGCCTTGTCCCACACGATTGCCACACGGGCGCCGTGGTTCTTGAATTGTGGGCGCAGCTCGTGGGCGGTGTAGAGCGGGTTGTGCTCGACGACAACACCGCCGATCTTCTGCACAGCAAAGAAGGCGGCGACGTGCTGCGGGCAGTTCGGCAGCATGATCGCCACGCGGTCACCCGGGCGAACGCCGAAGGCTTTCAGACCTGCGGCGGCGCGGCGCACCTCGCGGTCGAGCTCGCTAAAGGTCTGGGTGCGGCCGAAGAACCTGGTGGCGGTGTTGTTGCCGTTGGTGGCCAGGTTGTCGTCGTAAAGATCGTTCAGCGTGCGGTTGCCGTACTCCAGCGAGTGGGCGGTCCACTCGGGGTAGTACTGCAGCCAGGGGGCGTCTCCATTGGTTAGGGAGGGTGAAGTCATGGTGACCACCCTACGCCCATCTACCTACGGTTGGGTAAGAAGACTGACGAGAGTGTCGCGAACCTCACGGCGACGAATCTTGCCTGTCTGGTCCCGGTTCAGCTCCTCGAAGTGGTAGAACTCGCGCGGCACCTTGTAGCGCGTCAGGTGCTTGCGGGCGTAGGCCTTGAGGCCTTCGGGGTCGAGCGCGGCGCCGTCGACAAGTGTGATGCACGCTACAACGTCCTCGGCGCCATCCTCGCGGGGGCGGCCGACGACTGCGATGTCGTCGATATCCGGATGGCGGCGAAGTACGCCCTCCACCTCGTCCGGGTACACGTTGAAGCCGCCGGTGATGATCATCTCCTTGATGCGCGCCACCAACTTGATCCAGCCGTCCGGCTCCATGACGGCCATGTCGCCGGTGCGGAACCAGCCATCGTGGAACGCGTTCTCGTTCGCCTCCGGGTTGTTCAGGTAACCAGCGAAGACCTGCGGGCCACGGGCGAGCAGCTCGCCTGGCTCGCCGTCGGGCATGGTGCGAGAGGGGTCGTCCGGGTCAGCGATGCGGATCTCCGTATTGGGGAAGGGGAGACCGATGTAGCCCGGACGACGTGTGCCGTCGAGGGGGTTGCCGGCGAGGATCGGCGAGGTTTCCGTCAGGCCGTAGCCCTCGATGAGGCGCCCGCCCGTGGTGTTTTCCCACAGTTCGATCGTCTCTGCAGGCAGGGTGGATGCGCCGGAGATCGACGTGTGAATCGAGGAAAGGTCGACGTTGTCTTTCTTCGCCCATTCGATGATTTTGGCGTACAGCGTGGGCACGCCCGGCAGCATCGTAGGCCGCGTTTTCAGGATCGCCGACTGGTACAACTGCGGTGCGGGCACGAGCACGATCTGCCCGCCGACCGTCAGTGGCAGGCCGTAGTTCAACGCAAGGCCGTAGATGTGGAACATCGGCAGCACGGCGAGCACCTTTTCGCGCACCGCACCCCAGTCCTCCAGCCACTCGATACCCGCCTTGAGGACCGAGACGATATTGCGGTGCGACAGTGGCGCACCCTTGGGTTTCCCGGAGGTGCCTGAGGTGTAGAGGATAAAGGCGGTGGTTTCCGGTTCGATCGGTGGCAGGTGCACCGTGCGCGAACGCGTCCGCAGTAGGTCGGTGAAGTTCATGGTCCCTGGGGCGGGGGCGCTGAGCTCGGCGCGCTTCTTCTTTACCGGCGGAATCGGCAGCGCGAGCAATGCCTTGAGGTGCGTTGGCATTTCGTCGATCATGTTGACGGCCACAACGGTTTCCAGCGGGGTGCGTCCGCGCAGGGAGAGGAAGGTGTCCGCTTCACGGTCGAAGACAATCGCAATCTTCGCTCCGTGGTCGTTGAACTGTGGCTCGAGCTCGTCTGCGGTGTAGAGCGGGTTGTGTTCGACGACGACCGCGCCCAGTCGCAGGATTGCTGTGACTGCGATGACGTGCTGCGGGCAGTTGGGTAGTGCAACCGCAACGCGGTCCCCAGGTTGGACGCCGAGTTTGACCAAGCCGGCTGCCGCGCTGCCGACGTGATCGTTGAGCTCAGCGTAGGTGAGCTCCTTGCCCATGAACCATGTTGCAGCGCTGCGCGGTTGGGTGGCCACGGCCCGGTTGAACCAGCTTACGAGCGTGTCTGTGCCGATTTCGGGACGCGGGTTCGTCCATTCGGCGTATTGCTCAATCCAGGCCTGTGTGTCTGCGGCGCCCATTGCATCCTCTCGGTTATGGTCATGTGTAACTAAACGTGCTGCGGAGTATAACTTACTCTTGCGTAGGTTGTGAATGGGTGCGCGCAAGAAATTGATCATCTACACTTGCCCGCATCACATATTTGGGGAAATACGGGGGGATTTTTCATGACCACGTTCCATGACGCCACGCTTCGCGACGCTGTTGCCATGCCGGAGCTTGAACTCACACCACCTGAGGTGCTCGATCAAACCAACCTGGTGGATCCGGTGAAATCGCCGCCGAAACAGGGCTGGCGCAAAATGATCCACACCGCCACTCGTGGTCGCATCAACCCGGGCGGTTCGCGCAAAGAGCTCGAGGAGCAGCAGCTTATCGACGCCATCCGTGCGCCCCTGCGCGGCGACTACCGCATTGCGGTGATGAGCCTGAAAGGTGGCGTCGGTAAGACCACAACCACCGTTGGCCTTGGAGGCGTGTTCGCACAGACCCGTGGGGATCGCGTCATCGCCATCGACGCCAACCCGGACCTGGGCACACTTGCCCAACGCGCAGCAACCGCGCCACCGGCCACCATCCGTGACCTGCTCCACGCGCCGGAAACGCACCGCTACCCGCAGGTCCGTGCCTTTACTAACCAGGCAGCATCGCGGCTCGAGGTGATCGGCTCCGAGCGAGACCCGGCGGTCTCCGAGGCGTTTTCGGAAGCCGACTACCGCCACGCCATCGACATCCTGCAGCACCACTACAACGTCATTCTCACCGACTGTGGCACCGGCCTGATGCACTCCGCGATGGCGGGCGTGCTCGACCTGGCCAACGCGCTTGTGCTGGTCACCTCACCTGCTCTCGACGGCGCGCAGTCCGCATCCGCGACCCTCGACTGGCTCAACCTCCACGGCTACGACCAGTTGGCCGCCAACGCTGTCGTGGTCATTTCCTCATCCGCACCGGGCAAGCCGACCATCGACATGGGCAAGGTTACCGAACACTTCGCCTCGCGTACGCGGGCGGTACACACGATCCCGTACGACAGGCACCTGGCGGAAGGTGCGGTCGTCGATTTGGAGCGCATGGCCGCGGCAACCCTGAAGTCCTATCAGCACCTGGCGGCTACGGTGGCGGCGGACTTCGGTGCGTGGCACCGGCACGCGGCGCACTAAAGGCCTTTGTAGACCTCGCCACGCGGCGCGATGCGCAGTACTTCCACTAGAACGACTTTTTGCTGAACTGAGTAGATGATCCGGAACCCGCCAACCCGGATTCGGAAATCGTCGTAGCCGGTTAATCGGACACAACCGGCGGGGAATGGATTAGCGGAGAGCGCTTGTAAGGCTTCGGTAATTCGCTCGAAGGTGTTTCGGTCGCTTCGTCGAATTTTTCTGAGGTCACGACTGGCTTGGTTGGTGAGCTCGACTTGGTATTTCATTGACACCCCCTAGAAAATGTGTACAGTGTGTACCAACTGTACACAGTATGGATGAAGGGGTGGTGCACTGTGAAAGCGCCGGAAGACGCAATTGCGCTTGTTGAATTGCGGAATCGCTTAGGTGAGACGGTTGACCGAGCGAATTATGCAGGTGAGCGGGTGTTGATTACCCGGAACGGGAAGTCTGCTGCAGCTATCGTGCCGGTTGAAGACTTGGTGCTGTTGGAAGAGCTAGAGCAGGTCGCTGACCGCGAACTGCTACGCCGTGCCCGTGAGGAGGACGACGGAACGAGGACACCGCTCGAGGTGGTTCTCAAACAGCTCGCTGAGGAAGACTTGCAAAGCCATACCAACGCGCAGTGACGCAGGGTTTTGCGCCGCGCTAATCTGGCCCGCATGCGCGTCGCCATGATTTCAATGCACACCTCTCCGCTCGAGCAGCCGGGAATCGGTGATGCCGGTGGCATGAACGTCTACGTTCACAACATTGCGACCCAACTGGCCCGCCAGGGCACGCAGGTGGATGTGTTCACCCGTGCGACGCGGCCCAGCCAGGGCGAGATCGTCGAGGTCGAGCCAGGCTACCGGGTGATCAATATCGTCGCCGGGCCGTATGAGGGGCTGGAGAAAGAAGACCTGCCGACCCAACTCGCTGCGTTCGCCGGCGGGGTGGTGCAGTTCTGCCGAGCAGACGAGCGCTCTTACGGCCTGATCCATTCCCACTACTGGCTCTCCGGCCAGGTGGGGTGGTTGCTCGCCGACCTTGCTGGGGTGCCGCTGGTGCACACCGGGCATACGTGGGCGGCGGTGAAAAACGCCTACGGTGTGGGTGGCTCGGAGTCGGAGGCGCGCCGTATTTGTGAGCAGCAACTCGTGGACAACGCCGAAACGCTCGTGGTCAACACCGAGGATGAAACCAGCGAGCTTGCCCGCTTCTACGACGTGGACCCGTCGAAGATCTCCGTGGTCAGCCCTGGTGCGGACACGGAACTGTTCACCCCTGGCACGAACCGCAACACGGAACTTGCACGCCGCCACCTGGGCATTCCGTTGCACGCGAAGGTGGTTGCGTTCGTCGGCAGGCTGCAGGATTTCAAGGGCCCGCAGGTGTTGTTGCGTGCGATGGGGGAGGTCGTGCGCCGCGGCAGCGTCGAAGGTCCGTTGCGCGTGATCATCTGTGGTGGGGCGAGCGGGTCCGGTTCGTCGGTGGAGCACTACCGTGCGATCGCGGACGAGGAGGCGCTGGGTGCCACCGTGCGTTTCCTTGGCCCGCGTCCGCCTGAAGAACTCGTCAGCATCTACCAAGCAGCGGACGTCGTCGCGGTGCCGAGTTACAACGAAAGCTTCGGCCTGGTCGCCGTGGAAGCGCAGGCCACAGGTACGCCGGTGGTGGCGGCGAAGGTCGGCGGGCTCCCGATCGCGGTGTGTGACGGGGAGACCGGCCTGCTGGTGGGCAGTCACGACACCAACGAGTGGGCGGATGCACTGGAGCGGTTGCTTATCGACGACTCCACGCGCATCCACATGGGCGAATCCGCCGTCCGCCACGCGGCCCGGTTTAGCTGGGCGGCGTCGGCAGACCAGCTCGCGGGCGTCTATAAGCAAGCGCTCGACGGTTACGACCCCTGTGAGGCTCCCCGGATCCCCGGCGGCAACTAGCGGATGATCGCGTTCACGGCGGCGCTGATCTCACCTGCACGCTGGTTGGCTGCGGCACCCGCACGTCCGGCAAGCTCCTGCGCTGCGGCAACCGGGTCTGCTGCTTGGGGAAGACGCTGCGCCTCCCCGGCGAGGCGAGCAGCATCAGCCTGGGCACCGTTGACTGCGCCGGTGAGTTTGTGGAACTTCGACGGTGCCGGCGCGGGCTTGTTGGCGGCGGCTGGGTTGTGCTGGGCGATTTCGTCGCGAAGCGTCGCAAACTCCGCGCGCGGCGCCGGCTCAGCAGGAGTAAACGCCTGATTTACCTGACCGTCGGGGATGCCGTAGGCGGACTCGAGCGCACGATCGACCTGCTGGGAGTTGCCGAAGGGGCCGTATCCGATGACGGTCAACCCGATGGCCTCGCCCGTGCGCGGGTCGTAGTTGATGCCGCCGGAATCGCCCGAGGCGTAGTTCAACCCGACGTGCCAGATGAAGTTCTGGGTACGAAACACCTGGGTGCCGCATGAGCGGCCGGTGCGCATGCCGTCTTTGCAGATGGGCTGGCCAAAGTTGTCAAAGCTGATCAGCTCGTTGCCCAGGCTGCGGTAGTCCTTCACCCCGGTGATCGCCACGTTCCGGGAAGGTGCAGAACCCCACTGGTCGCGGGAGGTGGACCAGCCGGAGGCAGAAACGCCTGGGTCGAGGCGGACCATGGCCCAGTCGGGCTCGTCGATAATGCGGTAGAAGTCCATCAATTCGCCGTTGCCCAGCTCGAACTTCTTGCGCTGCGTATCAATGGTGCCCACGTGCGGGTAGCGCACCCCGCCACCACTTCGTACCGGCGCGTACACCTCCGGGCGCACCGTTTTATCGTCCACGTCGAAGCAGTGCGCGGCGGTGATCATGATCCGCTTCGTCTGCCCGTCAGGGGTGCGCACCACACCGGAAGGGCCCTGGCTGCAGCGCGAGGTGTTGGCAAAGGAATCAGAGCCCTGAAACAGTGTGGCCACGGGTGCGCCGGGGGCGGCAAGCGCAGGCGCTGCGGCAGCAGATGGGGCAGTGGTCAGTGCCGCGGCGACGGCAACCGCGGCGGCGTAGCGAAAAACCTTGAGCATGCCCACGACACTAAACCTCTTTCGTGGCATGCTTAAAGTCATGGGTAACGGAAAGTTGATTCTTGTACGTCACGGTCAAAGTGAGTGGAACAAGTCGAACCAGTTCACCGGCTGGGTGGACGTCGACCTGACAGAGCAGGGCGAGCGCGAAGCCGTCAACGCCGGCAAGCTCATGGTTGAAAAGGGTGTCCTGCCGGACATCGTGTTCACTTCGCTGCTGCGTCGCGCGATCCGCACCGCCAACATTGCGCTGAACGCAGCGGACCGCCACTGGATCCCGGTTGTGCGCAACTGGCGCCTCAACGAGCGCCACTACGGCAAGCTGCAGGGCCTGAACAAGGCGGAGATCCGCGACAAGTACGGCGATGAGCAGTTCATGGAGTGGCGTCGTTCCTACGACACTCCGCCACCGGCGATCGACATCGATAACGAGTACGCGCAGACCAACGACCCGCGCTACGCGTTCCTGCCGGAGGTGCCGCGCACCGAGTGCCTGCAGGACGTTGTGCGTCGCTTCCTGCCGTACTACGAGGAGGCAATCTTGCCGCAGCTGCTGCAGGGCAAGACTGTCATGGTCGCAGCGCACGGTAACTCCCTGCGTGCGCTGGTGAAGTACCTCGACGGCATTTCCGACGAGGACATTGCGGCGCTGAACATCCCGACCGGCATGCCGCTGCTGTACGAAATCGGCGAGCGCGGCAAGGTGCTCAACCCGGGCGGTACCTACCTCGACCCGGAGGCTGCCGCTGCAGGCGCTGCCGCTGTGGCTAACCAGGGCAAGAAGTAGCGCTTAGGCTGTGTCGCCAGTTCTTGCGTTTATTCTCGGCGCGCTCGTCGCCGTCCCCGCTGCCCATCTCGGGCGGCGGGCATTGCGTTGGTATGCCCGAAACAGTGCGGACGACCACGATGAAGACACTGGCGTGAGCACTGTCAGCGATATGTTGCACCTGGTGACACAGGGATCGCCCACCGGCATCGTCGTCGTTGGAAGAAATGGCAAGGTGCAACTGTCCAACGCGCGTGCCCACGATATGTCGCTTGTGCACGACGGCACCGTCAACCCCCGCGTATTCGATGTTGCGGAGCAGGTGATGGACGATGCGGAGCAACGTGTCATCGACATGGAGATGCCACAGCGCACCACCGGTAACCGCATCCGTAACGTGCGCGCGGTAGTTGCTCCGTTGACGCTGACGGATAACTCGTCGGTGATCATTTACGGCTCCGACGAGTCTGAGAATGTGCGGATGGAGCACGCGCGGCGTGATTTCGTCGCAAATGTCTCGCACGAGCTCAAAACCCCCGTCGGTGGCATGTCGCTGCTGGCGGAGGCGCTTCTGCAGGATCCGACTGACCCGGAGATGGTCGAATACTTCGGCGGGAAACTGCACAAGGAAGCGCACCGCATGGGGGAGATGATCACGGACCTGATTGCGCTGTCGAAGTTGCAAGGCGCGGAAGCGCTGCCCGACATGGCGCCAGTGCGTGTCGACGACATCATCGACGAAGCCGTCATCCGCAACCACGTCACCGCCGAAAACCGCAAGATTGAAATCAACCGTGGCGCCCCCACTGGGCTGTACGTGCTCGGCGACAAGTCGATGCTCACAGTGGCGGTGGCCAACCTGATATCCAACGCGATCAACTACTCGCCGGATGGGCAGCCGGTGAGCATCACGCAGAAAACGGTGCGCGACAAAGCGGTGCTGATCCGTGTCACGGACCGCGGCATCGGCATTGCGCCCGAGGACCAAAAACGCGTGTTTGAGCGGTTCTACCGGGTGGATAAGGCCCGTTCTCGCTCGACAGGTGGCACTGGCCTGGGACTGGCGATTGTCAAGCACGTGGTTGCCAACCATGGCGGTAACATAACCGTGTGGTCTAGGCCCGGCACCGGCTCAACGTTCACCATTGAGTTGCCGATCTTTGACCCGGAAACTGTTCACGCCTCTGCTGGCAGAAAGGAACTTGAGCAGCAGTGACGACCATCCTTATCGTCGAGGACGAAGAGAACTTATCGGACCCGCTCGCGTTTTTGCTGGGCAAGGAAGGGTTTGAGACCAAGATCGCGCCGGACGGTCCGACGGCGCTGCAGCTCTTCGACTCTGAAGACATCGATCTGGTTCTGCTGGATCTCATGCTGCCGGGGATGAGTGGCACGGAGGTGTGCCGAAAGCTGCGTGCGGAGTCGTCGGTGCCGATCATTATGGTCACGGCGCGTGACAGTGAGATCGATAAGGTTGTCGGCCTGGAGCTGGGGGCGGACGACTACGTGACCAAGCCGTACTCCACCCGCGAACTCGTCGCCCGCATCCGCGCGGTGCTGCGCCGCGGTCCGGAGGCGGAAAGTGTGGAGGAGGCCGACGACCAGCTGCTGAAGGGCGGCCGGGTGGTCATGGACATCGACCGTCACACGGTGCTCGTGGACGGCCAGCCGGTGCCTATGCCGCTCAAAGAGTTCGACCTGCTCGAGTACCTCATGCGCAACGCCGGCCGCGTGCTCACCCGCGGCCAGTTGATCGACCGCATCTGGGGCGCCGATTACGTGGGCGACACCAAGACCCTGGACGTGCACGTCAAGCGGTTGCGTTCCAAGATCGAGGCTGAGCCGAAGCGCCCCACCCAGCTGGTTACCGTGCGCGGCCTGGGTTACAAGTTCGAGGCCTGATCCGTCGCGGGGTGGGTGGCTTTCGCCTCCCGCGGCAGGTTCGCGCGAGCCTCGCAATGCTTTGCGACGATCGCATACGGGACCTCACCAATCAGCGCAATCAACTCGTCCTTCATGGACTGCCAAATCGGCTTGAGGCTGCCGTTGTTCGGGGTGTGGCACTGCGGTGAGGCGGTGCACCACCAGTCGAAGTCCTCGCCGCCGTCGCCCCATTGGCGGCGGTCGTACTCACCGATGGTGGTGCGCAGGATCTCGTGGCCGTCGCTACGCTCTTGCCATTCATCCTCGCGGGAAAACGGCACCTGCCAGCACACTTCCGGCTTAGTGCCAACGATGTTGTGGCCTTCCGCCATCGCCCACTGGTGCAGCGCACAGCCCGCACCGGTCGGGTGGCCGGGGCGGTTAGCAAAGATGCAAGCGCCGTCGACCACCTTTGTCTTGATGTGCGGACCGTCGTCCTCTTCATCGCTGTCGTCCCACTCCAGCCACGGCTCGAGCCACGTGGGGTCGTCAGCCTTGAAGAACTCATCCGTGTCGGCCGGACGCAACTGCCAGTACTTCGCCGGCATCAACGCAACGGAGTTATATACGGTGTCGCGGTCTTCTTCGTCGGCAATGTATGCGCCGTGGATGCAGCAGCCGACCGCCTGGTTGGATTCGTCGATACCCAGGCACTGTGACGTGCCAAATCGGCACGACCAGGTGGACTCGAGCCAGGTCAGATCTAGCGAAAACGTGTGGTCAGGGTCCTCCGGGTGGACAAACTCAAACCATTCGCGCGGGAATTCCTGGGCCGTTTCCCTGCCTGCCGCAATGGAGCGACCTGCCGGGGAATCTGCCGGAAAGCCAAGAAAAACAGGATTCGGGGCTGGTTGATTCACACTTGCACACCGTAGACCCGTTACGCTGAGGTGGTGCGATTAGGTGTATTAGACGTCGGAAGCAACACCGTCCATCTTGTGGCGGTCGATGCATACGGTGGCGGACGCCCCACCCCGATGAGTGACTGGAAGCAGCCGCTGCGGCTTGTCGAGTTGCTGGATAAGAAAGGCAACATCGAACAAAAAGGCATCGACAAACTTGTCGACGCCTGCCAGGAAGCAGCCGACCTCTCCAACAATCTCAAGTGCCAAGAGGTCCTTGCCTTCGCCACCTCGGCAGTACGCTCCGCGACGAACTCCGAGGACGTGCTGAAGCAGGTGAAGAAGAAAACCGGCGTGGATCTGGAGATCCTCTCCGGCGAAGAGGAAGCACGCCTGACCTTCCTCGCCGCCCGCCGCTGGCACGGCTGGTCCGCCGGCCGCATCACCAACCTGGACATCGGCGGTGGCTCGCTCGAGATTTCCTCAGGCACCGAAGAAATGCCGGACCTGGCAGTGTCGCTGGACCTCGGCGCTGGCCGTCTGACCCACGAGTGGTTCGACACCGACCCGCCAGAGCGTAAGAAGATCAACATGCTGCGCGACTACATCGACGCGGAACTCGCCGGCCCCGCCGAAGAATTTAAAGCACTCGGCGAGGTAGGCCTGGCGGTGGGTACGTCGAAGACGTTCCGCTCCCTTGCCCGCCTTACCGGTGCAGCACCATCGTCGGCAGGTCCGTTCGTGCAGCGCACCCTCACCGCACCCGGTCTGCGCCAGCTCATCGCGTTCATTTCACGCATGACAGCAGCGGACCGTGCGGAGCTCGAAGGCATCAATGCGGACCGATCCCACCAGATCGTCGCCGGTGCCCTCGTTGCCGAGGCTGCAATGCGCGCACTAAATATTGATAAGTTGGAGATCTGCCCGTGGGCCTTGCGTGAAGGCGTGATTCTGAAACGCATCGACCAGGGCGGTTTGAATGCCGATAAAGGAGACGACGAGTAAATGGCCGACAAGCAGCTCACGGTAGCCGAGCTCCTCGCGCGCGCCGAGAAGGAAAACCCTTCGGCCACACGACGCCCCCGGCGCCGCCGCAGCCTCGAAGACGGTGGCGTTTCGGTCGCCGAGCTCACCGACTCCTTTAAGAAGGTCAACGTCAAGCCTGTCGAGGCGAAGCACTCGAGCGTGCCTATCGACGCCCCCGCCGAACCGGCAAAGACCCCCAAGCAGGAGAAGCCTGCGGAGAAGCCTGCCAAGCAGGAGAAGCCTGAAGAGGCAGTGGCCAAGGCGAAGCCGACTCAGGCTCCGCCTGCCGAGGACGACACCCACGTCATTCCGGTCGTGCGCGAAGGCGCTGCCAAGCCGGCAGGAAAGCCGGCAGAGAAGCCGGTAGAGAAGCCTGCGGAGAAGCCTGCAGCACAGGCCACGGCACCTGCGGCAGCTGCGGCTGCTGTGGCGGCTCCTCAGTCGGAGGAGAAGCCGGTAGAGGAGGTAGTCGTCGATAAGCAGGATGCGGAGCTCGACCTGTTCGAGAACGACCTGCCTGATGAGGACGTCCGCGACATCGAAGTCGAGGACGCCTCCATCAACCCGATTCTGATGGTGCTGCTCGTTGGCCTGGGCGTGCTGCTGGGTGTGCTTGGGTTCCTGGCATTCAAGTGGCTGTGGGCGCACGTCATCCCAGTTGTTGCGGTGCTGCTTGGCATCGTCGCAGTGGTCGGCGTGGTTTTCGGTGTGCGTGCGATGCGCACCGGACGTGATGGCCTGAACATGGCGCTTGCAGGTATCGCTGCAGCAGTTATGGCATTTGGGCCCGCGTTGATCTAAACATGGCAACCATGGCAAACATCGCAATTATTGGCGCCGGAAATATCGGCGAAGCGCTCCTGTCGGGTCTGATCCAGTCCGGTTACGACCCGGAGAAGATCACGGCGACGAATAGGTCGTCGCAACGCAGCGAAGTATTGCGTGAGCGCTACGGCGTGCGCACCACCAACGACAACCACGAAGCCGTACAGCACGCCGACGTCGTGTTCCTGTGCGTGAAACCCGCGGGCATCCTCGACGTCATCGCCGAAATTGGCGAAGGCTTTGGCGACGCCGACAACACCCCGGTCCTGGTCTCCATGGCAGCAGGTATCACGCTGGCAGCGATGGAAGAGGCAGTGGCGCTCGCAGGCGCCCCGATCGCGCGCGTTATGCCGAATACGCCCATGCTCGTCGGTAAGGGCGTGCTTGCGGTGACCTACGGGCGTTTCGTTGACGACGAGCAGCGGCAGACCGTCGATGAACTGCTCGCCGCCGCCGGCGAGGTTGTCACCGTCACCGAACCGCAGATCGACGCAGTGACCGCAGTGTCCGGCTCCGGCCCTGCGTACTTCTTCCTTGTCACCGAAGCGATGGTGGACGCGGGCGTGTCCCTCGGCCTGCCGCGCGACCTTGCGGAGCGTCTGGCTAAGGCCACCGCGGCCGGTGCAGGCGCGATGCTGGAAGGCGAGGATGGGCCCGTGCAGTTGCGTGCCAACGTTTCGTCCCCGGCAGGCACAACCGCGCGTGCAATCCGCGAGTTGGAGGAGTCCGGTCTGCGTGGTGCGTTCTACCGCGCGATGGAGGCCTGTGCGCGCCGGTCGAAGGAACTTGGCGAGGAATAACCCCGGTAGTCACACCCGTCACAACTGATGCTGTGTGTTCACTACCTGCACTCTGAAAAAATTCTCTCCCTTAAGTCGCACTCAACCCATGTTTCACGTTAGGGTGGTTGGAGCACGTGCGTGTTCGTCCTGCGGGAGGGGAAGCCTGCAGCGCGTTTGCGTGCCGAGAGGTAAGAATTAAGTGGTTAATGAAGATAAAGCAAAGTTCCTGACGGTCGCCGAAGTCGCGGAGATTATGCGCGTCTCCAAGATGACCGTCTACCGCCTCGTTCACTCCGGCGAACTGCCTGCCGTCCGCGTAGGCCGTTCGTTCCGTGTCAACGAAAACGCGGTGAACGAATACCTGGAGTCCTCCGTCTACGACGTGGGGTAAAACCACTCCAGACCCCTACGAAACGCCCGTTCCCACCTGATTTCAGTGGGGGAACGGGCGTTTTCGGTTTTTGGCTGCTGGTCTGCACGCCTGTATGCTTGGCGTGTTCAGGTTGGCCACAACCTGTGGGAGTGTGCACCTCCCACTGTTCCGCGCAAGCGGTCGTGCCGACCACGTACGTACGAAGCAACGTTAGAAAAGAGGAAGCCTTATGGGTTCAGTTATTAAGAAGCGCCGCAAGCGTATGTCGAAGAAGAAGCACCGCAAGATGCTCCGCCGCACTCGTGTGCAGCGTCGTAAGCTCGGCAAGTAAGCCAAGCGCCGCCCGCCTCCGTTTTTGTGGAGGCGGGCTTTTTGTTTGCCTTCCGTGGAGCGGATGGTGGGGTGTGGGTGTGTCCCTATATATATGGCGTCGGATTGGGGTTGGGGCGGATGGTGGGGTGGTGTTCTCCTGGTCTGTGGGCTGATCGTCTAGCTGGGCTTG
>NZ_KV833296.1:0-297 GCF_001837615.1 Corynebacterium sp. HMSC070H05
GTCTGTGGGCTGATCGTCTAGCTGGGCTTGTGATGCTGCTAGACGGTCTCGTTTTGGCCTCTGTGTTTGCCCTGGTGGTGTTGGGGTTGTTTGTCGTTATGGGGCTGATCGTCTAGCTGGTGTTTCGGGGTGCTAGACGATGAGCGTTGGGGTGGTGTTCTCCTGGTCTGCTAGTGGTGTTCGGGATTGTGCTAGCAGATCGAAAGATGCCGGTGGTGTTTGTCCAGGTCATGTTGGGCATGGTGTTTATTAGTGGGCTCATCGGCTAGTTGGGCGCGAAACGTACTAGCAGAACAG
>NZ_KV833297.1:0-1721 GCF_001837615.1 Corynebacterium sp. HMSC070H05
GTTCGTAGGCGTCGGCGATGGCTTGGAAAAGTAACCGTGCACCGTCAGTGTCGATGGGGATGTAGCCGAGTTCGTCGATGACGAGGAGCTTGTTTTTGCCGAGTGCTGCGAGTTCTTTGTCGAGTCTTCCTGCCTGTTTAGCGTTGCGTAAGTGGTCGACTAGGCCGGCGGCGGTGAAAAACCTTGCTGGGATGCCTGCAAGGCATGTTTGGGTGGCTAGCGCGATGGCGAGATGTGTTTTCCCGGTGCCGACGTCACCGTAGAAGACGAGGTCTTCGCATCCGTTGAGAAACTCAAGCGTGGTGAGGTGTTCGCGGGTGATGTCCGTGGGCAGGGTCACTGGTGACCAGTCGTAGCCGTCGAGGGTTTTGCGTACTGGCACACGCGCACGGTGCATGAGGCGGCGGGCTCTGGATGCTGCTCTGGAAGAAAGTTCAGCTTCGAACAATTCGATGAGGATGTCGCACTGGCGTGGGGTGGCGTGTTCAACGCATTGGCGTAACACAGCGGTGGTCAAATAGAGCTGGCGGCCGAGTGTGACAACTTGGTTTTTGGTGGTTGTAGCGCTCATTTTAGGTCGCCTCCGCATGCTGTGGGGTGTTGATTGTGGTGGCAAGGAGTTGGTCGTAGGTAGCCAGGTTTGCTCTGGTGTGCTGTGTTGGTGGTGGGGTGCTGTATCGTGCAGCGATGCCAAGATGCGGTCCGGTTGGTTGAGCGTTGGCTTCTAAAAGTGCTGCAGCGGCGGTGACGGTGGCGTCGAAACCGCATTCTGCGGCGGTGGTTTGTGCATGGGTGAAAAACTCACGGCGTGTGACGGTATCTGCTTCGTCGAGGTAGCCGACGACGTTATCCGGCATATGGTGGCGAAGTGGTGAGTTCTTCCACGCTCCCGGCTTTTTGGCTAACCCTGGCAGCAGACTTATGGGGTTGATCACTGTAGCGTCTGCAGTGCCGAAGACTCTCGGCAGCGCGATGATGCGTCGAGACTCCTCGTCTAAGACGGTGATGGTGTCGTGGGACAATTCCAGTGTGACTTGCCTGTTTGCCCAGGCAGGCCCGACTAGGTAGCGGTTGCCTGCTACGGTGACAATCCCGGTTTTATCGGTGCGACGCACTTCGAAACGCACCGGATTAAACCGCACCGACGGACATGCTTTGAGCGCTTGTTGATCGTGTTGAAACAGATCAGCGATTACCGCTGCCTTCTTATAATGGGTCTGCTTGGCAAACGCGGCACACCCAGAGTCCAGAAGAGCGTTTAGTTCTGCCAGTGAAGCAACTTCTGGCACGGGAACGAGCAGGTTTCGGCGGATGAACCCGACAGCGTTTTCCACATTGCCTTTCTCATGGCCTGAATACGGGTTGCAGTAACGCGACCGAGTCCGATAGTGCGCTTTAAACGCGGCGAAGAGCTCTGATTCGACAACCTTCGGGCCGACACGGCGTCCAATAGCAGTAGCGTTATCGAAGACCATCTCAGTCGGCACTCCGCCGGCAGCATCGATGACATCCAGCAATCCGGTAATGACACACTCGGCGGTTTCACCGGCGAAGGCCCTGCAAAACCTCATATTCGAGTACGGAAACGTCACCACCAAAAGGTGTACAACCTTCACATCTGACGCCAGGTTGATTTCTGCCTGGCCGAAATCAACCTGGATGACCCCGGGAGACCATTCCAACTCCATGAACCCATCTCCTGGGGCTTTATGGTCCTGCCT
>NZ_KV833298.1:0-492 GCF_001837615.1 Corynebacterium sp. HMSC070H05
GGGAAAGACACACTCGTGTGGACCCATGTCAACGTGCGCAAGGCCTACAACAGCCTCAACCACCTCTGGCGCAATGACCTGCTGTTTGTCTACCTCAAGCCCCCGAAAGGTGTGCTTAAGCCGCATCGGATCAAATCCACCACCAACAGCCTTGAAGGCGGCATCAACGCCCAGCTGAAGCTCCTTGCGAGAACTCATCGCGGCAGACGCGGTGAGCACCAACGCAAAATGCTGGATTGGTGGCTGTATCTGAAAACGGAACTGCCTGGCGATCCAATAGAAATCGCCAGACAGTCCAACTGGGGCCAGGACCAACTCGCCAAAGTTACAACCCTGACCCGAAACGAGAACCAAGCCGACTATGAAACAGGACGACCAGCCCTCTACGACAACGGTATCGATACCGAGTACACACACTCAATCGGCATCCAAAAAGGCCACATCTAACCCCGCGACACGCCGATAGCAGACACACATTTTGTCGCTTAACCC
>NZ_KV833299.1:0-80417 GCF_001837615.1 Corynebacterium sp. HMSC070H05
TGTGGATAACTCCAACACCAAATTCCACAAACCACTGGTTAGACGGTTTTTGGCGTTTTCGGTTTTCCGAAGGTCCAGACCTTATTGATCACAAAGTTCACCGGCATCGCGATCAGTGTGGAGATGGCTTGGGCCCAGTAGGATTTGGTGCGCAGGCCGGTGGAGTCGTCGAAAAGTGAATCGGAGAGTCCGATGGGGGTCGTCGGGTTCATGAGCAACGTCATGCATGTCAGCGACACCGCGAACGCGAGCGCGCCGGTGGCCAAGAAGGGGAAGAACCCGCGCAGCCAGGAGCGCGCGTGCACCCCACGGAAGGTCCAGGCGCGGTTGAGTTGGTAGTTCCACGTGTTGGCCAGGAGGAACGCCAGGGTGGACATGAGGTGGTACCAGCGGATGTTCCAACGGGTGGAGCCGAGTTGCATGAACACGTCGTTGGCGTGCAGATCAAAGCCGTTCTCTAAGGCTTTGTTGGCCAAGTAGAACACGACGAAGTTCACGAGCACGCCGGAGCCGCCGACGATGCCGAAGCGCAAAAATTGGCGCAGCCCGGCCACGAGGCGTACGACAGTGCTGCCGCTTTCGGGCGCGACGGCGTGTTGGTCGCCGGTGGCCGGCGACGGATGAGTGGGGTTAGTCAACGGTGTTTCCTAGGCGGGCGACTGCCGCTTCGATGCGCTCGTCGGGTGCGGTGAGCGAGATGCGCACGTGTTGGGCGCCGGCGGGGCCGTAGAAGTCGCCGGGGGCGCCGAGGATGCCGTGGTCGGCGAACCAGTTGAGGAGTTCGCGGGAATCCTTGCCGTCTTGGTGGACCCAGAGGTAGAGGCCTGCGTCGGAGTCGTCGATAGTAAGGCCTGCGTTTTTAAGGCCCTTCATCAACACAGCGCGGCGCGTGGCGTAGGTGGAGCGCTGCATTTGTTCGTGCAGGTCGTCGCCGAGGGCGGCCACCATGGCGGCTTGGATTGGGCCGGGCACGATGAGGCCGGAGTGCTTGCGGATAAGCAGAAGTTCTTGCACTAGGGCTTCGTCGCCGGAGATCGTGCCGGCGCGATACGACGCCAGGTTGGACGTCTTGGACAGCGAATGCAGGGCGAGCAGGCCAGTGTTGTCGCCGTCGGTGACGGACGGGTGCAGGATGGATACCGGTTCGGCGGACCAGCCGAGGTAGAGGTAGCACTCGTCGGAGGCGATGATTGCGCCGGTTTCGCGGGAGAATTCCACCCAGGCGCGCATCTGCTC
The DNA here is from genome assembly GCF_001837615.1 of Corynebacterium sp. HMSC070H05. NCBI lineage: Bacteria > Bacillati > Actinomycetota > Actinomycetes > Mycobacteriales > Corynebacteriaceae > Corynebacterium > Corynebacterium sp. HMSC070H05. The sequence continues at coordinate 1,237 of NZ_KV833299.1, forward strand.
GACGTCAAGGACTGCGCCAGTTGGGTTCGACGGCGAGTTGATGAAGACGAAGGCGGCGTCGCGGGGTGCGGCGGCGGGGTCGTCGCAACGAATAACTTCGCAGCCTGCCATCAGCGCGCCGACCTCGTAGGTGGGGTACGCGATCTCGGGGATCACAACTTTCTCGCCGCGCAGGCCCAACAATGTGGGCAGCCACGCGACGGCTTCTTTGAGCCCGATCACGGGCAGCACGGAGCGTTCGGTCAACCCTGCGATGCCGAAGCGGCGGGCGTGGGAGGCCACGATCGTTTCGCGCAATTCCGGCGTACCCGCGGTTTGCGGGTAGCCGGGCGTTGCGGCAGCTTCGGACAGCGCGAGTTGGATGGATGGGGCGACTGGGTCGACGGGGCCGCCGACGGAGAGGTCGATGAGCCCGCCGTCATGGGATGCGGCGCGCTTGCGCACGTCGGCGATGGTGTCCCATGGGAAGTCGGGCAGTTGTGATCCGAGTGGGGTGCGTGCCACGGTTTAGTCCTGGTTCTGCGGCGGCAGTGCTGCGACGAAGGGGTGGTCGAAGTCCTGCGGGCCGGTCTTGGCGGCGCCGCCTGGCGAGCCGAGTTCGTCGAAGAAGCCGACGTTGGCGTCGTAGTATTCGCTCCACTCGTCGGGGGTGTCGTCTTCGTAGAAGATGGCTTCGACGGGGCAGGCAGGTTCGCAGGCGCCACAGTCGACGCATTCGTCGGGGTGGATGTAGAGCATGCGCTTGCCCTCGTAGATGCAGTCAACGGGGCATTCTTCGACGCAGCCGCGGTCCATGACGTCGACGCACGGTTGAGCAATCACGTAAGTCATGGGAAACAGTATGTCACTTCGCCCTGATGAGTGGCCAAACGCCTCCGGCGATTCCGGTGAGAAGGAGTGCGAGGGTCCACCCGGTTGGAGGGAGGATGACCATGGAGGCGAACAGTGCTGCTGCCCAGACGGCGAGTGGAACAATCATGCTTCTCGACGACCACAGCCTCGCCGTCTTCGTCAACACCGCATTGAACACGGCGGCGATGATCACCCAGAACCAGTTCAGGTACGCCACTTCCAGGATGAGCGAGCCGAGCGCGCCGACGCTCAGCCAGGTGATGCCGGCGATGGCTTCACCGCGTGAAAAATTGTCGCGGATGACGGGGTGGCTCATTTGGGGATTCCGGATAGGACGTGGGTGGCGTCGTCGTGAAGTGGCGTGCCTGCGCCGAGTTGGAAGTGTTCGACGCGTTGGATGGGCTGGGTGATGAGGTTGGACAGGGCGTAGTAGACGACGGGACCTTGGGCGATGGCGGCGTGGGGGTTGACGTCGGTGGTGCGGCCGTCGGCGATCCAGAGTTGGGTGGCGTGGGCGCGCATGGCGGTGATTTTGGCGCTGTAGGCGTGGTCATCGAGGGTGACCGCAATGTCGGAGGTGGCGACTCCGTCGAGTTCGCCGGGTTGGGCAAGGCGCCAGCCGTCGGGGGCGGTCTCGGGCGTAAGCGCTGCGGTTTCTTCGGCGAGGCGCACGGCCCACAGGATGCGCGGGATAGCGACGCGTTCGGCGGCGGTGTGGGTGATTTCGTGGGCGCGGATGTGGTCCGGGTGGCCGTAGCCGCCGTCGGGGCCGTAGGTGATGACAAGGTGGGGGCGCTCGGCGTCGAAGATCGCGGCGAGTTCGGCTACTGCGGCGTCGCCGGAGTTGACAAAGGCGCGCGGGTTGCGGCTTGCGGGCGAGCCGGCCATGCCGGAGTCGCGGAAGCGGCCAGCTCCGCCGAGGAAGGTGCCGCGCGCGCCGATGGCGGCCAACGACTCGCGTAGTTCGCCGATGCGGAATCCGCCTAGCTGGTCGGCTTCGTCGACGACGAGGTGCTGGTACGGCTCGCCGATAACTTCGCCTTCTTCGCCGAGTGTGCAGGTGACGACGAGGACGTCGGCGCCACGTCGGCTCAGATCGGCGATGACGCCTGCGGTGGTGATGGCTTCGTCGTCAGGGTGGGCGTGGACGGCCACTACTCGGTAGCCGGTGAGGTCGCGCGTTGTCATGGTTTCTCCTTCGGTGTCGGGCCTACTGTATCGGCCAGTTGCCAGCGGGCGGCGTCGCTGATACCCCCGGGCCAGGTGGAGACGCCTGGGATGGCGACGCCACCGGAGGATGCTGCGATGCGTGTTTCGTTGAGGATGGGCACCCACACGGCGTCGCGCTCTTCGGCTTCGGCCACGGCTGCTCGGGCCTCGGTCGCACTCATGGTCCCGTCCAGGATTCGCCCGGCGAGCGCTTCGTTGCCTACGGAGCACAGGCCGGAGAGGTTGCCAGCACGCGAAGTTTTGGACGGACACGCCATGCGGCTGGCAAGCGTGGTCATGGACGTGGAGTTGCGCTGCCACACCACTGCCAGGTCAACTTCCGACGATGGCAGGCTGCGCCCGGCGAGCGTCGTCGCGTCGGTAGAGGTGAGTTTTGCGGGAATGCCGGCGCCGTTGAGGATGTCGACAAGCGTGCGCGCCGCTGCGGCCGCCGCCGGGTCCATCGCATCCGCCCCGACGCGGATGGGAACGGTGCGCGCTCGTAGCGCTGCGGTGTCCTTCTCCCCCGGCGTGAACGCATGCTCTGCTACGGCCAGGTTGGTGCTGCGGCCGGCGGCGATGTGGGCGAGCAGGGGGACGTCGATAAGCGATCGCACTTGCTCGCGCATTGCTTGGTCGAGCCCGCTTGTCGCGGAGATGACGACGCCAAGCACGCGTGACGACGACCCCTCGCGCACCTCCACCCCCGGCACCCGGCGAAAGACCTCTTCCGTGGTTTCCTGCGGCGTGACGTCGGCGAACGCGAGCTGGCCGGAGCGCAACTGGTCGGCGGTTTGTATTGTATCGCGCGCGGCGGTCAGCGTCAAAATGTCCACGCTTGCTGGCTCAGTACCCCAAAACCTGTCGTTTCTATTCAGCACTACCGTGCCGCGGGCCCGGCCGACATCTGCCATGAGGAAACGCCCGGCAGACGCAGGGACCATGTTGCGCAGTGCGAACGGGAAATCGCTGGCGTCAGCGGCGAACAGGTGCGACGGCAGCAGGTAGGCAAAGAGCTCCTCGCGGTTGGCCACGGGGCGCTCAAAGTCCACATCGACGACCTTGCCGCCTTGACCAGAAATGCGGATCGCCTGAATTGCCCGGTAGGCCGCAGGGTTGACGGTGCCGGCGGTGGTCACCATCCCGCGCCACAGGTAGGCAAAGTCGGATCCGGTAATCGGGGTGCCGTCAGACCACTGCGCCTCCGGTGCGATGACGTAGCGCACGGTTTGGGCCGCGGGCGAGGTCGGCAGCGTTGAAACCCCCACCAGCAGGTCCCTGTTCGGGCTCGTGCCCACATATGCGCTAGGCAGGGTGAGGTCTGCGATGGCACGCACCGTCGAGGAATCGTCCGCAATGAGGTGCGGGTTGAAGCCTCCTCGTACAGGGTCAACACCCACTTGCACCTGAGTGCGGTCGCTGCGGCGCGGGTTGTCGTCGGAAGGTGTCGTCGATACGCCAGATGTTTCGCTTTGGGCGGACTCCGGCTCAACGAGCGGCGGCGGGCCCGGGTTCGCCGAGCACGACGCGACGAGGCAAAGCGCGGAAAGCGCCGCCGCAGCACGGGTGGCTGGGCGGCGCGATCGAGGAGGCTGCATGAAGAACAGGCTAGCTGTTCTTCTGCTTCGCACGGGAGCGGGCACGGCCACGCTCGGTAGCGTTCAGGATGAGCTTGCGCACACGCATCGCCTCAGGGGCGACCTCGACGCACTCGTCCTCGTCACAGAACTCGATGGCCTCATCCAGGGAGAGGGTGCGGGCCTTCTGCAGCGTGACAGTCGCGTCCGCGGTGGCGGAGCGCATATTGGTCAGCTTCTTTTCCTTGGTGATGTTGACGTCCATGTCCTCGTCACGCGAGTTCGCACCAACGACCATGCCTTCGTAGGTCTCGGCACCCGGCTCGACGAAGAAATCGCCGCGGTCTGCAAGCTGCTGCAGGGCGTACGCGGTGACCTGGCCGGAACGGTCGGCGACGAGCGAACCGGTCGGGCGGCCCTTGATCTCGCCGGCCCACGGACGGTGCTCGATCGAGTAGGAGTTGGCAATACCGGCACCACGGGTCTCAGTGAGGAAGGTCGTACGGAAACCGATCAGGCCACGCGACGGGACGTCGAACTCCATGCGGACCCAATCGCCGGAACCCGCGTTGGACATTGCGGTCATCTGACCCTTGCGGTTTGCCATGAGCTGGGTGACAGCACCCTGGTGCTCCGACGGGACGTCGATGATCATGTGGTCGTACGGCTCGTAGGTCTTGCCGTCGATCTCCTTGGTCACAACCTGCGGCTTGCCAACGGTGAGCTCGAAGCCTTCGCGACGCATCGTCTCAATCAGCACGGTCAGCGCCATCTCGCCACGGCCCTGAACCTCCCACGCGTCCGGACGCTCGGTCGGCAGCACCTTGATGGAGACGTTACCGATGAGCTCCTGATCCAGGCGAGCCTTGACCATGCGGGCGGTGAGCTTGTCGCCACCGTTACGGCCAGCCATCGGCGAGGTGTTCACGCCGATGGTCATGGAAATTGCCGGATCGTCGATGGCGATGCGCGGCAGCGGCTCGACGTGCTCCGGATCGCACAGCGTGTCACCGATCATGATGTTTTCCACACCGGAGACAGCGGCAATGTCACCTGCGACAACGTCGCCTTCAGCCGGAACACGGTCGAGACCTTCGGTGACGAGCAGCTCAGCGATCTTGACGTTCTTAACCTGCTGGTTGCCGTCCTCGTCGTAGTGGACCCATGCGACCTGCTGGCCCTTCTTTACCGAGCCCTTGAACACACGGATCAAGCCGATGCGGCCCAGGAAGGAGGAGGAGTCCAGGTTGGTCACCTGTGCCTGGAACGGAGCGTCGATCTCAGCGGACGGCTCCGGCAGGACGTCGTAAATGACGTCGAACAGCGGCTGTAGGTCCTCGTTGTCCGGCAGGTTGCCGTTGCCCGGGTTCTCCAGGGACGCGCGGCCTGCACGGCCTGAGGTGTACAGCACCGGCAGCTCGAGGAGGTTCTCAGCAGCCTCTGCAGCCTCCGGGTCCTCCAGGCCAGCGCCAAGTTCGAGCAGGAGGTCCTGTGCTTCCTCAACGACTTCGTCGATACGTGCGTCCGGACGGTCAGTCTTGTTCACACAGATGATGACCGGCTTCTTCGCTTCGAGGGCCTTGCCCAGGACGAATCGGGTTTGCGGAAGCGGGCCTTCGGAAGCATCGATCAGCAGCACGACACCATCAACCATGGACAGGCCGCGCTCGACCTCGCCACCGAAGTCGGCGTGGCCCGGGGTATCGATAACGTTGATGACCAGGTCCGCACCGTCCTTGCCTTTACCGGCGCGACGGATGGCGGTGTTCTTGGCCAAAATGGTGATGCCACGCTCGGACTCGAGCTCGCCGGAGTCCATCACGCGGTCGCCGTGCTCGCCGTGGTCGCCGAAGACGCCGGACTGCTCCAGCATGGCGTTGACCAGGGTGGTTTTGCCGTGGTCAACGTGGGCGACGATGGCTACGTTGCGAAATTCAGGGTGCGACACTCAACAGATCCTTTTACATTGTCGGAAATAACGGTTACACGATACTCCCCAGCTAAGTTGAGCGCACCTCTCCGCTACCCCTCCAACGTGGCGCGGAGCTCTGCAAACGCGTCATTAAAAAACTGTTCGGCCGTTCCAGTAGTAATGACAGCACCTTCAGTCCCTCGCGCGGAGAGCTCGACGGTGGTGGTGCCATCGCCGTTATCTGCGGCATCGATAGCCAGCGGCGCCTGGTAGTCCTTATTCAAATACACACCGATAAGACGGAACTTCAGTGCACTGCCGACGTTGACAGCCAGTTCGCTGGCGGTTTTGTCCTTGACGTTGAACTTGTCCAGTCCGGACAGCCGCTGCTCAATCTCTTGCAGTGACAGGTTGGTGGTGAACGTCTGGGTATCCATTGCGATCAGTCCTTTCAGTGTTGGGGACAACGGATCTCACGTTCTCACAGGCCTTAAATGTGCCCGTGCTCACAATCGTAATCAGGTGTAACTGTGGGCACGACTGGAGTTTCCCGGCAATTTTCCTTGCAAAATCAACGGTTTCCACTTGACGCTGTTACTTATGTGACTAATGTTGCTTGAGTTAATGTCCGTGGCCCCTATGTAATAAAGGACAGCCGTGCGCACTCCCCGATCTTTTGCACGCTCCGCCGTCGCGGCGGTTTGCGCTGCCGGCATGCTGATTGCCGGCGTCGTCGATACGCAAATGGCTCATGCCAAATCATCGAACCCGCTCGATAGCCTTGGCCGCCCCACCCCCGAGACCGTCGCCCGAGTCCACGCGTTCGCGGACCAACCACAGGTGCCGGAACAGGTCGGCAACGCGCTTCGCACCGCCGTGAACTTCTTCGCTGGTACCGGCGAGCTCGGCGGCCCTCCACTGCCAGAGGACGCCCCCGCCTTCACGCAGTTCGCCTGGCCGACGGTCTCCGGGCACTGCATGGGCAAGGGGCTGCACTCGACCGCGTCCGCAATTGCGGTACCGGGACCGACCAAAACACCAGCGCCAGGCGCAGGCGCGGGACAGACCACGTTTGTATTCACCGCACTGGGCACCCCGGCCGCCGCCAAGGACCAGGGGCTCATGAAGGTGTACTGGGTTAACCTCAACACTTTTCGCACCGGCGTAACACCTTTAGATAACAACGGGATAAACCCAACAGGACCGTCCACCCTGTCCGCCACCGCAAACACAGGCAAGGGCCGCGTCCTCGCAGTCGTCGACGGTGCAGTACGCACCACCGACAAGACCTGCGCATTTGCCCCGACCGCCGCTTCGATCAACGTGAGGTAACCGATGACCGTCGACCTACACCCGGTAAAGCAAGAGACCTTTGACACGTCCGCGAACATCAACACGGACCCAAAGGGATTCCTGCGCGAGGTAGACACGTACCAGGTCACCGACTTTGGCCTCTACATGGCACGCGGGGCGAATCACCCCGAGTTCGGCTACCTAGAAAGCTGGCTGCTGCCGGAACTCGGCCTGCGGGTAAACATCTTCCACTACCGCGAGGGCGCAGAGCGCGATCAGGACTTCTACTTCGACATCGCCGACATTGACGTTGATGGCGATATCTGGCGCACACGCGACCTGTACGTCGACATTGTGTCGCTGACAGGCAACCCGATCGACGTGCTTGATATCGACGAACTCGCAGCCGCGACGTCTGCAGGCTTGATCACTGCCGAGGAGGCAGAGAAGGCCATGGACGTCACCCTCAACGCCGTTGAGGGCATTACTCGGCACGGCGACGATGCCATGGAGTGGCTGCGCGCCCTGGGTATTGAACTGACGTGGGCGGACGAAGTCGAGTTAACTCCTGTGGCATAACACCCCAATTCCCGTACTGCACCCCACCTGCACCCCGCAGGTGGGGTCGTTTTATGCGAATAACATTCACGATCCGTGAAGAAGCTGAGAAAGCGTTGCGATGGCTACAGATGCCTATCAGCGTGCAGAAACACCCATTCCTGTCATAGCCCTGTGAGGCAGCGTGCATTTCGCCGTAAATTACTTTTCACAAACACTGTGAACTGCCTAACACTTCATGTAAGTTTTTGTGCAACCTGATTACGTCGTGTTCACCTGAGCTTCAAGTTTTGGTGGGCCCAATCGTGGTGCAGGGGTCGTCGAAATACCCATTTCGTCGTACCGCCCAAACACGGGCAACCGTCGCAAAGTTCTCTGCGTACGGACGATCACTGAAAGGACCCAGACCATGAGCAAACGCCTCCGTGTCGCCGCTCTCGCCGGACTCTCCTCCCTGTCCCTCGTCCTCGCCTCCTGCTCCTCGGATGGCGGAACCGAAGAGACCACCGCAAACCAGGCCGGACAGGACTCCGCGAACTCCAAGGAAGCTGACAACTCGGGCGAGCAGCTCGAAGTCAACGCTGCCGGTGACTACAACCCGCTCGAGCGCGACCAGATCCAGGATGGCGGCGAGCTCACTCTCGCGATTACCGAAATTACTGAGCAGCAGAACGTGTTCCACGCGAACATGACGTCCTACACGGACACCATCTGGAGCAAGTACAACCCGCAGCTCACGCTTTTCGACGGCGACGGCACCTATCACCCGAACCCGGCTTATCTGACCGACGTGAAGGATGAGACCGTCGACGGCAAGACCGTGGTCACCTACACCATCAACCCGGACGCCGTGTACAACGACGGCACCCCGCTTGACTGGACCGCCTTCGAGAACACCTTCAAGTTCAACAACGGCTCCAACCCGGATGTCCAGGTCAACTCCACCGACGGCTACGAGCTCATCGAGTCCGTCGAGCGCGGCGAGGACGACAAGCAGGCCGTTGTCACCTTCAAGCAGGCATACCCGTGGTGGGAGGGCCTCTTCGGCACCCTCGTGCCGCCGCAGGTCAAGGACGCGGACACGTTCATGAACGCTTACCTGAAGAAGGTCAACCCGGAGTGGGGCGCTGGCCCGTTCAAGGTTGAGAACGTTGACTTCGAAGGCGGCACCGCCTCCTTCGTCCCGAACGAGAACTGGTGGGGCGAGAAGCCGAAGCTGGACAAGATCACCTACCGCCAGATGGAAGACCAGGCATCCCTGAACGCCTTCCGCGCAGGCGAGATCGACGCAACCGGCGTTTCTTCCCGTGACCGTCTGGCAACGGCGAAGGAGATGGGCGACTCCATCGAGATCCGCACCGCCCTGAACCCGGCGAACTACCTGATGACGATCAACTCCACCGCCCCGGGCCTGGACGACATCAAGGTCCGCGAGGCCATCATGCGCGGTGTTGACCGCGAGCAGCTCGCCGCGATCCGCTTCCAGGGCCTCGGCTACACCGAGGATCTGCCAGGTTCGTTCAACCTGTACCAGACCCAGCCGGGCTACGAGGACAACTTCGGCGAGGTCATCCAGTACGACCCGGAGAAGGCCAAGGAGCTGCTCAAGGAAGCAGGCTACGACGAGTCCAACCCGCTGTCCGTGCGCTACGTCACCCTGGGTGACTCCCCGATGATCCAGGCGACCACCACTGCCCTGCAGGCAATGCTGCGCAACATTGGCATCGACGTCCAGGTTGAGGAGCGTCCGAGCTCCGACTTCTCCAAGGTCGTCTCCGAGCGCGACTTCGACCTGTTCATGTCCGGCTTCCGCTCCTCCGACCCGTTCGGTGTGGCGTACTTCGGCCAGATCTACAAGTCCGATTCCGAGCTGAACAAGTCCGGCACCGGCACCCCGGAGATGGACCAGAAGATCGAAGAGCTGCAGCAGCTCCCGGATGCTGACGAGCAGATCAAGCGCGCAAACGAGCTTGAGAAGGAAGCCCTGGCTCAGTACGGCATCATGCCGTACGCCAACGGCCCGGCCATCGTCGCCGTGAAGAAGGGCCTGGCAAACTTCGGTGCTAACTCCTTCGCGATCCTCCCGATCGAGAACGTGGGCTGGGCGAAGTAACCGTAACGGTTCGACGCACGTGAAATCCACGAACTGAGTGCGAGCCCGCCCAGCATTCCCACGCTGGGCGGGCTTCCAATCTTTCTCAATAACTCCCCCGTCCGCCCACCACGGAACTGAGAGACACTATGTTTCGATACCTGATCCGGAAGACGCTGAGCTGGGGCTTGATTGTTTTTCTTGCCACCAACCTCACGTTTTTTCTCGCCAGCTTTTTCCTCGATCCCCGCGCCAACTACTTTGGCCGCCGACCACCTCTGCCAGAAGAGCAGATCGATGCACTGCTCGATCCGTTGAACTTGAACCCAAACACACCAATCTTCGAGCGTTGGTGGACGTGGCTTACTGGCGTCCTGACTCGTTGGGACTGGGGTAAATCCCCGATCGGCGACTCCGTCAATGAACAAGTCTCCTACCGCATCTGGGTCTCCGCGCAGCTGACCCTGTTTGCCACCCTGCTGTCGATCCTCCTCGGTGTCGCCCTCGGTGTGTACACTGCGTCGCGCCAGTACAAGCGCGCCGACCGCATGTGGCAGGGCATCTCGATCATCACGATGAACATTCACGTGGTCGTCGCCTCGATCGCCGTGGTGTGGTTCGGTCTGAAGGTCAACGAGTGGACCGGCAAGCGCGTCTTCTACGTCACCGGTGCTTCCAACCCTGGCGTTGAAGGGTTCTTCCCGAAGATGGTCGACTACGCCCAACACCTCGTGCTCCCCACCTTGTCACTGTTGATCATTTCGTATGCGGGCTATCACTTCATGCAGAGAACACTGCTGTTGGATAACTTGAACGCCGATTACGTCCGCACCGCCCGCGCGAAGGGCCTAACCAAGGCGCAAGCAGTGCGCAAACACGCGCTGCGAACCTCGCTGATTCCGGTTGCTACCTCGGTGGCGTTCTCGGTGCCCGGCATCTTCACCGGTGCCGTGATGACGGAGCGCATCTTCGCGTGGCAAGGCATGGGCCAGTACTTCATCCAAACGATTGCGCGTAACGACGTCCACGGTGTCGTCGTTGTGGCCGCATTCGGTGCCGCAATGACCGCAGTGTCCGCTATCTTGGCCGACCTCATCGTTGTTGCCCTCGACCCGCGCGTGCGCGTGAGCTAAGGAGATCACAGCCATGACAAACAAGCCACCACGCGGTACATCCCGCAAGCTCAGTGACCCCCGCGCCCACGCCACCTCGAGCGAGCTGGCGCTGCACGCCGCAATGCCGGTCAACGACATGACCGCCATCTCTGAGACCGGCCGCCAGGCCGACGGCGTTATGAGTAAAGACAAGAACACGCCGCCAATCCTGCCGAAGCAGGGCGATAGCATCGAAGATCAGCAGACGATGCGCGCAACGCGTAAGTCGAAGATTTACCTGCGCCGCTTCATGCGTAACAAGGCCGCGGTTGTCGGCCTGGTGATTTTCTTCCTGATGGTACTGCTCGCGCTCTTTGGCAAGTTCATGACGCCGTGGAGCTACGACGACCCGGACTTCATGAACCTGTCCGTCGCGCCCTCCGCTGAACACTGGTTTGGCACTACTGACTCCGGCAACGACCTGTTTGCACAGGTGGTGCACGGCCTCGGTCGCTCGCTGTCGATCGCTGTGCCGGCATCGATTGCCACGACGGTGATCTCCGCGATTGTCGGTGCAGGTGCTGCCCTGTTTGGCGGAAGCTTGGAGAAGATTGTGCTGGCAGTGATCCACTTCCTGCTGGCTGTGCCGACGTTCCTCATCATCGCCCTGCTGGTATCCGGCTCGGGCGGCGACTGGAAGGTGCTCACCGTCGTGCTCATCGCGTTTGGCTGGATGTACTCAGCACGTGTGATTTGGTCCTTGTCGTTGTCCATCCGCGAAAACGACTATGTGCGTGCCGCCAAGTTCATGGGCGTGTCCAACTCCAAGACGATCGTGCGCCACATCATCCCGAACGTCGCGTCGCTGCTGATTATCCAGCTGATGTTGGGCATCGTGTCCACGATCATGTCGGAGACTGCCCTGTCGTTCTTGGGCCTCGGTGTGAAGCTGCCGGACGTGTCCCTGGGTACGTTGTTGCAGTCTGGTACCGCAACCCTGGTGACCGCTCCGTGGCAGTTCTACTTCCCTGCCCTCGTCCTGACCTTGCTCACCGTGTCCATGGCGTTCATCGCCGATGGTCTGCGTGACGCACTCGACCCGAACTCGAACTCTGGAGGTTCTGCAGCATGACAACCAGCATCAACAACTCGGGTTCCCCGGTGCTTTCGGTACGCGACCTCAACGTGTCGTTCCCGTCGGAAGCCGGTGTGGTCCGCGCGGTGCGAGGCGTGGATTTCGATCTCCTCCCAGGCCGTACCCTCGGCATCGTGGGCGAATCAGGTTCCGGCAAGTCCGTCACCTCTCTCGCTGTCATGGGCCTGTTGCCGGATTACGCCAAGGTCACCGGTTCTGTGATGTTTGAGGGCGAGGAGCTCCTGGGCAAGTCGGATGCCGCCATGTCGAAGATTCGTGGCAACGGCATCGGCATGATCTTCCAGGATCCGCTGTCCGCTCTGACTCCGGTGTACGACATCGGCACGCAGTTGGTGGAAGCCATCCAGGCGCACACGAACATCTCTAAGTCGAAGGCGATGGACCGTGCTGCAGAGTTGCTCGATCTGGTGGGTATCCCCGAGCCGAAGAAGCGGCTGCGTTCCTTCCCGCACGAGTTCTCGGGCGGCATGCGTCAGCGTGTGGTGATCGCAATTGCGATTGCGAACAACCCGAAGGTGCTTATTGCCGACGAGCCCACCACCGCCCTCGACGTGACCATCCAGGCACAGATTCTGGAAGTGATCAAGACGGCGCAGCGTGAGACCGGCGCTGCCTGCATCATGATTACCCACGACATGGGCGTGGTCGCAGGCACCGCCGATGACGTGCTGGTGATGTACGGCGGCCGCCCCGTGGAACGCGCCGAGGTCCACCAGCTCTTCGGCAACCCGAAGATGCCGTACTCGGTGGGCCTGCTGGGTTCCACTCCACGTGTGGATCAGCCATCGAACGAGCCGCTAACGTTTATCGACGGCAACCCGCCGATGCTCATCGACGTCGCCGACCGCTGCCAGTTCGCACCACGCTGCCCCATCGCCACCGAGGCCTGCCTGACGCAGGAGCCGCCGCTGGTGCCGAACAAGGGCGACGAGAACCACATGGTTGCGTGCGTGCGCCACGATGAGATTGAAAACGGCACTCTCGACGGTAAGCCGCTGTTCCCCGCCCCTGTGCTGCCGGAGAACAAGTTCGCCGGCATCCCGCGCGAGGAGCGCGAAGTCACCCTCGAGGTAGAGAACCTTTACCGTGCGTTCCCACTGACCAAGGGCGCGCTGGTGAAGCGCCGCATCGGCACCGTGGAGGCTGTGAAGAACATCTCCTTCGATGTTCGCGCCGGTGAGTGCATGGCCATTGTGGGTGAGTCCGGTTCCGGTAAGACCACGACCCTGCTGGAGATCATGGGCCTGGATCCACAGGGTGATTCCCGCATCGTGATCTGTGGCAAGGACGCGGCGAAGATGAGTGCGTCGGATCGTCGTCAGGCACGCCGCAATATTCAGATGGTGTTCCAGGATCCGATGAGCTCGCTGAACCCGCGTATGACGGTCAAGGAGATCATCCAAGAGCCGTTGGATGCGTTGGGCTACGAGGGCGACAAGGATGCCCGTATCTCCGAGCTCATGCGCACGGTGGGTCTGGATGAGAAGCAGTTGGACCGCTTCCCTGGCCACTTCTCTGGTGGTCAGCGTCAGCGCATCGGCTTGGCTCGTGCGTTGGCGACGAACCCTGCGGTGATCGTGCTCGACGAGCCGGTATCGGCCCTCGACGTGTCCATCCAGGCCGGCGTGATTAACCTGCTGGATTCGCTCAAGCGCAAGCTTGGCCTGTCCTACCTGTTCGTCGCACACGATCTGTCGGTGGTGCGCCACCTGTCGGATCGTGTGGCCGTGATGTACAAGGGCGACTTTGTGGAGTTCGGCGAGACCGACGACGTCTTCGACAACCCGCAGCACCCGTACACGAAGGCGCTGCTGTCGGCGATTCCGATCCCTGATCCGGATGCGGAGCGCTCCCGCGTGCGTACGGTGTACAAGCCGGCGGAGGAGGCTATCTCCTAACCGTCACATCGACGGGCAGCGTCGGAAGTCGTGCTTCCTGCGCTGCCCACATCCCCCACCAGGGGGCGTAGCCCGGGTCCCTGCGCAGGGCCCGGGTTTTTCGCATCTTTAGGTCGGCGGTCACGCGGATGGTGTTGACGGTTCCACGCGCCCGGGCGGCGCGTATCGACGACTCCGTGACCGCCCCAACACCTTCCACCACAAGATCCTCTGCGGGGTCGAGCGGCACCCACTCGGCGCGCTCGTGGTTGATCCAGTCCCAGCGCCAAAACCCTGGCCTGGCAGGGTGCAGCACATCGCGGGCGACCATCGCGGCACCTTCTTCGAGGCCGTACCAACCGGGGTAAAAATCGTCGAGGTGCACCACCCGGATACCGAGCGCGTCGCCGATCTGGTTGGCCAGGGTGGTCTTGCCGGAGCCGGAAGGGCCATCGATGAGCAGGGTGTATGTCATCGCACTGACCACACTGGGCGCAGGTCGCCTGTGAGCCACGCGATGCCAAGTGCGACAAGTGCCACCCCAAGGCACACAACCATGACGCCCCAGTCGCGGCTGCGCAGTTTGGATTCTCGGGCCCAGGAACGCTTCGTCGGTCCGCCAAAACCGCGCGCCTCCATTGCGGTGGCGAGTTTTCCGGCACGGCGCAGCGACATCACCAACAGCCCGAATGACAAGGTGAACCAGTATTTGATCTTGCCTTGGTCTGCGATACCGCGGGCGCGACGCGATCGGCGCATGGCGTCGAGGTCGTCGCGAAGCAGTGTGAGCATGCGAAGGGCCGCGACAGTACCGATGACAAAGCGTTCGGGGAGGCGAAGGACTTGGGAGAGGCCGTCGCCAAGGTCAGTCGGGTCGACATCGGCGGACAACAGCACCACCGGCAGCGCGATGGCAAGCACGCGCAACACCATCGCACCGGCTAAGGAAACGGACAGTTCCGTGACGTGAATCAAACCCCAGTTGAGGTAAGTCTCCCCGCCCGCCTGTCCGTAGAGCGCCATCGGGATACCGGCCAGGGGCGCGACGATGAGGATCGGCAATGCGCGTTTGAAAAAGCGTCCGTAGCGAAGCCCGCATAGCGGCACCATGAGCAGCGTGAACGCGAGCACCACGGTGGCGGAGACCCAGTCCACGGTGAACATCAGCGGCGTGGTCAGCAGCGCCAAGCCGAGAATGCGGGTGACGGGGTTGATGTTTGCCAGCAGGTTCATGGCTACCTCTCCCCTGCCGTGATGTGCTCGGTGTGGTCGCCGAGCGATGCGATAAACGCCTCGTCATGGGTGATCGAGATGACCGTGACGCCCTTGTGCGTGAGTTCGCGGATCAGGCCGACGAGTTCGACGAAAGTGCGGTCATCCTGGCCGAAGGTCGGCTCGTCCAAAATAAGCAATTTCGGAGCGTTGACCAGCGCGGTTGCCACCGAAAGTCGGCGTTTCTCCCCGCCAGAGAGTGTGAACGGGTTGGCGTCGACGAGGTGGGTCAGGCGCAGGCGTCGCAAGAGATCGTCGATACGTTCCTGCGGCGCACCAGACAGCGCCATTTCCTCGCGCACGGTGGCAGTGACAAATTGGTGTTCCGGTTCCTGGAAGACGTACCCGATGCGTTGCGCCAGATCTGCCGATGCCCACTCGATTGACGGCTTCGTCAACCCCTGCCGAATGGTGTCGGAATACTCCACCCGCCCTTGCTTCGGCGGTGTTAGCCCGGCAAGTACCTGCACGAGCGTAGTTTTTCCCGAGCCGTTTTCACCGGTGACCACAGTGGAGAACCCCTCAGGCGCGCGCACCGTGCGCGGCGGGCCGAAGCGGGTGAGCAAGTTCTGCGTCGCAACCGCAGCCGGCGTGCCAGCGGGAACCTGCTTCGCCGGCGGCAACGAAGGCACCTGCGGTAGCTCTTCTTCGGTAATGCGGCGAAAACCGTCCGCATCCAAGCGGTAGTAGGTGTCCACCACGTGCGACCAGTGCTTGGGGCGGTGCTCCACCACAATCAGGGTCGCGCCGGTGCGTGTGCAGACGCGGTCGACAGCGTTGATGACCTCGTCGCGGCCACGCGGGTCGAGGTTCGCCGTCGGCTCGTCGAGCACCAAAATATCGGCTCCCATGGCCAACACCCCGGCCAGTGCAAGGCGTTGCTTCTGTCCACCGGACAGGCGTGATGTGGGGTGATCGAGCGGCAGGTCCAGGCCCACGGCCTCCAGGGAGGCCTCCACGCGGCGCCAGATCTCGTCGCGCGGCACGCCAAGATTTTCGGCGCCGAACGCGACATCGTCGCCCACGCGCGACAGGATTGTTTGCGCCTCCGGGTCCTGCAGCACCATGCCTACCGTGCCGTTGACCTCGAGGATGCCGGTTTTACTGCCGTCCTCGGAGTCGTCGATAAGTTTCGCGATGACCGCGAGCAACGTGGACTTGCCGGAACCAGAGTCGCCGGAGATGAGGATGCGCTCGACGCGCTCGACGTCGAGATCAACGCCAGTAAACGCAGGTTGGGGACGCGTGGCGTGCTGGTACGTCAACCCTCGAGCACGAATCGCCAGCGTCATTTACGCAGCCTGGTTGAAACGCTCACGGCCTGCGCCGAAGCGGTCCAGCGCACCGGTCTTCGCGAGTGCCTTGACCAGGTAGTGGCACAGCACGCCGCCAAGGATCGCGCCGGAGATGACCATGCAGGTCAGGTAGATGATGTTGAACTGCAGGCTCATCGCCAGGTTCGCCGACAGGAACAGCTCGAGGATGAACGCGCCGACAGCGGAGCCGATACCGGCCAAGATTGCCACCGTCAGATCGAAGCGACGGTACGCGAACAGCAGGAAGATCAGCCCTGCGCCAAGACCCTGTGCAAGGCCCGAGTAGAGCGTCTCAATGCCCCACTGGCTGCCGATCAGCGCTGAAACCGACGCCGCGATGACCTCGACGAACACGGCTGCGCCAGGCTTGCGGATGATCAGCCCGCCAAGCACACCGCCGGTAAACCAGATACCGGTGACCAGGCCACCAAGGCCAGGCGTCAACGTATCCAGCGCCTTAAACCCTGCGTAGCCAACGCTGTTCCACACCCAAAACAGCAGACCACACGCCACACCGAGGACGGCGGCGGTGACAATATCGATTACACGCCAAGAATTGTTTTTAACAGGCACAGTCATGTGCTTTCCTTCCTATCGCCGGCATTACCCGGATCAGGTTCAACGGTCCGCCCGAAGGCATCTCAGCTGCGAATGCAGCACCCGTGTGTGTTCAGTTCTCGGAGGCGATGCTACAACACGCCCCAGACATGCTTATCGACGACGTCCCGCATCGGTGCGGTGGCGTCGTCGATAAGCAATTATGCTCCTAGCCGCGCCCCAACTCGATGTGGAGACCCGGCACGGAATCGATCAGGTTGCGGGTGTAATCCGCCTGCGGGTCGGCGAAGATCGCATCCGCCGGCCCCTGCTCCACAACCTTGCCCTGGCGCATCACCACAATGTCGTCTGCGGTCTCGCGGACCACAGCCAAGTCGTGGGTGATGAACAGGTAGGACAGGTTCATCTCATCCTGCAGGCCCTTGAGCAACTGCAGAATCTGATCCTGCACAAGCACGTCGAGGGCCGAGACCGCCTCGTCGAGGACGATGACCTCTGGGCCCAACGCCATCGCACGTGCAATCGCGATGCGCTGACGCTGACCGCCAGAGAGCTCGTTCGGGTAGCGACGCATCGCGGACCTCGGCATCTGCACCATGTCCAGCAGCTCCGCCACGCGAGCGTCGCGCTCCTTACGCGAGCCCACCTTGTGCAGGCGCAACGGCTCCTCGATGCAGCGGTAGATCGAGTACATCGGGTCGAGCGAACCGTACGGGTTCTGGAACACCACCTGCATCTTGCGACGCAGTTTGAACAGTTCCTTGCGGTTTAACTCCGAGATGTCGCGGCCCTCGAAGTACACGGTGCCGCTGGTCGGCTCAAGCAGGCTTAGCGCCATGTTGGCCACAGTGGACTTGCCGGAGCCAGACTCACCCACCAGCGCAAGCGTGGTGCCGCGGCGAAGATCGAAGGACACCTCGTCGACCGCGCGCAGTGTCTTCTTCGCACCCTTTTGGCCACGGACGTCGAACTCCTTGACCAGGTTATCCACCCGGATGACCACGTCCTCCGGCTTGGTCTCGGCCACCGTGACGTCTTCATCCTTCAGCGCAGCGTGCGTACGCGCGGCTGCCAGCGACGGAGCCGCGTTAACCAGCCTGCGGGTGTACGGATGCTTCGGGTTGCGCAAAATATCCAGGCTCGGGCCGCGCTCAACCACACGGCCGCGGTGCATAACCAGCAGGTGGTCAGCGCGCTCTGCTGCAAGCCCCAGGTCGTGAGTGATGAACAGCAGCGCGGTCTGGGATTCCTGGGTGAGCATCTCAAGGTGGTCCAGGATGCGCTTCTGCACGGTCACATCGAGGGCAGACGTGGGCTCGTCGGCAATGAGCAGCTCCGGGTTCGCAGCCAAGCCCATCGCGATGAGCGCGCGCTGGCGCATGCCACCGGAAAACTCGTGCGGGAACTGACCCGCACGACGCTCCGCGTCCGGCAGGCCTGCATGCTCAAGCAACTCGATGACGCGCTGGTGGCGCTCGGAGCCTTCGACGATGTTGTTCGCCTTCAGCGACTCCTCCACCTGGGTACCGATACGCCACACCGGGTTCAGGTTAGACATCGGATCCTGCGGCACCAGACCAATCCTGTTGCCGCGAATCTTCTGCCAGCCCTTCTCATCGAGCTTGGTCAGTTCCTCGCCGCGCAGCTTGATCGAGCCGCCAGTGACCTTGCCGGTGCCAGGCAGCAGGCCGAGCACCGCCATGGCGGAGGTGGATTTGCCCGAACCGGACTCGCCCACGATCGCGACCTTCTGGCCCGGGTAGATCGTCATATCGAAGTCACGCACAGCCTCAACCACACCCGTGGAGGACTCGAACGTGATGCGGAGGTCGGTCACCTCAAGCAGCGGCTCGGGCGCGCCAGTGTTGTTGTCTTTACCGATTGCGGTGGTCATCGCTTCCTCGCCTTCGGATCAAGGGCGTCGCGCACAACGTCGCCCATCATGATGAAGCTCAGCACCGTCAGTGCGAGCGCAATTGCCGGGTAGAACAGCACCATCGGCTGGGTGCGTAGCGACGCCTGCGCAGCCGAAATATCGCCACCCCACGACACCACCGTGGACGGCAGACCGATGCCCAGGAAGGACAGGGTCGCTTCGGCCACGATGAACTGGCCGAGCGCAACCGTGGCGTACACGATCACGGGCGCCGCGGCGTTCGGCAGGATGTGGGAGGTGATGATCTTCCAGTCGCTCGCCCCCACCGCGCGGGCGGCGGTGACGAACTCGTCGTTCTTAATCCCCATCACTGCACCGCGGGTGATGCGGGCGATCTGAGTCCAGCCGAACATGGACAGCGCGAATACCACCATCCAGATCGAGCGCTTGTTCTGGAACATGGACATGACGACGATCGCGGCCAGCACGAGCGGCACCGCGAAGAAGATGTCAGTCAGACGCGACAGCAGTGTGTCCCAGATGCCGCCGAAGTAACCGGCGATCGCACCGATGAGGCCACCAAGCACGGTCACGATCAGTGTGGTCAGCACGCCGACCGTAACCGATGCGCGAGCACCGTACATCATGCGCGAGTAAATATCGCAGCCTTGACGGTCAAAGCCGAAGATGTGCCCGTCCGTCGGCCCGTTCAGCGAGCGCGACAGCATGCACTCGCGCGGATCGACGCTGGTGAACAGACCAGGGAACACAGCGACGGTGACGGCAAGCAGGATCAATACTGCAGAGAACCAGAACAGCGGCCTGCGACGCAGGTAGTTCCAAGCTTCAGCCCACTGGCTGGTGGGTGTACCGGCATCCGGCACAGCATCAACTGCGCCGAGGCCAGTCTCATCGGTCTTTGCGACGTAGTATTCCTGACCGCGCAGCACCCCAGCATTGGCCATCGTGCGATCAGCCGACATTTCAGGTTGTGGAATGGAATTAGTCATAGCGGATCCTTGGGTCGAGTACTGCGTAAAGCAGGTCAACGATGAGGTTGGCAACGATGTAGATAATCACCAGCACAGTGGTGATCGACACGACGGTCGCGGGCTCGCCCTTAATGATCGACTGGTAGATCGTGCCACCGATACCGTTAATGCCGAAGATGCCTTCGGTCACAATCGCGCCACCCATCAGCGCACCAAGGTCAGCGCCAAGGAAAGTCACGACCGGGATCATGGAATTGCGAAGCACGTGGCGAGTCATCACGGTACCGTCGCTCAGACCCTTAGCTCGCGCGGTACGGACGTAGTCTGCGCGAAGGTTTTCGCTCACGGACTGACGCGTCAGCCTGATCACGTACGCGCACGACAGCGCACCAAGCACGATCGCAGGCATGAGCAACGCTTCAAATGACTCATTGCGCCCCACCGTTGCAGGCAACAGTCCCCACTTCACGCCGAAGAGGTACTGCATGACAAAGCCGATCACGAACGACGGGACGGCGATGACGATCAGCGATGCGACGAGAATCGTGGAGTCGAAGACACCGCCGCGGCGCACACCGGCGATCACGCCGAAGATGATGCCGAACACAGCCTCAAACGCCAGCGCCATCAAACCGAGCTTGATGGTCACCGGGAACGCGTTAGCCATCACCGACGCGACGGGCTGGCCGGAGAAGGTCTTGCCAAAATCGCCCATGAAAATGCCCTTGATGTAGAGCAGGTATTGGACGATAAATGGTTTATCAAGGTTGTATTCCGCTTCGATGCGGGCGCGGGCGGCCTCGGACAGGCCGCGGTCTCCGCCAAGCGCCTGTACGGGGTCGCCCGGCATGAGGAACACGAGGGCGTAAAGCAACAGTGTGGCCCCGAAGAAGACGGGGATCATTTGGAGCAGTCGCCGCCCGATATAACGCAGCATGGTTCCGGGCTCTCCTTTTCCATGTGAGTCGGGACGAAAACCAGTATTGAGTGTGAAACGAGTAATGACCCGCCGCAAAATGCGAACGGGCCACTTTGCGTGGTTGCTTAGGTTACCACTTAGTTTTTGGTGATCTGATGCAGCACCGGAAGTGAGCGCCAGGAGAACGCGACGTTCTCTACGTTTTCGGAGTAGCCACCTGCAACGTTGGAGTACCACAGTGGGATCGCTGGGAGATCCTCAAACAGAACCTTCTGCACCTCGTTGTACTTTTCAGCGGCAGCCTCCGGAGAAGCTGCGGTTGCTGCTTCTTCCAGCAGTGCGTCGACTGCCGGGTTGGAGTAACGCGCATAGTTCGAGGAAGCACCCGTGCCGTACAGCGGGATCAGGAAGTTACCCAGCGACGGGTAGTCAGCGCTCCAGCCGGTACGGAATGCGCCCTTGACAGCGTCGTTGTCCATATCGTCGAGCATGGACTTGAAGTCCGGGTAGGCGTTGCCCACTGCCTCGATGCCGATGGCGTTGCGGATGGAGTTCGCAACAGCATCGACCCATGCCTGGTGGCCACCATCGGAGTTGTAGGAGATCTCCAGGTCACCGGTGTACGGGTTGATCTTGTCGGCTTCCTCCCACAGGCGCTTTGCCTCCTCCGGGTCGTACTTGAGCACGTCGACGCCCTCAAGGTTGTCGGAGTGGCCCGGGATCACCGGTGCGGCAAAGTCGGTCGCCGGGGTGCGGGTGCCGTCGAAGATGGTCTTGGTGATCTGGTCGCGGTCGATCGCCTTAGAGATTGCCTGGCGACGAAGCTTGCCTTCCTCGCCGCCGAAGTGCTCTTCGTTCTCGTTGATGGTGATCGACTGGAATGCAGCGGCTGGCTGGTTCACAGCGCGCTCGCCAAGCTCGTCTTCGAAGTTGGCCAGTGCAGAATCCGGCACAGCATCGAGCACGTCGAGATTTCCGGAGAGCAGGTCGGCATAGGCCGCGTCCTGCTGGGCGTAGAAGATGAAGTTCACGCCGTCGTTCTGCGCCTTGCGATCACCCTGGTACTCCTCGTTCGGCACCACGATGGCGTCCTGGTTGTGGTTCCACTCCAGCAGCTTGTAAGGGCCGTTCGAGATCGGGTTTTCGCCGTACGCTTCCATGTCGTCGAACGCAGACGGGTGAAGCGGCGAGAATGCCGTGTAGCCGAGGCGCTGCGGGAAGTCAGCCTCCGGCTGCTCGAGCTCGATGGTGAAGGTCTTGTCGTCGATAACCTCCAGGCCCTCGAGCGGCTTTCCGTCCTCGTAGCCCTTGATCGGCTCGAAGAAGTACGCGTTCATCTGGGAGTTCTCGACTGCGTAGTTCCACGCGTCGACGAAGTCCTTCGCCGTCACCGGGGTACCATCGGCCCACTTCGTGTCCTTCAGCGTGACACGGTAGGTCTTCTCACCCTCGAGATCGATGGACTCTGCGAGCTCGTTGTGGCTTTCGCCGTCCTTGTCGTAGTAGGTCAAACCTGCGTACAGGACATCGACGATGCGGCCGCCGCCAGTCTCATTCGTATCTGCGGGCAGCAACGGACGCTGCGGCTCGGAACCGTTGGTCAGAACGTAGTTTCCAGCTCCGTCGGCAGAATTGTCGGCGGAGCCACCACATGCGGCAAGGCCGAGCGCCAGTGCGCCGGCGCCGAGGGCGGCAACTGCTTTCTTGATATGCACCTTGACTCCTTGTGTCTTTTCATGTTTTCGCATGTTGTGCTGTCAAACACTCAGCGTGCTCTAAGGAGTCCACCACAATAAACGTAACCTCCCATAATCCGGCCGCCCCGCGCGTGCGGTCCAAGGGACCGAAAAATAGAAACTGCGCCGCCACAACCCAGGGGGGATGTGGACGGCGCGGTCGTTGCCGTTGTCGCGAATCTAATTCGCCAACAGCGGGGTGTTACTTCTTGGTGATCTGGTAGTAGAGCGGCACCTGGTTCCAGCCGAAGACAACGTTGTCAACGTCCTCGGAGTAGCCACCGGTCAGGTTCGAGTACCACAGCGGGATTGCTGGCAGATCCTTCAGCAGGATCTCCTGCGCCGCGTTGAGGTCCTTCACGGCTGCTTCCTGGTCTGCTGCACCGTTGGCCTTCTTCAGCAGGTCGTCGAACTCAGCGTTGGAGTAGTCGCCGTCGTTCGAGCCTGCGCCGGTGCCGTACAACGGGCCAAGGAAGTTGCTCAGCAGCGGGTAGTCTGCCTGCCAGCCGGTACGGAATGCGCCTTCGATGGTGCGGTTGGTCACGTCATCGCGCAGGGACTTGAAGTCCGGGTACGCGTTGCCCACTGCCTCGATGCCGAGGGTGTTGCGGATGGAGTTCGCAACAGCATCGACCCATGCCTGGTGGCCACCGTCAGCGTTGTAGGAGATGGTGAACTCGCCGGTGAACGGTGCGATTGCGTCGGCTTCAGCCCACAGACGCTTCGCCTCCTCCGGGTCGTACTTCAGTACCTCAACACCGTTGAGGCTGTCGGAGTGGCCCGGCAGCACCGGGGAGGTGAAGTCCGTGGCCGGGGTGCGGGTGCCGTCGAAAATCGTTGCCGTGATCTCCTCGCGGTTGATCGCACGCGAGATTGCTTGACGACGAAGCGCACCCTCCTCACCGCTGAAGTGGTCGGCCTTCTCACCGATCGTCATGGACTGGAAGATCGCTGCCGGCTGGTTCACTGCACGGTCGCCGAGCTCGTCTTCGAAGGTGGCGAATGCAGAGTCCGGGATGGCGTCGAGGACGTCCAGGTTGCCGGAGAGCAGGTCGGCGTAGGCGGCGTCCTGCTGCGCGTAGAAGACGTAGTCCAGGCCGTCGTTCTGGGCCTTGCGCGGGCCGTCGTACTCAGCGTTCGGGACAACAACTGCGTTCTGGTTGTGGTTCCACTCGGACAGCGTGTACGGGCCATTGGAGATCGGCTTCTCACCGTACGCCTCGATGTCGTCGTATGCGGACGGGTGCATCGGGAAGAACGCCGTGTAGCCAAGGCGGCTCGGGAAGTCAGACTCCGGCTGGGTCAGCTCGATGGTGAAGGTCTTGTCGTCGACAACTTCGAGGCCCTCGAGCTTCTTACCCTCCTCGAAGCCCTTGATCGGTTCGAGGTGGTACGCGCCGAGCAGCGAGTTTTCTACCGTGTAGTTCCATGCGTCGACGAAGTCCTTGGCGGTCACTGCGGTGCCGTCGGACCACTTCGCGTCCTTCAGGGTGACGCGGTAGCCTGCGTCGCCTTCCGGCTCGATGGACTCGGCGATATCGTTTTGCACTTCGCCGTCGCCGTCGTAATAGACCAGGCCTGCGAAGATCTGGTCGATGATGCGGCCGCCACCGGTCTCGTTGATGTTGCCCGGTACGAGCGGGTTCTGCGGCTCCGAGCCGTTGACAAGAACGTAGTTGTCGCCACCGCCGTTGTTGGTGCCTTCAGCGCCACCGTCTGCAGAATCGTTTGAGTCACCGCAGGCGACCAGACCGAGCGTCAGAGCACCGGCGCCAAGAATCGCCGCTGTCTTCTTCAGTTGCATGTGTTCTCCTTCGACCAAGTATGGAGCCAAGGAATGTCCTGTGGCTCACAATTTGGATGTCCATGTATTTCACCACACTTGACGGTCGCCCGTGCGAAGTTTCACAAATATCTTTTGAAACGCTGTGAGCACCGTGTGTCAGGAGGTACGTGCAATACACTCGAGGCCCGTGGCGTTTGCGTCGCAAAGCAGTTGCACCTGTATGAAAGGACCCTCATGGCCGGTGGCCTCCTCGCACTTCTCGACGATGTCGCACTGATCGCACGACAAGCCGCGGCAAGCGTCGACGATGTCGCCACCTTGACCGCAAAAACATCCACGAAAGCAGCCGGGGTTGTAATCGACGATGCCGCGGTCACCCCGCAATACGTCTCCGGTGTTACTCCGGCGCGTGAGCTTCCGATGATCTGGCGCATCACCAAAGGATCCCTGCGCAACAAGCTGCTGTTTATCCTGCCGGTCGCACTGCTGCTCAACGCGATTGCACCGTGGGCGTTGGTCCCGATCCTCATGCTTGGCGGCGCATACCTGTGCTTTGAGGGCGCGGAGAAGATCGCACACAAACTTTCCTCCGACGCCGAGGAGCAGCAAGAACAAGCGGTCAATAAAACAGAGCAGGACGAGGATTCCCTGGTCAACAGCGCGATCCGCACGGACTTGATCCTTTCCGCGGAGATCATGATCATCGCGTTGGACGAGGTCAAGGACCAGTCAATTTGGATAGAGGCCGCAGTACTGCTCGCGGTTGGCATTTTCATCACGTTTGCCGTCTACGGCGCTGTGGCACTACTGGTGAAGATCGATGACATCGGCCACGGCATGATCAAGCGTGGCAACGCACCGAAAACCGGTCACGCACTGGTGAAAGGCATGCCGTACGTGCTTAGCACCATCGGCGTTATCGGCACTATTGCGATGCTCTGGGTCGGCGGTCACCTCATTGTTCGTGGCCTCGACGAGGTCTTCGGCATTGACTGGCCACACCACATCATCGAAAAGGGTCAGGAACTCGTCGGTGGCGGTGTGCTTGGCTGGTTCGTGGACACCGGCGTCTCGCTCGTCGTTGGCCTGATCGTCGGCTTCATCATCGTCGGCATCGTCACTGCTGTGGGCAAACTGCGCGGTGGTAACGCATCCGAGCGCTCCCAAGAGACTGCCCCGACGGACGCTGCGTAGGCTGCGCCTACAATGCGCCCATGGCACAAAAGCTTTACCCACTGGCTCCATCCACATGGGGTGCGGCCGTTGAAATCCCCGTAGATCACGTCTCCCAAGCGGCGTTGTTCTCGGATTTCGCTGGTAAGCGAGGCACCTCCTATGTGCCCGTCGTGCTTGAGGCGAACCCCCTCAACGCGTCGTGGCGTGTGCGGCTACACAATGCAGCATCGCAAAACAGCATGCTGGCTGGACCAGTGCTTGGGGAGGTTTCGCCGCAGTGGCGTTCGCTTTTCGACGAGGTGGAGCGCGTCCACTCCTCAATCCTGAAACCCGTTGCCCTGGCGGCAGTGAAGTTGGAACGCGACATCGGCCAATTCGAGGTCAACTTGTTGCTGCCCGAGCCCCAGTTGGCGGTTCCGCGCAACAACGCACCTGAGACTGCCTCTGTCCTGCGTGCCGGCGACATGTTGGTCATCGACACCACCGAAGGGGAATTTAACGCGGCAGATCTAGCACACCGCTCCCCTGGCCAATGGTTCGTCGGATTGCAAGCGCTCGGCGACACCGCCGTCGCGACCCTGGATGGCAAGGTGCTCGGCTCGCTTGCGGAGCCCGAGGTCGTCGAATGGGTTCGCTCCTACGAGCACGGCAACCTTTGGGCACGCGCGATCCTGCTCGACGGCATGGCGGCGCTGGATGCCGCAAGCCCGGACGAAGGCACCGACACCGTCCCGCCGCTATCGGCGGCGCCGGCACGCCAGATCACGCCGTGGCAAGTGATCGACTTTCCAGACGGCAGCTGGGCCATCACCGTGGAGCGCGACGCAGCGATCGACCCCCAAGACACGGTGCACCCGAAGCACACCGCACGCTATGTCTCGCTCGAGGGCAAAGGCCGCCCAGACGAGCTCGACGCACCGACGGAGATGTTCGCGCGTCTCGACGAGACCGAAACACCCGACAAGCCCACAGCGCCCGCAGCGCCCGCGAAGCGCCCGGACGCAACACGAGTTGCGCAGAACGACCGCCCAGAGGGCTACCTCACCGAGGTGGAGAAGGTCCAGCTCAGGAGGCGGAACCGGAAGCGTCGTCGTGGTGGAAGGCATCGTCGATAAGCAAAAGCTCCTATGGTGGGAACCGTAACGAACCCGAAGTTTAAGGAGCGATCATGGCTGACCATGGACCGAATCCGTACGTCGTTGACATTGAAAAGGCGACGCTTGATAACGAGGCGTTCCGCGACACCCTGTGGACCGGCAAGTTCCTGCAGCTGACCGTCATGACCATCCCGCCGGGCGGCGAGATCGGCGCTGAGATCCACGACGGCCATGACCAGTTCCTGCGCCTCGAAGAAGGCGAGCTGCGCGCAATGATCGGCGCATCCGAGGACGACCTCGAAGTCGACGAAGTGATCAAGGATGATTGGGCAGCATTCGTCCCGGGCGGCAAGTGGCACAACTTTGTCAACGAGTCCGACAAGCCGGCAAAGCTGTACTCCATTTACGCACCGCCGGAGCACAAGCCGGGCACCCGCCACGAAACCAAGGCGGACGCGGATAACGACCCGGATGAACACGACGCTGTCTAAGCCAAACACAGGCAACGTACAGTAATAACGTCACGGCCCCGAGCACCTGCCGGGGCCGTTTTCGTTTGCTACATTCTAAGGGCTTATTCACACGCAATTCGACATCTTTGTTTAAGAAGGCCCTCCCATGCGTTTCTCCTCTCGTCGCAACGCTTTGCTGTGTGCTACCACCGCAGGCAGCTTGCTTCTCGCCGGTTCCGTATGCGCCCCCGCGCACGCCCAGTCCAGCCTGAGCTCTTCTAGCTCGTCTGGTTCGTCCGGCTCGTCGCGCCCCTCATCGCCGTCGAACGAGTCCTACACCTTCCCGAAACCACCTGAGAAGCGCGCGTCCGACCCTGTGACCATGCCCGACGGCACAATCGTGCAGGTGATGGACGATGTGCTGGGCAAGTATTCGAAGCACGTCGGGTTTAAGGACGGCGACCTGGGTGCGATGGCGCCGCTGAACAACAGCAAGGAGTTTGCCATGATCTTCGGCGACTCCTTCCGCGAATCCATCAAGGGCCCCAAGAACGAATGGTTGAGCCCGGTTGGTGTTGTGGCGAAGATGAACGACGACGGTTTTATTGAAATCGTCCGCCCCCTGAACAACGGACGCCGAGTGGAAAGCCTGGTGTCGTACCACCACACCGACAACCTGACGCTTATCCCGTCGGATGTGATCAACCTCGACGGCACCTTGTACATGCAGGGCATGTGGAACAAGGGCATCGGTAACGTGCTCTACACGGAGATCTGGAAGTCCACTGACAACGGCCAGACCTGGAAGTCGATTTCCAAAACCCCAACGAATTACATTCCGGGAGGCCTCGGCGACCTGATCACCTGGGAGAAGGGCCCGGACGGCTACGTGTACGTGATGTCGAGTGCCTTCACCCGCAAGGAAAAGGTTTTCCTTTCGCGTTTTAAGCCGCAGGACATTGCGGATCGCAGCAAGTGGGAGCTCTACGACTACTCCGAACCCGACGCCGACAAGAAGTGGAGCAACGTCGCTGCCCCAATTCTGTCGGACGGTGTCAAGGCCGGCGAGATGAACCTGCGCTACATCAACGGTCACTGGGTGCTCGTGATGTTCAACGAGGAGAAGCTGGCCATCGAGGTACGCATCTCCGACACGCTTGAGCAAAACTGGGACAACGTGCCCGTGGCGACGATTGCCAAGCACGGCTCCTGGCTCAGGCCGCAAAATCCCAAGAACTGGTCGCAGCCTTACGGCGGCTACATCGTGCCTGGGTCCACGATTGACAACATGGACATCGTCGTCTCCCAGTGGAACACCGGCACGAACGACCGCTACATGTCCACCCAGTTCAACGTGAAGGGCCTGGACACCTTCTTCGGCATCAACATGGATGAGGCTATCGAGGACGACAAGGTCCTGGAGGTCGAAGAGCACGCCGCCACCGACACTCCGGACATGCAATCCGAGGAAAATCTGGTCCAGAGCAAGCCGGAAACGCTCCTGTCCTCCGAGGACAACGACGCGCTGCGCACCACAGGCATCGTGTTGGGCGTCGTCGCCGCACTTGGCGCGGCTGGCATGCTGGTGTTCCCGTATGTGAAGGACCAGATCCCGCAGCAGGTCGTCGATATGCTTCCGCCTCAGATTCGACAGATGCTCGGCCTCTAGCCACCCCTGGGAAAGCCCAGTATCATCTCGGCAGTGACTGTCCCTGTAAAGCGCTCGCCGTGGCCTGCTCTGTGGAGCATGATGCTGGGCTTTTTCATGATTTTGGTGGATTCCACCATCGTCTCCGTAGCCATCCCGGCGATCTCTGACGGGTTGGAGGCGTCCTATAACGAGGTGTTGTGGGTCAACAGTGCTTACCTGCTCGCCTACGCGGTGCCGCTGCTGATCACGGGGCGTCTCGGGGACCGCTTCGGGCCGCGCACGATCTATCTGATCGGCCTGACGATCTTTACTGTTTCTTCGCTGGCGTGTGGCTTGGCGGGAAGTTCGGCTGCGCTCATCGCCGCCCGGGCCTTCCAAGGTTTGGGTGGCGCGCTGGTAACGCCGCAGACGATGTCGGTGATGATCCGCACGTTTGCACCGAAGGAACGCGGCGGCGCCATGGGTGTGTGGGGTGCGACTGCCGGCCTTGCCACGGTGACCGGACCTCTGCTGGGCGGGGTGCTTGTCGACGCCGCCGGGTGGCCCTGGATCTTCTACGTCAACGTCCCAATCGGCATCATCGGCCTCATCCTGGCCTGGATATTTGTACCGAAGCTGGAGCAGAATAACCGCCACTTTGACTTGCTTGGCGTGGTGCTCAGTGCGCTTGGCATGTTCTGCCTCGTCTTCGGCGTGCAGGAAGCCCAGCACTTCGGCTGGGACTGGCGCGTGTGGACCCTGCTCGTCGTTGGCGTTGTTGCGATGGTGTTCTTCTTCCGCTGGCAGTCACGCCAATCCACGAACGCATTGGTGCCGCTTGCACTTTTCGACGACCGCAACTTCTCCCTCGCCGCCTTCACCATCTCCACCGTCGGCTTCGCGGTATCCACTTATGTCATTCCGTGGATGATCTACATCCAAACCGTCGGCGAGCTCTCCCCTACCCACGCCGCGCTGCTGATCTTGCCGTCTGGCTTGGTCTCCGGGGTGTTGTCGCCGTACATCGGCAGACTCACCAACACGCACGACCCGAAGCCGTTCGCCATAGCGGGAATGACGCTGGCGGCGCTAAGCATCGGCGCAACCGCACTGATCACAACACCTGGGGTTGACCCGAACTGGATGTATGCCATTTCGGTGGTGTACGGCGTGGCCAACTCGATGATGTGGGGGCCACTTTCCATGATTGCCACCCGCAACCTGAACCCGAAGTTGGCGGGTGCCGGTTCGAGTGTGTACAACACCACCCGCCAGATTGGTGCAGTGATCGGATCGGCGGCGATTGCCGCGATGATGTCCGCGCAGCTCGATTCGCGGTTGGGTACACACGCGGGTGCGAACGGCGGCGCCGCGGAGACACCGCCAGCATCGCCAACTGCATCGCCAACGCAGGTTTCCGGCCCCCTGCCGGAGTTTTTGCACGAGCCGTTTGCGGCTGCGATGGCAACGTCGATTTGGTTGCCGTGCCTCGTTATCGCCGCCGGCGCTCTGACTGCCTGCTTCTTTGCAAAAACCAAGTCCTGGGGCAGCGCCTAGAGAGGTAGGACCGTAGCGGAACAGCGCCTAGGTTGGTGCGCTTAAGGGCGCGGCATGATGCGAACGCGGTCCCAGTCGCCGTGGTCATTGAGCACGTAGGCCACGCGGTCCGAGTTTGAGCGGTCGTCCCAAAGGTTGAAAAATTCGAAGTGGTTCGGCTCCACCCGCCAGAGGTTGAAGCGGTCACCATCGACAACGCGCGACGCAGCGCCGCGGATGCGCACTGCCCGGCGCATGGGCTGCCACCAGAAATTCAGCGCTGCGGCCCAGCTCTTCTCAAGCTGGTCCACCTTGGCCGTTCCTGTCGCGGTTCCGAAGTGGAAGCCGTCGGAGTTGAGGTACAGAAGGTCGACGACTCGCGCATCGGGCTGACCGTTGTCGTCCACCGTGGCCACGGTGACCGCAGTAGGGTCGCCGACTTCGTTCTCCACGGCTTCTTTAAACCACGTGGCAAACAGTTCGTTCGGGTCCGCAGGAATATTGTCGGGATCAAACTTTCCCAGCGAGATATGTTGCTTGGGTAGCTCACCGATATAATCCTGCGACAAGTAGATCATGCAGCGATCGTAACAACTGGTCCGACCCTGTGCTGGTATTTCCCTTATGAACTCCCCACGGCGTAAACCTCGTGCGCCAAAGCGACGCATCACGGGCACCTACCCCATTGCTTCAGGCCACGCGGCCATCATCGCGGATCCGGACCGCGACGGCGGCTACACGTTAGAGGTGAATAACGTCCCGTCGTCGTATGTGGTGCCCGGCGCGCCCGAGGTGTTGGAGTACGACTACATGCGGTGGATCGCGGGGTTTATCCAGGGGTTTGTGGAGGACCGGCCCCTCGCGCCGTTTGCTGCGGTGCATCTGGGTGCTGCGGGGTGTGCGTTGCCGAGTTATGTGCAGCATCGGTGGCCGAGCAGCAACGTTGCGGTGGAGCTGGATGGTCAGTTGGCGCGGTTGGTGCGCGATGCGTTTGATCCGCCGGTGGCGATCAAGGTGGCGGAGGCGCGCGCGTTTACGCATGCGTTGCTGGAAGGTTCGGTGGATATGATTGTGCGCGATGTGTTCGCTGGCCCGGACACGCCCCGCCCACTAACCACGGTGGAGTTTTATCGGGCAGTACATCGAGCGTTGTGTCCAGGTGGGTTGTTTGTGGCGAACATTGGAGATGCCGCTGGTCTTGCACGCACGCGTGCGGAATTAGCGGGTTTGAGCGAGGTGTTTCGCCACACCATGGTCGCGGCAAGTGCGCCGGTGCTCGCCGGCGGCGCGTACGGCAACGTGGTGGTCGCGGCGTCTGATCAGCCGTTGCGGTGTTGTGCTGACGTGCCGTCGAAGTTGGGGCAATTGCTTATCGACGACACCCCGCCCCACCACGACTAACCCACCGCAAGGGACTTCAGAGCCGTAACTCAGTGCCCAGCGACGGCTGGTAGAGCGCGGCGTATTCCGCGGTGAGTTCTTTGAAGTGCGGGGATGTGACCTCGGCTAACGCTGCGATGTAGTCCGGCACCATGGCCTTGGGAATACGCAGTCCCATGGTCAGGTGCGGGATCCAGCGAGCGCCGCGACCGTCCGGGTTGGCGGCGCTGACGCGCTGGGCTGCCGTGTCGAGGGATTCGGGGGCTTCAAGCAGCCAGGCCACGGTTTGTTTGGATTTGGTGCCGAAGACGACGACCCCGGTTCGTCGTAAAGCAGCTGGCAATTCTGGCGGCAGGATGACTGCCGCCTCCCCGATGGCGTTGCGGTGCATTGTCGGTGCGAAGGTAACCGAGATGTGCGGCCGTTGGTGCTGCTGCGGGAAGCCCCGCTCCGCGAGCTCCGCGTAGATCTGCCGAACTGCGCGTTCTTCCTCCTCCGGGATGCGCAACAAAATATTCTCGGGTGACACGCCAGTAGCGTACCTATTTACATGCGTATTGTGGCTGCATGAATCCTTTCGAGCGCGCGCTGGCCGCCGCACCCGATTACGTTCCGTCGTATTTATCCAAGGTTTCACCGGGGGACTTTTCGCTTATAGGCGACACCTGGCAGATCCACGCCCGCACCTACACCGGCGGCGACGCCGTGTACGGTTTACGCCTCGGCGAGGACAACACTGTGGAATCCGTGACCATCAACGGTGTTCTCACCCGTGATATCCCCGAGTTGCCGCAGCGACCGGTGACGCTTCTGGACTGGTACGACGCCATCGTCTACCTCGACGGCTGCGGGCGCGAAGCCGACCGACAGGATCCGCGCTGGCACGGCGACGATCTGGATTCCGAACTTCAGCGCGCCGAGCACAACGTGGTCGAGGTGTCCTACACCCCGGTGCGCCTGGAAGCGTTCGCCGACCCGAAGGCCTGCGAGGACTACCTCAACCGTGTCCTTTCCTCCAGCCCAGTGCGAGTCGAGGTGCGCGAGCTGTCCTGGCCAGGCAATGCGACACAAACCGGGCTTGGGGATGCCAGCCTGATCGCCGACACCGGCCACCCCGACGCATACTCCCCAGGCCCCTACACCACCTCGATCGAGCCAAACCAGTGGTACGAGATCCTCCAGGACATGGGCTACGTCTCCTACGTCTACGCCCAGTACATGGACGCCGCCGCAAGCACCCAGCCAACCCAGTGCGGTGCGGCGACCGCGTACCGGATCTCCGACCTGCCCGAATACGTCACCTTCGAACCGTCGGCTGAGTACAACTGGTGGGCACTGTTCTTTCCCGACCTGAACTTCATGTTCAAGGTCTCCCCTGACGCCACGCTGCTGTACATCACGGTGGATAACAACGGGGGTAGTGTGGTCGTCGAAAATAAGCACCAGGGGCCGTACGCCAAACGCCACGAACTCCAGGAACGATTCCAGCGCAGGTGGGGGCATCTTGCCGACGACTCCATCCCGCACACCGACGCCGAAATCGACGCCGCAATCGCGACCGCACTCGAAGCCATTGGGGGTAAATGATGAGCACACGCTTTACCACCGACACCGTCGATTCGCTGCCACCGATGGACACCGACGACGGCTGGTCCCACAAGGGCTGCAACTGGACCAACGCACCGTGTGGCGACACCGCACAGTACTTCGTGTCCTATCCCTGCCCCGAACATGGCTCAGCGCACGCGGGTGAAACGCTGCTGTTCTGCCCACGCCACTATGCACTCAGCCTGCTGTACGTGGCCGAGGTCGCTATGCCCGACGGCGACCTGGACTTCGCCGACCTCGTGTTGGAGCACGGGGCGCTCTAGGCGATTCCCCAGCGTCCCCCTAACTCACCCCCAGACACTTGACGCCAAGCCAGGCTTGCCTTACCTTACCTCCGAGGCTTGTAAGGTAAGCCTAATCATTGTTTAGAAAGGTACTGGGTTGAAGCTCATCCAGCGCGCAGGGGTAGCCATTGTCTCCGCTGCAACAGTTCTCGGTCTCGTCGCATGCTCCGGCGAGACCCAACCACAAGACACCACCGCAACGTCGGCGACATCCGCCACGGCGTCCTCGACACGCAAGGCGGACGGTAGCGTCCACGTCACAGACGCTGCGGGACGCACTCTCGAATTCGACGAGCACCCCGACCGCATCGTCCTCGCCGAAGGACGCGCGGTCTTTGCTACCTCTGCTCTGCAAGATGACCCATTCGACAACATCGTCGCCTACGGCCAAGACCTGTTTAAAGCCGCACCCGCATTCCGCGAGAAGCTTTTCCAGCAGTTCCCGGAAGCCATCGACATGCCCATGATCGGCTCGATTCAAAAGGGTGACGTCACGGTGGAAAACCTGCTCGCTCAGGATCCGGACGTAGTCATCATGACGCTCGACCAGAAGAAGGCCACCGAAGAAAGCGGCTTCCTGGCGGACATGGACGCCGCCGGCATCACGTACGCCTTCATCGACTTCCGCCAAAAGCCACTGGAAAACACTACCGTTTCCATGTCCCTGCTCGGCGCCCTGTTGGACAAAGAAGATCGGGCAGCGAAGTTCAACGACTTCTACGACACTAAGGTCCGCACTGTGACAGACCGTGTCGCAACCATCAAGGACCGCCCCGACACCTTGGTATGGACCGCAGCTGGGTTCACCGACTGCTGCAACGTCGCAGGCGATGTCCACCTGGGCACTCTGGTCACCGCTGCAGGTGGGCATAACCTCGGACCTGATGTCATCAGCGTTGACTCTCCAAAGCTCACCGCAGAGAAGCTGGTAGAGATCAACCCGGAGAAGCTCATCGTCACTGGTGGTGAGTGGGCCCGCGATCCGAACAAGACCGAGCAGTTCCAGCATGTCGAACTCGGCTACCAGGCCGACGCCAACACAGCACTTAAAACCTGCTCTGGTCCGTTGGAGATCCCCGGCATCGAGCTGCTCGACGCCCCGAAGAACGGCAACTATTACGCCATCTACCACCAGTTCTACGACAACCCGTTCAACGTGTTCGCCCTCGAAGCGATTGCGAAGTGGCTGCACCCCGAGGAGTTCAAGGACCTCGATCCGGCAAAGGATTTCGAAGAGTTCCACGACGAATGGCTGCCGTACGACTACAGCGGCACCTTCTTCGTCAACGCGTCGGATGCTAACTCCTAATGGCTACAGCGGTAACACCTCCAGTCATGTTTGACGAGGCAGAGGCAATGGAGGCGATTGCGACGTACCGGCAACGGGGTCGTCGCAAAGCAATCGCGATTGCGGGGCTCACCCTCGCCGCGGTTGTGAGCTTCCTCATCGCAGTCATCGTCGGTCCGTTGGACATTTCGCTCGGCCAGGTTTGGAATGCGGTTTTCCGCCCTGAACTTGTCGGCGAGCAAACGCGCACCGTCATCCGCACCCTACGCCTTCCGGCTGCGATCATGGCAGTCCTCGTCGGCGTAGCACTGTCGCTCGCAGGCGCGCAGATGCAGACAATCCTGGACAACCCGCTAGCGGAACCGTTCACCCTCGGTATCTCCGCTGCGGCAGCCTTCGGCGCGGCAATGTCCATCGTCATCGGTTGGGTGGTGTTGCCGAACGCTCAACTCAACTTGGCGTTCACCGCAGCATTGTCGGCACTTGTCGCAGTCGCCATCGTTGCTGCGGCCGCAGTATGGAAAGGCGCAAGCGCCGAATCGATGATCCTGCTCGGCATCGCCCTATCGTTCCTCTTCCAGGCGCTACTTTCGCTGTTGCAATACGGCGCGAACACCGAAGCGCTCCAACAGATTGTGTTCTGGACAATGGGCTCGCTGCAACGTGCGAACTGGACCACCACGTCCATTCTTGCCGTGGTTATTGCGGTCGCCATCCCATTTTGCGTTGCCAATTCATGGCGCCTTACAGCGCTTCGACTTGGCGACGACCGAGCCGCCGCCCTTGGCATCAATGTCGCCCGTCTCCGCGTCAGCACTCTGCTCGTCGCTTCAGTGCTCGCAGCAGCCTCGGTGGCGTTCACCGGCATCATCGGTTTTATCGGTCTCGTCGGCCCGCACGTGGCCAGGATGCTGGTCGGCGAAGACCAAAAGTTCTTCCTACCCGCCTCAGCTGCAGCTGGGGCAATGCTGCTCAGCGTCGCTTACGCCGTATCCCTTTCCATTATCCCGGGCGTGGCGATCCCGATCGGCATCATCACGGCGCTCGTCGGCGTGCCATTCTTCATCTTCCTCATTTTCACCCGCAACCGGCGGAAAGGCTGAAACCATGGCAGTCCAAGTAGACGACCTGACAGTGAAATACGGGCGCAGCACCATCCTCGACTCCATGTCGTTCGGCCCGCTAACTGAAGGCAACGTAATCGGCCTGCTCGGCCCAAACGCCGCCGGAAAATCAACGCTGATCAAGACCCTGGCAGGCATTAAAACGCCAACGTCCGGCACCTGCACAATCACTCTCGACGGTGCGAATGTCTCCGACGCTAACCGCCCTCACGTCGTCGGTTATGTACCACAGGATCTGCTCACTGGAGCCTCGCTCACCGCGTTCGAGTCCATCGTGATCGCAGCCCGGCGCGGCGGTGGCTCCACCGAAAATCCCGTCGAAGCCACAGCGCGCATCATGAGCCGGCTCGGAATCACAGCGCTTGCAGACCGCATGATGTCCGCCATGTCAGGCGGCCAGCGACAACTCGTCGGCATCGCACAGATGTTGGTACGCGAGCCTCGCATCTTGCTTCTCGACGAGCCCACCTCCGCCCTCGACCTCCGCCACCAAGTCGACGTCCTCCAGCTGGTCCGTGAGGTCATCGCAGGCACCGACAAGCTGGCAATCGTCGCCATCCATGACCTCAACCTCGCTGCCCGCTACTGCGACGAGCTACTCGTCATGAAAGGCGGCAAAACGATCACCCACGACTCACCCAACGATGCATTCACACCCGAACTGTTGGAGCAGGTCTACGGCATCCGCGCCAAAGTGCTCCACGACGGCAACGTTCCTGTCATTTGCCCGGTGTAGGTGCCAGCACAGATCCCGGGCAGGTCCGGGGCAATCATGGGAGTTGAAGATACGGATTACCCCCACTGCGGGTTGTCCACATCCACGCCTGCGTTCTTGGCGTGCGCGGTGATCAGTTCGAGCAGGTAATCCTGCGCGCCATCGTAGGCGGCGTGGAAGCGGTCGTCGCCGACGTACATGCGGGCCAGGATGAGCTGGCGCGCCGGGGTGACGTCGTACCACTGGCCGATGCTCGCGCGGTGGCGCTCCACCAACGCCTCGGCCTCCTCGGAACCAGGTGCGACGCCGGCATCGCGGGCCGCGACTAGGTCCTTAGCCAGCGCTTCCTGCTCTTCCTGGAGGCGCTTGAAGTCGCCGTCCCCCATCTGCGCCAGCTTCTCCTGGGACTGCGCCCACTCGGGCGTATCGCCCCAGCGTTGCTGTGCTTCCTCCTGGTAGGCGGGCATGTTCTCGCCGAGATACTTCTTCATTGCGTCCATGTTGATCGCTCCTTGTGTTGATTCGTTGATGAGTTGTTCGACAGAGGCGAGTTGTTCCTCGAGGGCGTCTCGTCGAGAAGCAAGTGCCCGCTTGTGGTGCTTGAGGGCGTTTGCGAGGGTGTGCGGGGAGGCGTCGAGAAGCGATGCGATCTCCGCGAGTGGCACACCAACGCCGCGGTAGAGCGCGATAGCTGCGCCGCGTTCAAGATCCGCCTCGGTGTAAATACGGTGGTCCGCCCACGTGCGCTCCGGCTCGATAAGCCCGAGGGTTTCCCAGTGACGCAACGCTTTCGTCGATACGCCAAGAGCTTGTGCTGCTTGCCCGATCGTGTACTCGTTATCCTCTGTCATGATTGTGATTGAACAGGTTGCCGCTGGGGCAAGCGCAAATTGGAGGCGAACATGGACGATGTGCGTGTAGGCGATTCGGAGCGCTCAGCAGCCCTGGACAGGTTGGGCACACTGTTCGCCGACGGTTACCTCGACGTGGGCGAGTTCGAAGAACGCACAGGGCAGGCTGCAGTAGCGCGCACACGCGGCGAGCTTGCAACGCTTTTCGACGACCTCCCCGACCAACCCGCAGCCCCCGCAAAGCCGTCCGTTTCTGAGATCGAACTGGAGCAAAAACTCGCGGCGAAAAAGAAGATGGATGCCGCCATGGTCGCAACCGGTGTCCTCGGCGCCCTCACATACTTCATCCTCCAAATTGGCTTCGACTGGGATTACGCGTGGGCAGTCTGGCCGATAACTGGTGTTCTGATGATCACTTGGTTCCCCGTGTTCAACATCTCTGAAGAAGAGGATGAAGTCCTCGAAGAGCTGCTACAAAAGGACAAGAAGGAACGCGCGAAGCGCCTCAAGCTCGCGTACGAACGCCGCAAAGAACTTGGGAAATAGCCGGATATTTCCTGTGCACGGCGGTTAGAGTTGACGCATGATATTGCGTCGCGCCCTTGCGCTTGTTGCTGCCAGTTCCGTTGCGTTCGTCTCCGCCTGCGCGGGTGGGGATTCACGGGAGACCGTGGTCGAGACCTCCGTGAAGTGGGTCAACCCTGACGGCTCGGAGTTCGAAGGGGAAGATGAGCCGGATGGTGAGAAGGGGTCGTCGACAAGCAATTGGCGCGAGCTGTACGCGACAGTCCTTGACGCGCCAGGCGAGCAGAATTTCGACGTTCCGCTGGCCACGGATGGCGAGCTCGATTTCACGCTGAACGGCAATTACAACTACGCGCTCGTCGAAGCCAACGGTGGCGGCAACCCGGAACTGCTGCTCAGCCAGTGGGGCGACAACATGTACTCGGACCGTTATGCCAGTGTGTTGGTGTTCACGACCGATGGCGGGTCGCTGGAAGTTGCTAACCAATCACTCGTATACGGCGCTGCTGGCGCCGGCGGCTTCCGGGCTGGTCTCTATGCCTCGCAGCTCGGGCATGGCTTGTACCAGACCACGCACTCTTCGGGCACGGGCAAGGGCCAAAGTACCTGGGTAGATCTGGAGGGCTCTTCGTTGGTTGCATCGCAGGAATCCTCTGATTTCTACGCCATGAATCCGTCACCGCTACACCTGGTCATTGACTGGATGACACTCGAAGACCGAGCACCGCTTGACGCTGGCGAACTCACCGTTCACCTGGAGGAAAGCACTGTCGAGCGCGTCGGTGGCGAGGACGTTGTTATCGAGGGCACTGTGGTGAAGAAAACTGGTACCGAGCTGCAACCCGAAGGCATGCCAAACGGCGAGGACCCCTCGAGCGAATACTTCCTGCTTGAGCTGGATTCGCCCCAGGAATTCACGTATTACCAGCACGCCGGATCCGTGTACACAAAGTCCACGGATTCCGTGAGCCTGGGGCGTCGGGAGATCAGCGCCCGTGGCCACCAGTACCTCCAAAACCTGGAGTGGGAGAAGGTCGTTGGACAACGCGTGCGGCTGACGGTTGCGCCTCAGTACATGCACTTCCAGACCGACGCCGGAATGCCGATGGGCGCGCTTCGCGTTGGGCGCTACGAGAAGGTGGAGATTCTTTAAATGTTCGAATGCGTGTTCGAATGGGTCGGGTTGATGTCGTGAGGGGTTGATAGGTTTATGACAACTCACGAAAGGAGGGGCCATGACCAGCACCATCACTCAATGCGTCAACGAGATTTCCGCTGCGCTTCGCACATTAAGCTCGCTTTTCGACGACCCCTCCACCCTCGCATTCAACGACATCCGCCGCGACATGGAACGCCTGGAAGAACAATTTAAAAAGAAGGCAACCATCGACGCCGCATTCGCTTTTATTGCCGAACGCGACGACGCCGGCCGCATCGTTGGCGCCAACTACCCCAACGCATACCTCCAGCAGTACCTCGACCTGTCGAAGGGCGAAGCCTACAACCGCCTCGAGCGCGGCCGCTTGCTGTTTGGCCCACCGCCGGAGCCTGCTGCTCCCCCGGTTGAGGAAGACCAGGATGACGACCTTTTTGGTGCCGCGGACGAGGACCGTCAGGAGCAGCAGGAGCAAGAGCAGCAGCGGGAACAGGACCGTCAGAAGCAGCAGCAAGACGACGCCCGCAAGAACTCCTCCCAAGTCAGCGCCGAAAAGCAAGACATCATCCGGCGCGAACTGGACAAACTTCTCAAGGCCGCCGCCGGCGAGCGCACCCGCATCTACGCCGACGCCATGGCCGAAGCGCTCCTGCGCAGCCCGGAAGACCTCCGCCAGTTCGTCCGCCGCGCCGTGGCCGAAGCGAACCGGAAGCACGCTCCCCACTCCAATCCGAATGCGGGGTATGAGAACCGTGGTTTGTCGTTTGGTCGTCGTAAAGCAGATGGCACCGTGGACATCCTCATCAACGCCACCGCCGGCGCCGCCGCGTTGATCAAGGCGCACGCGGACAAAGGTCTCGCGCCGAACTCCAACCTCCCCGCCGACCAACACAACGAGGTCGATTCCCGCACCCCACAACAGCGGCGCTTCGACCAGTTCTTCGCTATCTTCCAGCAGTACGAACAGGACTGCCAGAAGAAGAACGGCGGGGCGGCTTCGGTAGTGATCTCGATGACGCTCGACGACCTTGCCGACGGCGACGCCTCCATGCTCTACGACACCAACACCGGCATCGAAGTCGACTGCTTCGACCTCATCCGCCTTGGCATGGACGGAACCACCGACTTCCTCCTCCAAGTCGACGGCGTCACCTCAGTGCCGCTGTGGATGGGCCGGACCACACGACTCGCCTCGGTCGAACAGCGCATCGCAATGTTCGCCATCCAAGGCGTGTGCTCCTGGCTCGGCTGCACGACCCCAATGACGGAGTGCGAAGCCCACCACATCCTTGCCTGGATCAAGGGCGGCAACACCGACATCGAGAACCTCACCGGCCTGTGTCGCGAACACCACAGGTGCAACAACGACAATAGAGACGGCTCCTTGAACAAGGGGTACATGGATTACGACCCCCAAACAGGCAAAGCCGGGTACCGAAAACACCCCTTTGACCCGCTGAAATACAACCAATCAGTACCCGCGAAACACTCCGCAGTCAGCAGAATTTACGCAGCCAAAGGAAGATGCGACTGCGCCCGGACCGGGACACTCGACCCTGCCTTTTACCCACCGGGCCACCCACCTGGTAGCCCACCGATGCCCAAAGGTGCCTAACGGTGCCTACCCTCGAAGGCATGCGTATTTTCACCGTCGGCCATTCCAACCTCGAGTTTGACCAGTTCACTGGCATGCTCGAGGCTTCCGGCGTGCGCGCCATTGTGGACGTGCGCAAACTCCCCGGCTCCAGGAAGTACCCCTGGTTCAACGACGACCACCTCGCCACACACCTACCCGAGCACGGCATCGCCTACTCCCGAAGCGAAGGCCTTACCGGGCGGCGCAACGTCTCCAAGACCATCCCCTTTGAGGTCAACGGAAACTGGCGCAACCGCAGCTTCCACAATTACGCGGACCACGCGCTTGGTAGCGAGTTCGTGCAAGCCCTCGCAGAACTCAGAGACCAGGCCGCGGAAACCCCAACGGCGATCATGTGCTCGGAAGCAGTGTGGTGGCGCTGCCACCGTCGCATCATCGCCGACCACCTCCTCGCCCACGGCGACGACGTGCAGCACATCATGGGCATGACCCAGCACGGCCCCACCCTAACCCCCGCGAAGCTCAACGACGGCGCCACCGTCGGCGACGACAAAAAGGTGCGCTACCCGGCGAAAGAAACCGAGTAGCACAGTAACACTCAACAAAGCCCCCTAAACACAACGCTTAGTTAGAACGGCGACGCAGCAGCACCAGGAAGCCAGCAACCACGAGGGCCAAAACGCCCAGGCCGATGGCGACGTTGCGCCAGGACGCCGATGGCTCAGCCTGCGATTCCGGAGAGGCGGTCGCGGAAGAGTCTGCCGCGTCACCACCAACAACGTTGCGGATCCACTCGGCCTGCTCGGCAACCGGCGCCACCGCGACGGCGGCGTTGGAGGTCATTTCCTCCTCGGTCGGGTTCTCGGGATCCTCAAACAGACCGGCCGACATGACGCCAGCGACCTTGCCGTCGGCGAAGATGGCGCCGCCGGAGTCGCCCGGCTGGATGCGGGCGCCGTTCTTGAGGGCGACCTCGAGGGCGGTTGGGGCGTCGAAAAGGGCGAGCGGGGAATCGCCACGCACCTCGGCCTCGGCGGAGGGCAGCTTGGTGGAGCCGCCCGAGCCGTCGGAGGACCAGCCGTAGATGTTGACTGCGCCAGCGGGGACCTCGTCGGCAACCTCTGCAAACGTGTCTAGCTGCATTTCCTCTTCGGTGTGGAGCAGGGCGATGTCGCCGCGCGGGGCGATCTCGTGGCGGTCGACGTTGTAGACGCGCTGGTCGTCGCCCTGCCCGGTGCGCACCGAGCCGCCCGGCTTGGCGGCAGCCTCGACGCAGTGGCGGGCGGTGATTACCCAGTGGGGGTCGATGGCGGTGCCGGTGCAGACGCCGTCGTCGGGGTCGGAGTCGTCGACACGCACGGAGACCACGGGCTTGGCCTCGTCGGCATCACCGGCGAAGGTGGTGCTTTCCATCGCCCATGCGGGTTGGGCGATGAGGGCGCCTGCGACGGCGAGGCTAGCTGCGTACTTTTTCACGATTGTTCTCCTTCACTACCGCGGTGATGCGGCGAATTACAGTTTCAAGCGGCCCGCGCGGAAATACCGCGAGCCATACGTAGGCGATCACGATGGCGCCGCCCACGGTCACCCAGACGTTGAGCCATTCGGCGGTGAGCACGTGGATGCAGTACAGGGTCAGCGGCATCCGCCCCAGCGGCGCGAGCCATCCGAGCCACCGTTGCGCCAGGCAGCACAGGGAGCAGATGCTTATCGACGCCCCCACGCTGCCCACAACGTCTATGAGCCCGCCGGTGTGTCCGGTGGCGTCGAGAAGCGGTGGCAACGGTGTGGTCCAGCGCAGCGCCACATCCAGGGCGAACAGCGCCCCGCCGACCACGAGGCCGGGCCACAACGGCATGTAGCGTTTGAACAGGATGCCGGCGATCATGAGCGTGGCCCACATCATGGGCGGGTACGGCCAGGACGACGGCGCGAGCACCGCCGAGCCAAAAGTGAGGGCGCACGCGAGCCACAGCAACAGTGGTGTGTCCCAGCGTGGCGCCCAGGCGAGCAGCGCCATGCAGACCCCGATGGTGCCGAGCACCACCACGATCGATCCCGAGAATGGGGCGAGCGCGAAGTGCAGGGCGATCAGAAGGATGCCGCGCACGATGAACTCGGCGGGCTGGGCGCGCATGTACCCCATTGAGACACCGGCGATGAAGGCGAACAGCGCGGCTGGGAAGCCGAACAGCACCTGTGCGGTGATGCCGTCTTGGACGGTGAGGTGCGCGACCATCATGGCGACGAGTGCCACCGCGCGGGCGGCGTCGATTCCTACGTTTCGGGTCTGCATGGCTGTGGAAGTTACGCAGCCAGATGTTGCGGTGACGTTAACGTGGACGCAACACCCCCGCCGATACGATCGGGGCCATGACAATTCGGGTACTTGTGGTCGACGACGAAGCCTATCTCGCCGACGCCATCGCCACCGCGCTCAACAACGCGAACATGCAGGCTAGCGCCGTGTACGACGGGTTAGAAGCGCGTTCGCGTATCGACGACACCCGCCCCGACGTTGTCGTCCTCGACCGGGACCTGCCGGGGTTGCATGGTGATGAGGTGTGCAGGTGGGTCGTCGATACGCATCCCGCGACCCGGGTGATCATGCTGACCGCATCCGGATCCCTGGACGACCGGCTGGAAGGGTTCGGGCTCGGCGCCGACGATTATCTGCCCAAGCCGTTCGAGGTCCCGGAGCTGATCGCGCGGGTTAATGCGTTGGCGAAGCGCAACGCCCCGGCGCGCGGCGAGGTATATCGGTGCGGGGATGTGCGCCTAGACACCTTTCGGCGCGAGGTCACCCGTGGTGGCGAGACGGTACCGCTGAGCCCGAAAGAGTTCGCTGTGCTCGAGGTACTCATGGAGGCCGACGGCGGGGTGATCTCTGCCGAGGACCTGCTCGCGGAGGCGTGGGACGAAAACGCGGACCCGTTCACTAACTCCCCGCGCGTGACGGTGTCGCACCTGCGCAAGAAACTAGGCGAGCCGCGCATCGTGCACACCGTGGCCGGCGCCGGCTACTACGTGGCGGAGGAGGAACGATGAGGCTGAGTTTGCGGGCCCGCATCACGGTGATGTTCGTGGCCACGGTGCTTGGGATGGGGTTGGCGCTGATCGGGCTGGTGTATGCCTACCTGAAGCTCACCCCGGTGCCGGTAACGGCCACCTTCCCCACGGTGGAGGACGGTGTCATCATCGACGGCGCCGTGCCAATTACCAGCGAGATCCTGCGCCGCGTCCTCCTCGCCTCCCTGTCGGTACTCGCCCTGTTGACCCTGCTTGCGGGTGTGATCGGCTGGTTCGTGGCAGGCCTGGTGATCAAACCTCTTCGCGACATTGCCGACGACGCCGCCATCGTCACCCGCGGCGACCTCTCAGCCCGCATCACCCACCATGGTCCCGATGACGAGGTCGGCGAACTCGCCGACGCGCTCAACGTGATGCTCGACGAGTTGGCGGGCGCAGTGGAGCGCCAGCGCCGGTTCGCCTCCAATGCGTCCCATGAGTTGAAGACTCCGATCGCAACCATCCAGACCATGGCAGACGTGGCCCTGACCGGCGACGACGGCGGGCTGCGTCCCACGCTAACCCGCGTGCGCGAGGTCAACGCCCGCAGCGCCGACACCGTCGCCGCCCTACTCCAGCTGGCCAACGTGGACGTGCGCGACCGGCAGCGCCTCGACCTGGCAGAACTGTGCCGCGAGGTGTGCGCCGACCGCAACGTCCCCGCCGACGCCGTGCCCGTGACCGTGGACGCCTCCCCCACCCTGACCCGCCAGGCGGTGGACAACCTGGTGCGCAACGCACTCACCCACGGCAACAACCCCGCGCTCACCCTGCGCAAGGTGGGCAACTTCGCTGAGGTCACCGTGGAATCCGGCGGCGAGACCTACTCCGCGGCCGAGGTTGCAACCTGGACCGAACCATTCGCGCGCGCCGAACGCACCGCAGGCGCCGGCCACGGGCTCGGGCTGGCACTCGTCGATGCGATCGCGAACGCCCATGGCGGATCCCTGGTGCTTGCGCCGCGGGCCGGTGGTGGGCTCGTCGCAAAGCTATCGCTTCCGGCCTAAAGCTCCCGGATGTAGAGCAGCATGCGGGAGCCTTGCTCGATGTTGGTCAGGCCGTGGCGCTCGTAAAAGCGGCGCGCATCGGTGTCTACCTCGTCGACGTTGATTTGTAATTCGCCGGCGCTGTGCTTGCGGATCTCCTCGAAGACCCGCTGCAGCAGCGCCGTGCCGACCCCGCGATTGCGG
This sequence comes from Corynebacterium sp. HMSC070H05, assembly GCF_001837615.1. Taxonomy (NCBI): domain Bacteria; kingdom Bacillati; phylum Actinomycetota; class Actinomycetes; order Mycobacteriales; family Corynebacteriaceae; genus Corynebacterium; species Corynebacterium sp. HMSC070H05. The sequence goes on from NZ_KV833299.1 coordinate 45,990, forward strand.
TGGGCAGGTGCGACGTAGAGCTCGTCGAGCATCGCCACCGGCCCGTCGTAATACGGGCTCGGGCGCAGGGTGACGTAGGCGAAACCAATATCGCCGGCGAGGAGAACGAAGGCGTCGTCGTGTGCGATGATCTGCGCAAACCGCTCCTCAAGGCCTTCGGGAACCGGGGTATCAAACTCTGTGTTGAAATCGCGCAATAGCTTTGCGACGACCCCCGCGTCCGCTACCTCCGCGACCCTGATCTCGTTGGTTGTAGTCATATGCGCACACCTTAACGGCCCTCTTCTGAAACATTTTGAAGTGACCATTAGAGTATTTCGAGTGCCCTAGCAGGGCAGCATGAGAAAAGTTCGATATTGAGGAGGCCCCGGTTGCGTCATTTCAGCCCACTATTCACGATGGGACCTGCACGACGCGACCACATCCCCGCCTTCCGCACCGCGCTCGGCGTGGCCATCCCCATGTTTACCCTGCTGGCGCTCGGGCGGCTCGACCTTGCCATCTACGCGAACTTCGGCGCTTTTACCGGCGTGTACGGCCGCCATGCCACCCGCGAGGTTCGTCTGAAGCACCACATGCTTGCCGGCACCGCACTGACCTTGATGGTCACCCTCGGCGCCACCATCGCGTGGTTTGATGTCAGCCCCTGGGTCCTGCTGATTGTCACCTCTATTGCGTCGTCTGTGTGGGCGACGATCGCGCTGGCCACCGACATGAAACCGACCGGCTCCGTGTTCGTGATCTTCGCTGTCGCCGCCGTCGGTTCATTGAGCAACCCGGTCCATCCGCTGCTCGCCTGCGCCATCGCAGGCGGCGCGGCCCTGGTGTGCCTTGTTTTAGGTTTGTTCTCTCACCTCATCGGCGAAGGGCCGGGTGGCGACGCGAAGGAAAGCGAAATCCCCACCCGATCCCCCGACGCAGGCCGGGTGCCGCGCCGCCGCCTTGCGGTCGAGGCCAACCGGTTCTTCTTCGCCCCGCTGCTCGCTGGAACCTTAGGCCTGATTTCGGTGACGCTTTTCGACCCCCTCTCCCACTCCTACTGGGCCATGGTCGCCGCGGCCGCTCCCCTAGTGAACTCCCGGTTTAAGGTGCAGTACTTCCGTGCCATCGAGCGCGTCCTTGGCACCCTGACCGGTATCGCTGTGACCGGCTTCCTGCTGTCGCATCACCCGCAGGGCTGGCAGATTGTGGTGTGGATCGTCATCCTGCAGTACCTGACCGAGATGTACGTGACCCGCAACTACACCATCGCCGCCAGCTTCATCACCCCGACCGCGCTTTTGATGGTGCAAGTTGTCGACGCCGCCCCAGTCGTCCCAATGCTGCTCGCCCGCACCGCAGAAACCATGCTCGGCGCCGTGGCCGCCCTGACGATCATCGCGGTGGGATACGTGCGCAAGTACCCCACCGTGGTGCTGCCACGGCGTGGCGACGACCCCTACTAACCACATTTCCCCAGTTCGCGCATTTTTTATTCGCTATACTGGTGGCGGTTGCCCGTAAAGTTCGATCGGGCTGGGTGAGAAAGGATGGGGTCACAATGACACAAAAGGCGAATACTTCCCGCAAGAGCCGGAAGCTACTCAAGAGCAAGACCGACTTCAGCCGCGACCAGTTGGCCGACCTGTTTGAATCCCTCGCCACCCGCATCCGGGCCGGCGACATCACACTTGGTACCGGAGAATCCGCCCTAGCGATGGAACTGCCAGGTACGTTCCGCACCACGATGGAGGTCACCGACGCACAAAAGCGTCGCGGCATCGAGCGCGAACTCGAGCTGGAAATGAAGTGGTACGTCGATGACAACGGCGCCCCCGTCGATACGGAAGCGCCGGCGTCTGGGTTCACGATCTCCTAGCGTCGCGTATCGCCGAACCCAATGTCTTCTGGCACATCGACCGGTGCCGGGAATGTGCTCGTCGTCGGCGTGCTGGCAGGGCTCGGTGTTGACGTGGACGGCGAGAAGGTCCTCGGGTTGGCGTGGGGCGCAATCAGGGCTTGGATTGATATACCGTCCCTCCAGGTGATCGCATCAGACCAGTACTACAGCTCCGTCGATGCTGAAACTGTCCGATACGAAAGCGGAACACGGGGAGTCGACGTCGAGTTGGAGGTCGACGGTGACGGAGTGGTCGTACACTACCCTGATCTCGCACGGCGGGTCTGATCCGGAAACAACTCTGACTACGCTGGGCGGCATGCAGGACTTGATCATCGCGCCCGGCCCAGGGATCCCCGGTGGCCTTGTCGTCGCCGCGGCGGACCTGTCGGAGCGGTTCGCGAAGGCATCGGGCCCGGGCGGCCAGGGCGTCAACACCACCGACAGTAAGGTGCAGCTCTCCATCGACATCGCGGAATGCGCATCGCTTTCCGACGCCCAGCGTCGCTGCGCCCTGCGCAACCTCGAACACCGCCTGGACGGCACGGTGCTCACCGTGAGCGCATCGACGCAGCGCTCGCAGATCCGCAACCGTGCCGAGGCACGCGAACGCATGGCCGCCCTCTTGCGCGAGGCTCTCGCCCCACCGCCTCCCCCGCGGCGGAAAACGAAGCCGACGCGCGGCTCGGTGCGGCGCCGTCTCGAAGCGAAAAAGCGGCGCTCGGAACTCAAGTCCACGCGACGGCGACCCCAAATTCCCTAGTTCGAACCATCCGCGTGCATATCCTCACGCTGACGGACCTGGTTCGGGTAACCGCTACGTCGAGACAGCGTGAATCGGCTGAATCCTCTCGATCTCGGCGAGGATTTTGTCTTCTGCCACATCCAGGTCGTACTGGGTCTGTAACCCGAGCCAGAACTGGGGGCTCATTCCGAAGAACTTCGCTAGACGAAGGGCCGTGTCAGCGGTTACAGCGCGCTTACCGTGAACAATTTCGTTGATCCGGCGGGGCGGAACGCCGATGGAGACGGCGAGCTTGTGCTGGGTGATCCCCATTTCCTTGAGAAAGTCCTCCATGAGGATCTCACCGGGGTGAACCGGAGGGAGCTTGTCAGTGGTCGTCAACGATCTCAACCTCCTCTGACCTCGCGGCGGACCACCGAAAACAGATCCGCCACTGGTCATTGATTCGAATGCTGAACTGACCCCGCCGATCACCTTTCAACGCCTCAAGCCGGTTCTCCGGGGGATTCCGTAACTCATCAAGAGTCTGCGCGTGCCCAAGCTGGCGAAGCTTGCGCAGCGCTACTGAGTGAATGCGGGAATCGATCGAGCGAACCCGCTCTCGATTCCACAAACGCTCGGTGTCCTTGTCAGCGAACGACTGGATCATGCTTCACCTTATCCCCCCCATAACGCGAAGCGTCAATAACGCTACACGTTAAATTTGAACTCGACGGATTGTCGAAAGAATATAACCTCCCCCTAGCCGCCAAGCCTTTTCCGTATTACGATTACGTGCATGAAAACTATCAACGGGAAGCTAGTCAGCGAAGAGCAAATCGATGCGTGGGTAACCGAAGCCGAGAAAGGCTACGACGTAGAGACACTTCGTCGACGTGGAAGGAAACCTCGAAACGAAGATGCTGCGAAGGTTATCTCCATTCGGCTTTCCCCCGGCGAGATATCGGACCTCGACAAGTTTGCGGCTGAAAACGGATGGTCACGCTCTCAGGCAATCCGCGAAGCGCTAAAGAATGCTATTTAGAAATGGACGTACGCCGAAGCGCCACGAAACACGGCATCAAGCCAGACGACTCCGTTACTGCCGCGACTTCAGGCTGCGTTTTTAAGACCCCACTCGATGAGGAACACCCTCAAAGGGAACTGCGCCTCGGGTTCGACGGCTCAATGAGATTACTCGAGATTGTCGTACTCATCTGGGATGACGGCACCGAAACGATCATTCACTCCATGAAGGCACGCAAACAGTACCGCGCCCTGCTCGACTAGGCACGAATATCTTCGAAGAAACCCGGTGTGCTTACCGGATACAGCAATCATGCGCTCGCCAAGGCATTGCAAGTGTCTCAAAACTCGGCGAGTTTTGGTCCGCCGCAACCGGTTGCGAAATCGCCGCGGATTACGGCGATTTTGTGATGGTTGATTCCACCCCGGCGCTGGGATTTCAGCGCGTTAAGGATCCGATACCTGGGAAAACCGCATGCACATCGACGTTGGCGGGGCGGAGCGCGAAACTTTAATAGAACGCCTCAAAGACCTAGGCGCTACCGAACTCATCACCCACGAGGCGCCGGGATTGGTGTGGACTGTCATGCAGGACCCGGAAGGCAACGAGTTCTGCGTGAGTATTCCCGGGGCCTAGCTACACATTGAACTTGAACTCGACCCCGTTCCGTAGCCGAATAACCTTTGGAGCCGTGCCGTCAGTCAGCAGAGATGTGGCACCGCAGCGCCTAGGCAAGAGGAGGCAGATGAGTATCGACGACATCGCGGACCACGTCGATGTCGACGCCGAAATACTGGTGCACCAGGATGTTGCGGAGATCCCGAATCTGAGGCCAGACGATCTCAGGGTGCGCGCCGGTGATCTCATCGGGAAGATGGTTCACGGCTTCGCCGGACTGCGACTCACAGCGGCACCGCCTCGGCGAGCGTCGAAGCGGATACCGGGTGCCTGAGCAACTGGGCAGGAAACACATCGATGCCATCGCGCCCGAACAGAGCGCGACTCTCCTCGAGCAGACCAGACGCACGCATCAGGAGACGTCCCTCCGCAGGGTCCATCCCGACGAGGATGTCGATGTCCGATCCTGCAGACGCGGTGCCGCGCGCGACGGACCCGAACAACTTCGGGTTGGTCGCACCGTACCGATCGAGGAGCACCTGGAACTCGTCAAGACGCGCAACGAGAATCTCGCGTAGGGCAAGCGTCTCAGGCGTCATGACGGTCTCAGACATGCTTCCGGGGGTAACGGGCCCGGCAGCACGTCGACATGGAGCTTTGACACTGAAGCGGAACTCCACCGCGTTCTTAAGGGCCGACGACATTCTCCCGTCTCACCGCCGCACCAGGCGGCACTGACGCGCTGCCACCACTTACAGCCGGTCGTCTCGCCCGCCCGCCATGACGCACTCAACGAACGAGCGATAGAGCAGGCTTACACGCGTCTCGCACTAAACGACCGGGCAGCAGCGTCACGGAGGTTCCGAAGTAGCGGCTATCGCAGTGCACCTAAGGGTTTGGTGAGGGAACCAGCCATTCGGCAGCGGTACGAAACGTAGCCCTCAGTTGCGGGTGCTCCCGCACGATCTCTCGCTGTCGCTCTGCCGGCAACCCGAGCTCGTGCAAGACGTTGAGGATTACGACCGCGGTCGTCACCTCGACGACGGCGATCAGCTCCTCGATGGAATGGTTGGGCGTTCTGCCCTCGTGCGCGAGGTCATTGCGGGCGCGCGTCGTCCACTTCGCCCAATGGTCGACATCCGGTAAGAGCTGTGCGATCGCTTCCTGATCGGGTCGCGCGGCGAGGGCATGGAGCCGATCACGGAGGGTCGGGTCGTTGCGGATCGCTCCCTTGAACCTGTTTCGGTGCTCATCGGGAACCTGCGCCAGCATCGCCTCTCGCATCGCCCTGAACTCCGCGTTGGGGAACGGTTTCTCGTCGATGCGGAGGTTGCGGTGCAACACCTCGGCAGCACCGACTGCCGTCAGAAGATTGTTCTCAACAAAACGGGCCGGTGCGTAGCGCAAGCCCAAGATCATGTTTGTCGCTGCCTCCAGGCGGCCATGGGCGTCGCACCATCGGGGCATGACCTCCTCAAATGGGATCGTGCCGCAGGTGAAGAACATTCGGTGGTGATCGACGGCTTTCGCGTCGTGTTTTCCAAGCGCGGCCGGTGAGTAGAGCACATCGGCACGTCGGCGCGGCAGCGGGCGGCCATCAGGGAAGTGCGACTCGGTCCCGGCAACTTCCAGTCGGAGCCAGATCACTCCGGCCGCGCGATGCGTCGCCAGGGAGATCAGGTCCTGCACCAGGCTCGCCTCCTGCAGAGCAACACTCAGAGAGAATGGTTCGGCTGGCACGACGCAGATGGACACCGTGTCCCGCACACGTCCGACGCTTCCTCCCTTGCGCTGGTCGAAGAATGGAAGCGTGTGCGTGTGCTGAAGGCGATACTCAGTGTCGTCGACTACGACCGATTGCGCCTTGACCGGCTTCACCGAGATACGCCCGGTCCCGTCGATCTTGCCGTCGGGAGCCCCGAGGGATCCTTCGAACACAGAAGACACCGCCCAGAGACTCAGATCCTCGACTGAGACTTCTGCCCTAGCGAACGCCGGATCCGCGTCACCGCTGACATGCGCGCCGATGATGGCGACCGTCGCGGTCACGGTCTGCTTATCAGGGCTCGCCACTCGCGCGCCCATGGTCCTTCTGGTGCTCCTAGGAACACAGCCGAGCAGTGTGATCTCCCTGAGCTCGGCCACACCGTGCATGACTTCCCAGGTGCGGGTTCCTTCGTGAACAGCAGTCCATCCAGACGAGTCCGTCGTCAAGATCCGATCCTCGAAGGTGCCGATCAGCGACAGAGAGAGACCATCTTCCGGGTCGTACCGTAGGACACCCGGGACCTTCTCGCTAGGGGCTTCCGGCAGCCACCACACGCCAGCCCACTCGCCGGCCTTGTCGAGGTTGAGAGGATCATTAGGCATCGTGCTCCCGGTCCGGGCTCCTTCCTGTCTTGCGGCCAGATGTCAGGTCGAAAATCTTTACTCCACCACATGCCCCCCACGTAGGACAATCTACAGCGAGATCATGGTCAACTGAGATCGGATGCGGCGACTGGCACACAATCGCAGTTCGACGCGACGGCACAGCCCTCGCAACTGGCAACAATCAGCGAGGGCAGACCGACGTCGCCCGGTGGACACACGTGTCCGAGGTCTCTGCCGGCTACCTGCACACCGTCGGCTTACACGACGACGGCACCGTCGTCGCCGTCAGCGACGACAGCAGAGGCCAGTGCGAGGTGTCATCGTGGAGAAGCATCACCTCAGTGGCAGCCGGCTCCGTCCATACGCTCGCGCTGAGCCAGACCGGAAGGGTCTTCGGAACGGGCGACAACCAGTTCGGCCAGTGCGATGTCCAGTCATGGACCGGCATCACAGCGATCGCAGCCGGAGCGAGACACTCGCTCGGGCTGCGCGCCGACGGAACAGTCGTGGCTGCGGGCCGACGAAACAGTCGTGGCTGCGGGCGACCACACCGAGCAGCAATGCAATGTCAACGCCTGGGCCGCTCGACCACAGATGAACTGAAGTCCAGCGTGCCCGATAATCGGCCGTCGATCACACGTTGAATCTAAACTCCACCGAGTTCCGGCACATAGGTACATCTGAACACAGGGTTCACGTGCTCCCCCTCCCCACGGTCAGTGCTCGCTACTGATCAGGGGACACAGGCTCACCCTCGACGTGGGTCAGCCTGCAGGACGCCACGAAGGAGGTACCGCGCCATCACGCCGGCAGGGAACCCGGCTGAGACGCCACATACTAGGGATCTGAAGAGGGCTCGACCATGCCAGCGGTCGGCCCCTATTCCTTCGCGAGCACGGCGTTATCCGTCAGGCAGAAGTCATCGTTGATCTTGATGACCAGCGCAACGAGTAGGCGGAGCGCTGTTAGATACGTGTGGCGGTGAACGCGGTCGTCGTCACCGTCTGCCTGTGATCCATGGAGGTAGCGGTTGCGCAGGCTAGGTCCGTTGCTGAACTCCTTATCGTTAAGGAAGTAGTTGAAGTAGCTGACCTCCGCGGCGCTGAGCAGCGTTGATCGATGCACCAGCCATCCGGCGCTCACCATCTCGTCAATGGCTTTCTGGCCGGCCGCCGAATGATGGAGACAGCTCGTCACCTCGTACTCCCAGAGTTCCTTGAGCACATGCAATTGTGGCGCGCTTGCAAACGCAATTCGGTCACGATCTCCGGTCAGGATGCCCTTCTCGACCAGGAAGTCGATGTTGCGCTGTTGGTACTCGTGGAACTGGTCGTAGGCGATGTCATTGGCGATGACCAAGTGGAGGAAGCTCTCTGCCTCCAGATCGCTGCTGATGTGCACCAATCCGGATTGGTCCGAGAAGAGCAGGTGCTGAATTCCTTGGATGTCCGCGTTGTTGGCAACGTAGGCGTACTTATCCACAACCTGACTCGGGATGTCGCCGTAGGAAAGCTGCTCCGATGTGATTGTCAGCAGCTCCGGGTCAACCTCGCCGTAGTCGACATGCAGCGTGAACTGCTTGAGGACGCTCTCCATCTCTGAGAACAGATGGCGGCTCTTCTCAAGGTAGGTAGCGGTCGGGCTGGAGGCGCGGTACTTCAGCCCCTTGGCACCGAACTCCTGCTCAAGGTAGTCCGTGAAGAACCAAGCGATGACCAACTCGAGCTCTATACCTTCGGAGCTGAGGAAGCGCTCGTACATCAAGGTCTGGAGCAAGGACGCCTGATCCTTGAGCCTGAACACCGCCCCCGTCCGGTAGTCGCCCTTGCCCGGCGTACCCATGAACCGCTCGAAGACGCCAAGTTGCGCTCCGTAGGAAGGGAGTTCCAGGAGCATGTGGTCGTTGGCGAACTGGAACAGGTGAACAAAGTTATTCAGGATAGTCGGGTAGTCGAGGTTCTCCGTGAGCCAGGTTCGACTGTAGGAGTACTTGCCAACCATGCCGTCCAAAGACTGGACGACCTCTTCGACCTGATCGGCCGAGATGCCCACTTCGCAGCCGGTCTTGATCCCCTCCGTGGACTCGAACATCTTCTTCGTGAGCGCATCTGCCTTGCGACGAGCCTTTAGCTTCAGTCGAGCATCGACGCCGGTGTTCTTGTCAGCTCGTGCGGATGCGATCAGCTTGACGAAGTTGAGGTTAGGCTCTTCCTCATCGAGATATCGGTCAAACAGGCCACGCTGATCCGCGGGAGTAAAGCTCTTCGGAAGATGGATTGGATCCCGCCCCTCGGACTGGAGGAACTTCCGCGCAAGCAGCTCAGCATTGCGCGGCTCATCGAGTAGCAGGGCCCGAATCTCCTGGTCGTAGGCACGCACGAGTGTCTGGCATGAGAGCAGATCGTGCGGGTGGAAACTCTGCTCTTGAAGTGCAGCAAGCACGATCGAGTCAGTGCAGCGCTCGAAGACCTTGTTCTTTCCGAGGAGATCGAGGACGTCTGTGCGGTACTGAAAGTCAACGTCCTGAACGAGCGTTGAGAAGGTGGCGTCAGTCACTTTGCCGAAAAACCTGCCGATGACTTCCCGGATCTCGGGGACGTGCGCCAGAGGCGCGTCTCGCTCTGCTTCGGCCAGGTCCTTCGGGAGAACTTTGTGTTCTAGGAACAACGCGAGATGATGCAACTCAACGATGTCGTTTATGCCTTGATCGCCACGAGTAGCATCGAATTCACGGACGAGCTCTAGGAGGCGGTCGGCCTGCCAGAAGGTTCCGTAGTCGCTGAGGCCGAAGAACTTCAGTCTCTTCTCTGGTCCGCTTTCCGACACTCGAATCTCCCTCCCGGTAGGCGTCACTCTATACAGTTCGGGGGGCGCCTAGTGACACGAATTTGAAGTTGTTGCCTGATCGTGCAGCAGTCCCCTTGGGCGGAGCCGTCGTCCACGTCGATCGTTGCGCCGGCTCCTCGTTCTGTCGTGGAGGCGAGCCGAACTAGCGGCGCATCACCCCGAGGCGGACACGACCTACGTCTCCATGGGCATAGTCCCGCGCCCCATCGGGCTCCTCCCCACCGCGGAGCGGCGCACGACGGACGATGTACAACTACGCGGGTAGGTCCCTGGCAAAAGCGCCGGGCACTAGTCCTGACTCAACACTCGACGAGAATCATCAACGAATCTCACTAGTTATTGAAACGGAACTCCACGGAGTGGCGAAAGAAGGCTACCTCACTCAGTTGCAAGCGATTCGAGAAGCCGAAAAGTGTGCCGCAAGGCGTTTCCTGCTCGGAAAGGCAGCCTCTGCAGGCTAGATCGTTCCGCGTCATGAAGAGCTAGCACCGCCGAAGTTCCCCTCAAGTCAGATTCGGACTCATTCTCACAGTCAGTCGCGGAACGAAACCCAACGTAGTACGGTCCCGACTGCAACTAAAACTGTTCCTGCCGAAACTAAATACCATCTTCTAACCGCTGGCGAAGCACGACTTCCTCTTCATCGCTGAGCCCAGCGAGTCTTTCCCCCTGCTGTTCTTCTTCGAATCGCAGCGCATCCGCCAATGTTTCTTTCAACGGGCGAATCTGCAGGCCAGCTTCGTAGGCTGTGGCGCAATCGAGTAGCGCGATGTTGCGAAACTGTTCACCTGGTACCCACAACGGCAACGATTTTGGGCCCATCCACGGGGTTACATCATTAGCGAGAAGCAGTTCATCAGAGCAAGGTCGCTCCGTAGCCTCCGATGCGGTTAACTCACGCGAAATCTTGAACACATCGGACAAGGAAGTAGCAAACCCCGTGGCGTTAAAGGTTCCGAAAGTTCCAACTTCTGCAGACTCAACTATCCAGTCTGCAAGGTCTTTCACATCAATCATAGCGACGGGAAACGCCGGGTCTGGGACGATCACGTTCTCACCCGTGGGATGCGCGAAGCGCCACGGATAGTAACCACTGCGCCCTGTTTCGTCGCCGTAGCCGGCGATCAGACCGGGTCGAACTACCATTACCGACCTATTTATGTTGCGATAAATCGTTTCGCAAGCAGACTTTGCGGCCGGGTACTGCCCCATGTTCTCCATGTAGTCAATTTCAAGCGGAGTGACTACGGAATCAGACTCGGAAGAAATACTTCCTTGGTCCTCATATACGCTGCTCGAAGACAGAAATATACGATGCTTGGCCTGGAGTTTCGTCGCCGCATCCCGCGCATGCTTCGGCTGACTCGTCAGATCCACAATGGTGTCCCAAGTTTTCCCCGCAACCTCATCGTACGCACCGTCACGGTCACGGTCTGAACTCACAAATTCGGCTCCGTTGGGAACCTTCCCGTTACCCCGCGCGAGGCAAGTAACTTGATGTCCTCGGTCGATTGCTGCCGCCGCAATGTGTCCTCCAAGGAAACCGGTACCACCGAGCAATAAAAAGTTCATGTCACTAGTTGTACACGAAACCTTCTCACACGTGACCAGTCCTAATCCCAGCGCATCCAAGCTGGAATAAGATGTCAGAGCAGGATTACCCCACCATCTGTCAGAGCTTCTTATTCGGCTAACCTACACATTGAACTTAAATTCAACGGTATGTCGTTGCAAAGTTACCCCCTCTCGTTAACACCATCAAAAGGAGTGTTATCCAATGAAAGCGTTCGGCTTCTTAAGCTTCGGGCATTACGCCTTCGGCAGCTAGTGCGGGCCATCTGCGGAAAAGATCGCCAAGACTCGTCTGGAGATCACCCAGGCTGCGGACGAAATCGGCGTGAACAACGCGTCCTTCCGAGTCCACCACTTCGCACTGCAGGCCTCCGCCCCGATGCCGCTGCTGTGTGCTATCGCGGCCACCACCAAAATCATCGAGGTGGGCACCGGCGGCATCGACATGCGCTAGCGCATATCGGGGTTGTAGCGTTTGAGTCATTGACTCCCGCCGTCTACAAGTATCTACACACTTGATCGGTGCTGCACGTTTCAGGATCCGGGTGCGCGGCGTCCTGGCTAAGGTCCGCGATAGTGTCGCGCAGCACGGAGAGCTGCGCGATCTGCTGCTCGATCTCAGCGAGGCGCACGTCAAGCAGGTCGCGCACGTGCTCGCAGGGCGCATGGCCGCCGTCGCGGATGTCGAGGATCTGGCGGATCTGGGCGAGAGTGAGACCCGCGGCCTGGCCGCGGTGGATGAAGTCGATCCGAGCGACCGTCTCGGGCGCGTAGTCGCGGTATCCGGACGGCGTGCGCTCGGTCGGGGGCAGAAGGCCCTGTTCCTCGTAGAAGCGAAGGGTCTTCGCGGTAGTGCCCGCCCTCTCGGCGAGTTCTCCGATCCACATTGCTGTCTCCCTCCGTGGCCGCGCTTGACCTTCCCCTGCACTGGAAGGTCCAGTATGGATGAGACAGAGCAGAAAGCCAAGAGTTGACAGGAGTAGCGATGCCTACGAAGTACGATCTCGCCATCATCGGATCGGGAGGCGGCGCGTTCGCCGCTGCGATCCGCGCCAGCACGCTCGGGAAGTCGGTGGTGATGATCGAGCGCGGGACGCTCGGCGGCACCTGCGTGAACACGGGCTGCGTCCCGTCGAAGGCGCTCATTGCCGCGGCCGGCGCGCGGCACGTCGCGGTCGATGCCGCAACCCGGTTCCCCGGGATCGCGACGACGGCGGATCCCGTCGACATGCCCGCGCTGATCGCTGGGAAGCAAGCGTTGGTGGAGTCGCTGCGCGGCGAGAAGTACGCCGACGTCGCCGACTCCTACGGCTGGCAGGTCCTCCGCGGCGACGCCTCGTTCGTGGGCACCCCTGATGCGCCGGTTCTCGATGTTGCCGGATCCGACGGAAGCGTCGAGACCATCGAGGCCCACCACTACCTGGTCGCGACTGGTTCTCGCCCGTGGGCACCGCCGATCGACGGCCTGGAGGAGACCGGATACCTGACCTCGACCACGGCGATGGAGCTGACGGAGGTCCCCGAGTCGCTGCTGGTGCTCGGCGGCGGCTACGTCGCCCTGGAGCAGGCGCAGCTGTTCGCCCGCCTCGGCTCGCAGGTCACGCTGCTCGTGCGGTCCCGGCTCGCCTCGAAGGAGGAGCCGGAGGTGTCGAAGGCGCTCCAGGAGGTGTTCGCCGACGGGGGCATCCGCGTCGTCAGCCGCGCAGTGCCCACCCGGGTCTCCCGCGGCACGGGAGGCGAGGCCGTCGTGACCGCCGCCTTGTCCGGCGGCTCGCAGGAGTTCCGCGCCGACCAGGTCCTGGTCGCCCTCGGACGCCGTCCCGTCACCGATGGCCTGAACCTCGATGCGGTCGGGGTGAATACCGGAGACTCCGGCGAGGTGGTCGTCTCCGACCGGCTGCAGTCCTCGAACCCGCGGGTCTGGGCCGCGGGCGACGTGACCGGGCACCCCGAGTTCGTCTACGTCGCCGCCCACCACGGCACCCTCGTCGCCGAGAACGCGTTCGCCGACGCCGACCGGTCCGTCGACTACGCCCGCCTGCCGCGGGTGACGTTCACCGGGCCCGCGATCGGCGCGGTCGGGATGACCGAGAAGGACGTCCTCGCCGCGGGGATCCACTGCGACTGCCGCGTCCTGCCCCTGCACCACGTGCCCCGCGCCTTGGTCAACCGCGACACCCGCGGGTTCATCAAGATCGTCGTGAACGCCGAGACGAAAGAGATCCTCGGCCTGACCGCCGTCGCCAAGGACGCCGGGGAGCTCGCCGCCGCAGGCGTCCACGTGCTCGGCAGGACCGTCGCCGAGGTCGCCAACGCCTGGGCCCCCTACCTGACCATGGCCGAGGGCATCCGGATCGCCGCGAAGGCCTTCACCACCGACCCGTCGCTGCTGTCGTGCTGCGCATGAACGGCAACGCAGGCAATCGGGGAGATCTCATCCTGAAGCAGACGATGAGCGCCGATCAGGACCGCGACGAATGGCGCGCCGGTCCCGTCGTCGCTGCAGTGACCGGGCTGCTCTTGCTGGCATGCTGCGCGCTTCCGTCGCTGCTCTGCTGCGGCCTGCCGTTCATCGCGGCGGGCGGAGCACTCGCAGGCGTCGGTGGGCTCCTCGGTAATCCCTGGATCATCGGTGCAGGGACCGCCGTCGTGATGGCCGTCATGGCGGGGATGCTCGTCAGGCTACGGCGGCGGCACCGGCGCCGCAGGTCCGGCTGCTGCGAAAATCCTTCGACCGCTGATCGGAACCGATAGTTCGAGCGGATCCAGCGATCACTGCCACCTGCGGAGGCCGCTGAAATCGAAGCCCGACGGGAGAAGGAGGAGCCAAAAGCGTTCGAATCAACCGGCGACGAGGATAATACTGAGGCTGGATCCCGGCCGTCGCGACGCGGTCTCCGCTTCCGCCGAGACGAGAAAGGGTTGTGGGCACCTAGGCTGGGCGGCATGAACGACATGACCATTGCGCCCGGCCCGGGGATCCCCGACGGTGCGGTCATCGCCGCCGATCTCGCGGAGCGTTTCGCGAAATCGTCGACTCCGGGCGGCCAGGGCGTCAACACGACGGACGGCAAAGTCCAGCTTTCCATCGATGTCGCGGAATGTGCATCGCTTACCGACGCCCAGCGTCACCGTATCTCGCGCAACCTCGAGCACCGCCTAGACGGCTCCGTCTTTACCGTGACTGCGTCGACTCAGCGGTCTGTGTTTCGCTAGTGGTCCTCTCGCCTGCACCTGCGACACAGCCTCGTGTCCCCGGGCCGTAGCGTTCGGGGGAGCACAATAGCCCCAGTCCTCATCACGTCCCGGGATCAAAGAGTTCATCGCAGAGGTTAAGCACTACACGTTAAACTTGAACTCGACGGAGTGTCGTCGATAAATAACCATTTGATGCGCGCGTGCGGAATTAACAACGAAATACCGCTAAAACAGACAACATATGGGGTGCACAGAAACACATATAAGTTCTGCGGAAAACCTATAGGGTGCGTCGCTAAAAACCGCTGTGCGCGAAAAACATAAAGGGTTTACGGACCCGGTCCCAGACCCCTCAATACTCTGAGCCGGAAGAATGGAAAGTGGAAGGTTGATGTATCCCCACTATTTATTTTTTCCGTTTTTCGGAGTACATCGGGAGCTACAACTGCGGACCAGCTCTGTGTGAACTAGATGAGAAGGCGCAGCAGCGAATCATCGACGCTGGACAGTTGGTGCTGCGGGCACGCGAGCGGCACCCCCAGCGGTCACTCGCGGAGCACTACAACCCGTTATCGATGGACCCAATTCTGCTCAAGGCTCACAACAACTTGGACCGGGAAGTCGATAAGGCTTTCGATGTGGCACGCAAACTCACCAACGAGCGCCAGCGCCAGGAGCTACTGTTCGCCAGCTACGGGGAGTTGGCGAGGGGCTATGTCTCCTCGCTTTCATCAAAATCGAAACCACCAGCAGGGTCGTTCCCCGTGCGGGTGGTTTTGATCGGTCCCGCTGCTGGGTGTAGAACCCTGTCGCTGGCAACGCCGGGAACTATGACTGTGCCCGACGAGAACACGTCACTGCCATAACGCGGCTCACGGTAGACGAACATGGGTCGTTCACTACTACTGGTGGATTTCGGTTTTGGTGGTGGGGGGATTACCGCCGCCGGCCTCGATTTTTCCGTTGAGGAGGGCGTTGACTACTTCCCGATTGTGAAATGGGCCGATGGCGCGGTGAAGAGGAACCAGTCACCTGGAAGAGATCGATCCAGTCGCTGGTGTGCAATCTGGGAGGTAGGGTTGCGGGGTCGATTCCTCGCGAGCGCAACCATGATTGTGTCTCTGAACGTGATGAAAACAACCCTGCCCTTCGGAGAATTTCCCCTATCCCGCGTCCCCGGGCGGTGAAAACGGTGTGCACCATCGCCTGAAAGGCTTTGCGTTGCTCTATCGGGATCT
The DNA here is from genome assembly GCF_001837615.1 of Corynebacterium sp. HMSC070H05. Classification (NCBI taxonomy): domain Bacteria; kingdom Bacillati; phylum Actinomycetota; class Actinomycetes; order Mycobacteriales; family Corynebacteriaceae; genus Corynebacterium; species Corynebacterium sp. HMSC070H05. The sequence continues at coordinate 61,466 of NZ_KV833299.1, forward strand.
TCGGGTCACCCACCCGGCGGATCACTAAGATCCCCCCGTCAACGTTTGGCTGTGGCCGGAAAGCAAACCTTGGTACTCGGGAACCAAGGTGAAACGTGAACCATGGGGACCACTGAGCTGTCATCATCGTGCTTGCACCTACCCCGGCCCGGCGGCGAGCGACTTCCCACTGCATGAGGAGTACAGCGTCAGTCCATGCCGGCGCATGCAACAACTTTCGAAGAATGGCAGTGGTGAGGTGAAAGGGAATGTTTCCCACAATGACGCAGGGAGTGGCGGGTAACGGGAAGTTGAGGAAATCATCATGGACCACTTCGACCGACGCCGAGGCGGTCTTTTTTGTGAGTTTGGCAGCTAGTTTTGCGTCTACCTCAACTGCCGTTATTGCCCTCCCCAAGTGGGATATCGGGTGGGTGAGGGCACCGCTTCCTGGCCCGATCTCAATGATGGGGCCGGAGGTTTGTTTTACAAGATCGACGATGGAGTTGATGATCTTTTGGTCTGTGAGAAAATTTTGGCCATGTTCGTGACGGCCGTATCCGTATGTAGACATCAGGTGTGCTCCGTGGAGTTGAAACGGAGCCGGGCATGGCAAATGGCCGCCCGGCTAAAGGACCGGAGCGGTTTCTAACCTGCGGGAGGGAGAAAACCGCCTTAGCGGCTGGTGAGCGGCCGCATGAAAACGGAACCTGAAATCAACATGGGCCTATCGTATCCAATTAATTTCGCAGGGTCCAATACGGTGAGAAAGAAGACAACCGCACCGCAACAGTGCAAGACCTCTCTGGATTGGAATTTAATTGAACATGGGTTTGGGGTACGACGCGCCCTACTCGGAGTGGCACGGACACTACGGCTGCGCGCCCACACACAACAGTAAAGAGCTCGGCAATGCACAGACACGTAACGAGAGCGTCACAAATGTATGTACGTTTAAGTTACAGCATCGACACTGACGCTCCACATGGAGGGACGGCCGCAGCCCTGCAGCAAGCACACGGCAGGGTGTCTGCTTCGGGCGACGTGAAATTACGCAGAAAAATACGAAACACATCACCGCAGGTCACGGTAGGTATTTGCGGGTCATTTCGTAATCTCGTAAACGAAAAGAACAAAACTACGAAACACAAAAACATACGTTGAGCAGCGTAAATGGTTTTCGTTTCGTAATTTTTCCACTTTTTGAAGAAAATCTAAATAAGAAGAGACACCTTGATTGCGATTGTGTCCCGTGTCACATAGCTGCAACCCCTGCAGCGTGCCCTCAACGAGGACGCTCTGTGTCGTAGACATGTGCCTGCAATGCGTGTCTGTGTCTCTCTCTTAAAAGGTTTGGGTCGAAATGCCGCAAAATTACGAAACACCGCCGAAATGTGACGTGTCTATGCAGGTCACAGCGTTATCGCGTGTTTCGTAGTTTTGTTCTTTTCGTTTGCGGAAATCACGAAACCGCAGGTAGAGCGTTTCGTAATTTTTTCGTATTTTGATCGGCAAATTACGAAACGAGGTCAAAACTACGAAACGAGCACACTATAGACGTGTCACAGGTCACAAAAAGGCGCGCCCCTTGCGTGTCACCATGCCGCCACACAACAGCTGCCCCACCACAACACCCCAGCCGTGCCACGTGGCGTGTAGAAACGTGCTCGGTTCGATTCGTAAAGATTAGGTCGCAGGCTATTGTGCGCGACGCATAAGTTCCGTACGATGGCCCCCAGACCGTATGTGGCGTTTTAATTCGTTTTTGGTTTAGCCAGCCGCATACGGGGGATAACCCCGAGGATAATTCATAAAGAGACAGCCTCTCGACCGTGATAGGCGCGGTTCCTCCGACGAGATAGACCGGTCGGCAACGGCATTGCCAACCACAAAAGCGGTCAGGTAGGGAGTAAGCGCTCCCGTAAAGCGATGGGACGGCAGACCACCGTTCTAGCGAGTTGAGCACGGCACTCCAAGCCGCCTGAATAGCAAGCCGGTAAAGCACCCCGCTCCGGGACAGATCAATCTGCCCAGGAGCGTTTTTCTATGTCCGAAAAGGACACGACTACCGCCGTCGCGCCACGCTTTTACACGCTGCAGGAACTCGCCGATCTCGGCGTCGGCTCCGAGTCCACGTTGCGAAAAGCTATTAAAGAGGGCCGTCTTTCATTCCACCGTTTCGGCACCGCCTATCGGATTCGCCAAGACGATCTCGACGCCTACCTCGCGGCCGCACGCCGCCCTGCCCCGCAGCTATTCGACGGCTTCGTCGATGCCGTCGTGAATGCAGCGCCCCAACTGACAGATGAGCAGCGCCAGCAGCTCGTCACGGTGCTGGGCGGTGTGAAGCACTAATGCGGACAAACCCGCCTACGACGAGATCCCGCCGCTTAGCTCAGCTAGTCAGGCTGGGTCTTGAACTGAGTGCGAGGGCTGATGGGTGATGGCCGTGCTACTACACACGCGCGCTCCACCGTCGTGCCCCGAGTCCAAATAAACAGTTCATTCAACCAAGGAGAACAAACCATGTCTTTCAGAGACGATTACGCAGCAGCGCTGCGCGATGAGCAGCAAGCAAAAGATACCGTGAACGAGGCGCGCCGTGCACACAAAGCGACAAAGGAGCGCCTTGCGCAGTTGCGCAAGTATGCCGAAGAGTTCGAGGTGAATCTCGACGGTGACAAGTCCGCCAGCACCGAAGGGGACAGCGATACACCTGAGAACGGTGACGGCGACACGCCTGAGAGCACCGAGGGCAGTAAGCCGAAGCGGCATCTAGAAGTTGTACCCGACTAACCCTTTAGCCGTACACGCAATCACCTCATGTGTGTACGGCCACGCGGCGTGACGACGTACAGCCGTCACGTTTGATGTCGCTACACACCCCGCTCGCAAGGGCGGGGTTTTCGCGTGTGTGCGGGTGGCTGCGGCACCGCTACACGTGACACTGTCACGATGCTTGCGCCGGTATCGGCGACGGGGCATATACACGTCTGCCCCGTCGCCTGGATCATCCGCCACATGGCTGGCGGTATGTCGCGCTGCTGTTATGCGCGGTTCTGGCCGGCATAGTCTTGTGTGGACTTGAAATATGCCGAAGACGGGGCCGTGGGTGCAGCAAAGACAGCAGCGTGGACAGAGCAGATTTCAGCAACAGTCATGTTGCTGAAGTTGTGACCGCGACGGCAGATGATATGCGGCGGACGCCGCATAATGGACGCGTCGTGAGATACGCCAATATCCATCTCGGCAGGCTTGCCGTGATGGAGCGTTTCGTGATGACCCAAACACGACACATCGATGCTGGCATATCCGATTACATATCGACGGGATATATCGGATTGCCGGCAGTGTCGTGACGTAAAGCATGGGTCATCACACAAGGTGCAGCGCCAGCTGCACTATTGGGCACCTTGACCGGAGCGCAGCGGAGGGAAAGGTAGACCCAGCCAGACCGAGCGAGCGAGGTCTGAGTCTGGGGCTATGAGGGGCGGCGCGCCAGCGCCGGGCACCGGGTTATGCGAGCGCCAGCGAGTAGTAATACCCGGTGCAGTGCCTCGGCTATGCCGAGCGCCGGAGCGCAGCGGAGGCGTCGCACCCCCTTATGCCCTTTTCCCCCTTCTACCCCTATAACGACAAACATATAGGGGTTTTGACACAGAAGGGGGCTGCGACCTGCGTGTTTCGGGTCTTTATGCGGTCTTCGACCCTTACCCGAAACGGCCCGTTGATGCGCGAAGCGCACATGGTGCCTACACAAAATCTGCAGGTCGCCACGCTGTGCGCACCACATACGGCGTCAGTCGTTGTATGTCGGTCTTAAAGTAAGGGCCGATGACGGGTGGAAACGCCGCTTGCGGCGTCTTCCCGCGTCATCGCGCACGCCGTGTGCAACGTGAGCTTGCGAACGTGCCACGGCGTCGAACCGAACGGCAAGACCGACATCGTTAACGTGGTGCGCACAGCCACACCCTGCACTCTGGCACCGCCGCTAGGCGGTCATTGCAGGGTGGTGAACATCCCGCAGCGAGCCATCCGCCGCAAGGCGGTGTTGATGCTGCTGCGGGTGATAACAACACGGGTCGAATAACACACTCCATATCGGCCCGTGCCATAAGCACAGTATCTGTGCAGACGCATCACGTTCGCGGCGGCCATATGCGCGCAAGCGCATGTAACGAGCACCGCCAGCGACGTGTGTTTCGCGAGCGCCCGCTGCAGCAGATCCAGCGGCAGCTGTTGATGCAAATGTGTAGCGCCGCGACTCGATTGGTTCATCTTTGTGGCAGCGGCTGTACGGCCCTGTGGCGGCCGTAGACGCCTCGGATGGACGGAGTGCGCGTGCAGAAGAACAGTTTCAAGACGTCGCTGTTCGTCGTGTATCTGCCGAAGTCGATGTGCAAGGAGATCCCCGACTACTACACCAGTGAGGTGGACGGGCGCGAAGTGAAACGTCCGCGCTATGTCGCCCGCGACTACGAGGAAGCAAAGCAGTACCTCGAAGAGTCAATGCGCTGGCTTGCAGAAAACTTCATCCCCGGCGGTATCGACGCAGTCGCTGGCGGTGATATGAACTTTGACGAATCAACGCCACACATCCAGTTCCAGGCGGATACGTTCTCACCGAAGCCCGAAGATCCCGACAAGCTCCGTTGCCGCCCCGGCATCGCGTACAACACTGACACCTCAGTGCGGTACACATCCGGCCCGAAGAAGGGCAAGCAGATCTCGGGTAACCAGAAGTTCATCGACGCGCAACGGGGCCTGCGCGAACACATGCACTCGCTCGGCTATCCGGTGGAACTAGAAGTCTCCGAACGTCATGACGAGTCACTCAACCTCGACCGCTACACCGAGCAACAAGACCGGGAGCGCGATCTCGCCAAGCGCGAGGATGATGTGGAAGTCAAGAAGCGATCCGTGCAGCGCGATATGGACGCAATTGATCGTGACCGCGAGCAAACAGCAAAAGAACTTGAACAGGCAAAAGCTGCCAACGAAAAAGCGCAAGGTGTGTTGCAGCACGCCGAAGAACAGGCTCGCGCTGTTGCCGAGCGTGTGCTCAACGAGGCACGTGAGAAGGCAGAGCAAGAAGCCGAGCAGATCCGCAGTGACGCGCGCGAGAAGGCCAAGCAAGAAGCCGAGCAGACCATGGGCCTTGCCGAAGCGCAAGCAGACGAGCTGCTCGAACGAGCCGAAGAGACTGCACAGGCCAAGGCGGGCGAGATTACAGCCGCAGCCCGCAGCGAAGCGGAGTCGATCACACGCCAAGCCGACGAGGCCCGTAAGCAGGCTGAGCGCGACGCTGAGACGATCCGCAGCGAAGCACGAGATGAGGCCACAAGCATCCGCGACGAGGCCACGCGCGACGCTGCAGTAACGCGCACGGATGCCCGCGATGAGGCTGATCAGATCCGCCGCAACGCGCACACGGACGCCGAAGATGAAGCAGCCATCATCATCGAAGAAGCGGTGAAGTCAGGACAGCAGTTGGAGCATCTGGACAAGAAGTTCCTGGTGCAAGAACTGCATCGCAGCCCGGAGCTGCTTGAGCGCTACACGCTGTTCAAGCAGTCGCAGACCTCAGGCAAGAAGGGCGGGGCGCAGCAACGTGCGCGCGAGCGTATCGAGAAGCGCCGCCAGCAGCAACAGCAGCGTGATCGTGACGGCGGTATGGAGCTTTAGCAGCTCACCATGCGCTCTGCACGCCCGTCTGCGGGCCGTACAGGGCGCCGTCGGCGTCGTCGGTCATCTGCGGTATGAAACCGCTGAGATTCGGCGAAAATCGAAGAAATCTCGGCTAAGCGGGGCCAAGTGTCACTACGTTGCGCAGCGAATTGGCCGGTTAAGTGGCGGAGATATTGCGCAGCGCGTCGGTGTGTACGACGGCGCATGTGCTGCACAGCAAACATGCCAGCACACAGACCTGCAGAATGTCGTTGTCATCCTGTTGCGCAGTAAAGGTGTCAATAGGATGACAAACCACTTCACTGCCCAATTCACATGTCATTAAAGTGACAGGGCATTTGATTGCGCAGTAAACGTGTCGATGAAATGGGTGCCCAATACACAGTGCAACCTACGTGTTAATGAAATGTCACAGACACTACATAGTGCAGTGAGTTGCGCAGCAGAAACGCCAGTAAAAGCACCGCACCACTGCACCGTAAAACTGCACAAGTGATTCGCAGCAAATTGGCGTGTGAAATGGTTGAAAAAATAACCCCGCAGCGTATGCGGGGTTCATCCACGATTACAATTGCAACCGGGCTCACACTGCTATCGGAGGGTTAACTCCCCCTGCAACGCGTTCACAACGTCACGGGGAAGTACAGCTAGCGTGGGAGACGGGAATGTCACCACCACCACTATTCGGAGGTAAAACCATGACCCGCATCGCCATCATCGTCGGCAGCACCCGCCCCAACCGCCTGGCACCCCAGGTCGCCGAATGGGTGCACGAGCACGCGCAGCAGCACGGCGGCGCCGAGTTCGAGCTCGTGGACATCGCCCGACCAGAACCTGCCCCTGCTGGATGAGCCCATGCCCCGGCCATGGGCCAGTACTCGAAGGATCACACCAAGGCCTGGGCCGAGAAGATCGCCTCCTACGACGGCTTCGTCTTCGTCACCCCGGAGTACAACCACTCCGTGCCCGCCGCACTGAAGAACGCCGTGGACCTCCTGTACGCGGAGTGGAACAACAAGGCCATCGGCTTCGTCAGCTACGGCAGCGCCGACGGCACCCGCTCCGTGGAGGCGTGGCGGCTGATCGCCGCGGAACTGCAGATGGCCGACGTCCGCGCCCAGGTGTTCCTGCCCTTCAGCTCCGACTTCGAGGACATGTCGAAGTTCACCCCGACCGAAGGCGCCACCGGCGCTCTCACCGATGTGTTCAACCAGGTCACCGCCTGGTCGGAGGCGCTCAAGACGCTGCGCGGCTGACCGGTAGTTGGTCTGAACCAGGCCGAACGCGGCGAGAAACCTGTGGTTTCCCGCCGCGTTGTCGTTCGTTGCTCGCCTCAATGCCGAGCCGTTCGAGTTCTTCCGGATTGCCCCGCATCTCCCGGACCACCTCGGGCGTGCGGCTCTCAGTCGAGGATCTCCTCCACTGCCCGTAAACCGCTTGTCCGTCAGGTCGGGGTCGTCCTCGAAGGGGACCGGGGTTCCACCCGGTGGATTCTGCCCGGCCACTCCCCGACCGCGGGTCCCGCTCCACGGATGGACGCATCCAGGGTGGCGGTCAGGTAGCTGAAGTTCGCCGATTCCCCCTCGCACAGATCAGTTCTGGTGCCGTGGGAAAAGGGGTCTCTCCCCTGGCCCGGGACGGTGCCGGTTCGGCTGTCATACGCATCTTCGCCTGAATTGGACCCACCACGGCAATCCGCTGCACGACAGGCCCGGTGAGCCCTTGTTCCCCGTACCTCGCTCAGCTCGTCAGAGTCCCCTCCACTAGGCTCGGGGCACATGACAACTCGACCGAATTCCCTCCGGCACTGGGAGTACTTCGTCGCCGTGGCCGAGGAGGGCAGCGTCACCGGTGCCGCGGAGCGGCTGAGGCTGACCCAGTCCCCCGTGTCCCAGGGGCTGAAACGTCTGGAGTCGAATCTCGGCCTCGACCTGATCCGCCGCTCCGCCACCGGTGCCACCCTCACCGAGGCCGGCCGGTCCCTGCTCCCGCAGGCCCGGATTCTGGTCCGGGACGCCACGGAACTGCAGAGCATGGCCCACGCCATCACCGACGCCGGGGCCGAGGTACGCGTGGGGCTGGCCCCCTCGGTGCCGCCGGGCATCGCCTTCGACCTCACCTCCGCGTTGCGGGACGTCGGCCGGGTCAGTGTGCACACGGCCGAGGTGTCGCAGCTGGTCACCCGGGTGGGCGAGGGCCGTCTGGACTGTGCCGTCATCGAGGACCCGGCGCCGACGGGTGAGTTGTCTCGCGGGCAGCTGCACGAGGTTCCCCGGCTGCTCGCCGGGCCCGCCGAAAAGCCCGCGACCTGGGCGGCGTTGCGGGGACACACCCTGCTGGACAACACCGCCGCCGTCAGCCCGGCGGCCGCCGGACGCCTGGCCGACGCCTTCTTCACCATCGGCTTGCACCCGGAGACCGAGCTGTGGCCGGACCGGACGGCCCTGGCCGCGCGGCTCGGTGCCGGAGGCGCGATGGTGCTGCTCACCCCCGATCAACTCGGGGGCCTGCCCGCGTTCCCGATGCCGACGGCCTTCCACCTGCGGCTGCGGTGTGTGGTGCCGCCGCAACGGGGCGGGGCCGTCGGAAAGCGGGATCTGCGCGACGTCGTGGACCGTGCCCTGCGGCGCTCCCTCGGGCGTCTGGGAGAGACCGGATGACCAGGAGCCTGCGGGCCCGGATCGGCACCGAATTGGTCGCCGCGGGCTGTGACGGTTGGTGCTGGGCGCACCCGGTCGGCGAAGAGGCGGCCGGCGTCGGGGTCGGCGCCGACAGTCAGACCAGCATCTCGTCGATGTACAAGGTCCACCTCCTGGCCGCCTTCTGCCTAGCCGTGGACCGCGGGCTGCTGAATCCGCTCGACGCGGTGACGCTCAGCACGGATGACGGCCCGGTCGGGACCCCGGGAGTGGGGCTGTTCGCCGATCCCGTGACGATGAGCCTGCGGGATCTGGTGCGTCAGATGGTGGTGCTCTCCGACAGCATCGCCGCCCGGGTGCTGCAGCGGCGTCTCCCACCGGGCCTGGTCGGGGAGGTCGTCTCCCTGGCGAATCTCGAGGACACCACGATCGTCGCCCCGGGCACCACCGAGTCCGAACTCCCGGCCCTTCCAGAGGACGGCTCCGCGGCCAGCGAGGCGATCCGGCTGCTGGTCTCCTACCCCCGGGTCCACCAGGATCCGGCCACCTACCGCTCGGTGAGCACCCCACGCCAGCTGTGCCGCCTGCTGGACTGGATCTGGACGGGCCCGGATCTCACCGGGGTCTCCCGTGCCTTCGCCCGGACCGTGCTCGGGCAGCAGGTGTGGGGCCACCGGATCCCCTCCGGCTTCCCCGCCGGGGGCGTGCGCTTCCACGGCAAGACCGGGACGATCGGCCCCGTGCGCGGCGAGGTTTCCGTGGTGGCCGTCGACGAGGAGGCACCCATCGTCGTCGCCGTGATCACCCGTTCAGCCCGCAGCGGCCCGAACCTCGCGGCCGCGGACGCCGCGATCGGCCGCATCGCCCGGTTACTCGTCGATGAACTGCGCATGTCGCGCTGAGATTTCCCACCGGAGAACACCCCGCCGAGCAGGCGATATTCGTCTCCCGACTGGCCGGAAGTCGTGCGGGAACGTGGTAGCGGTGAGCCCGTGGGCCTAATCTCATCCGGCATGACCACCCGCACCACTGTCCGTGTCTCCGCCCTGCTCGCCGCTACGGCGCTCGCGCTCTCCTCCTGCACCGTGCCCTGGTTCCGGGACGCGGTGGACGAGTTCGTCGCCGCCTTCAACGCCGGTGACGACGCCGGTGCCGCCACACTCAGCGACGATCCCGCCCGGGCCGCAGCCGACCTGGAGCAGCTGCGCGCGGGCATCGGCGGGACCAGCGTGGAACTGGACGCCGGCGGCGAGGAGGACGGCGCCACCGAGATCACCGCCACCTGGACCGTCCCGAATGGCGATGAGTTCACCACCACCGGGACGATCACCCTCTCCGAACAGGACAGCGACCTCATCACCTGGGACAAGCGGATCTTCTCCACGGAGCTGAACGGGGACAGCCGCTTCCTCTACTCCGACGACAAGACCTTCACTCTGCCGGTGACCGACCGCAACGGCACCGACATCCTGTCCTGGACACCTGTCACCGTCGTCTCCGCGGGCCCGGAGCTGATCCCGCGGGCCTGGGAGATCGCCGCCGCCGTCCGCCCGGTCGTGCCGACCTCCACCGCCGAATCCGTCACCGCCCAGATCGAGTCCGGGGACGGCTCCCCGGTGGGGCTGTTCACCCTCCGAGAGCGGGACTTCGCCGTGATAGGGGACGCCCTGCGGGCGATCAAGGGACTGGACCTGCGGGAGGAGGGCCGCATGCTCGGCCCCACCCGGGACACTGCCTCCCCGGTGGACGGCGGCCTGCGCGACTACTGGTCGGAGAAGATCACGGCCGACGCCGGCTGGACCCTCCAGGCCACCTCCCCCACCGGCACGACCATCCTGGGGCAGGTGGAACCGGAGGAGAGCGAACCCGTGCGCACCACGATGGACCTCGGGGTGCAGACGGCCGCGAAGCGGGCCCTGGAGCCGATCGAGCAGCCCGCGGCGATCGTCGCCCTCAGCGCCTCCACCGGCGGGGTTATCGCCGTCGCGCAGAACGACGCCGCCGACGCCCTCGGCCCCGTCTCGCTGAGCGGGCTGTACCCGCCCGGCTCCACCTTCAAGACGGTGACCACCGCCGCCGCCCTCGAACGCGGCACCGTGGTACCCGACTCCACCGTCGCCTGCCCCGCCACCGCGGAGATCGACGGCCGCGTCATCCCCAACGACGGCAACTTCGCCCTCGGGGACGTCTCCATGACGCAGGCCTTCGCCCAGTCCTGCAACACCACCCAGGGTTTCATCTCCCAGGATCTGGAGCCGGACGACATGAGGAACACGGCGGCGCGCCTCGGGCTGGGCGTGGACTTCACCGCGCCCGGCATGACCACGGTGACCGGCTCCGTCCCCGTCACCGAGCCCGGCGCGGCCCGGGTGGAGGCCGCCATCGGCCAGGGCGAGGTCCTCTCCTCCCCCTTCGGGCTGGCCGTCATGGAGGCCTCCCTGGGCAACAACGGCCGGATGGTGCTGCCGACCCTGATCCAGGGTGAGGAGACCACCGCCGACCAGGACCCCGAGCCGCTCGACCCGGCGACAGTGCGGGCCCTGCGCGCGATGATGGCGGAGACGGTGGACTCCGGGACCGCCGCCAGCCTGAGCGACATCGACGGTCTCGGCGGCAAGACCGGGACCGCGGAGGTCGGGGGCAACCGGCCCGCCCACGGCTGGTTCGCCGGCATCAAGGGTGACCTGGCGTTCTGCACCTTCGTCGCCGGGGCGGAGTCCTCGGGACCGGCGGTGGCGGCCACGGGCCGTTTCCTGCGCGATGACGCGATGTCGGAGTGGCGCTGAGCGGACCCCATCACCCGGGCCGACGCTCACGTCGATCCCCCAAAAGTAGTATTAGTGCAGGTCAGCCCCATTCAGGGGGCGGAAGAGGACGTTCCGGACAAAAGTCCGCGATACCTCGGGTGGTCACGTCAACTTCTGGGTTAAAAAAATGAGGGGTCGTTCACTGTCGGTCAACATATTCGAGAAGGTAACCCGGTGTTTTCACGGGAAGCGGGCTGACACGTGGTGAAGATACAAGGAAAGTGACCCTTGACCAGGTAAATTAGTAGTTGTTGATGTCACAATTTGCCTGCTCGAAAGGATCACCTTCAGGGTGAAGACTACCAGCTTCCATGTCGGTACCCCCGCTCCTGCTCAACTGTGCTCGAACGCCGGACTCATGTTATTGGCCGCCACCGCCGACGCCGTCAAAGTCGCCGATGCCATCGACGTGGAACTGGCCGAGTGGCAGAACCCGAACCTGCTGCACACCATGACCGCACTAGCCCTGGCACTGGCCCTCAGCGGGGACGACGCAGGCGATGTTGATCTCCTGGGCCCGTTGGTGGCCACCGGCCTGGTCGACCAGGTGCCGTCGCACTCCACGGTGCACCGCCGCCGCAAGGAACTCGCCGACCACGACGACGAAGCTGCCGGTGCCGGCACAACCGCGGTGCTGGCCGGCATGAAAACAGCCCGTACCGCGGACTGGACCGCCTGCGGTGCCCGCAACCCCGCCGCCGCGGCCAGCACCGATGCTCCGTTGGTTCTGGACCTGGACGCCACGGAAATCCTCGCCCACTCAGACAAGGAAAAAGCGGCCCCGACCTGGAAGAAGCACTACGGGTTCCACCCGCTGTGCGCGATCATCGACCACGGCGACGGGCTGACCGGTGAACCCGCAGCCGTCCTGCTGCGTCCGGACAACGTCGGCTCGAATACCGCCGACGACCACAAGGACGTCCTCGACCAGGCCTTGGCCGCGATCCCCAACCGCGTCGATGGTCAGGAGTGGGGGAAGCGTTTGCTGATACGCACGGATTCCGCCGGCGGATCCCAGGCCTTTCTGAGACACCTCAACCAACAAGGCCTGGCGTATTCGGTGGGGTTGCCGGTGACCTGGCAGATCGGCGACATCGCCTCCACGCTCGGCGAGGGCATCAAACAAGGCATCATCCGCGCGGGCGGTACGGTCAGCGACACCACGGACGCTTATGTCGCAGACATCACTTCCCGGATGCGATCCTGGGCCGGGGAACCACTGGGCATTAACCTCGACAAATACCCCACAGATATGCGGATTATCATCCGAAGCCCTGACGATGGCCTGGAAGGTACGAGGAGACCTGAATGGGGCGATTTTCCACTCGGATCACGGCAGTGTTTATACCTCTGAGCAGTACCGGAGGTTGTGTGAGCAGTTCGGCGTCACCCAGTCGATGGGAGCGATCGGGACGAGTGCGGATAACTCGTTGGCGGAGTCGTTCAACGCGTCACTGAAGCGGGAAGTCCTTCAGGATGAGCCTGTTTTTCCAAGTCAGCTGGTGTGCCGCCGGGATGTGTTTCGGTGGTGCACCCGGTACAACACGAAACGTTTGCACTCATGGTCCGGCTACCGCTCGCCGAATGCCTTTGAAGCCGCCTGATTAGCTGCACTGACTATCATGATCACCGCCTCCGCGGAACCGCACGGCGGGGCCGTCGACCCACTGCGGGCTGTCCCATTCGTCGAACGCGAGCAGAGCCCCGACACCGCACCGCTGCGTGCGCGCCCAATTGCGACCATTGATTCCGCTGCCCCACACCGAAGCAGTTTCACGGTCGCAAGCGTCGTGCTCGTCGCCGCCCTTGCTGCCGCAGTGGGCGCTTTTCGACGGATACTCCTCCAGGGCCGACCCCGGCATCGCTCCATTCACCACGGCTAAAACTCGCCGCGAAGGTAGTGCACCGAGACCAGATTGACTGGCGTCGCAGCGCTATCAGTAGGTCGCGGTCAGCGCTGCCTCGCGTGTGAGGGCCGGGCCTTCGGGCAGGAGACTGAGGATGCTCCACGGAACGGTGTCCACGTGCAGTGCGCCGACGACGTCGAGGTTGTCCCTGGTATCCACCAGATGGCGCTGACCTGAAGCGGACACGACGTGGTAGCCGGCACCGGTGTCGACGCCGACAGCACCGGAGGCTAACCCGACGAAATGGGTCGCGGGGCTGTCACCGGACAGCTCGACCGATCCTGCGGTCAAGACATCCGAATCTGGGGCAACGAGTGCAACAGAGCCTGACTCCGTCACGCACACGGCCGATCCTTGTGGATCAACCCACTCCGGCGCTTTCTCCGGAACGGCGATATCTAGCGGGACTTGGGCATCCGGATACGCGGCAATCTGGGAGGGGGAAGAGGTTGAGGTGGGTGCGGCGGCGTCGATAAGCAACTGCTTCTGTAATTCCGAAACGGGCTGAATGCCGCCATGCTGTGTGACAGCCCATGCTTCGTCGGTGCCGTCGGCGAGCAACAGGCGCGGCAATGGGTGTGGCAGGCGGACCGGCGGAAGTTCGCGGATCGCGGACAGCACCGGCGCACTGATGTCTGCGCGGACGACCCGCGCGTCGATGCCCAGGGCGCGTCGGATCAGCCTGCCCTGTGCATCGCTGTCTGGCGGGAGTTTTGCGCGCCCCTCATTGGTGAGCATCCACTCGTTGCCGCCCTGAGTAACCGCGACAGCCTGCCCGTCGGCAAGCTGCTGCACCGGTTCCCCGGCGACAACCGTGACACGCTCCTCCCCCTCGCACGCCGACCACGCAGCATCCACCGCATCACCCGGCGCGAACATCGCCGGCGCCGTGGCGATACCCAACGGCACACCGCGCGGCATCTCGGTGAGTCGCTCCTCCCCCACGCGCTGCGGCTCCTCCGCACTGCCTGCGATCAGTCGCGCCGACGTCAGGTTCGTCACCGGGTGCACTACCTCCCCGACCCGCACGTACATCGCCCCGTCATTGGCCCGCAGAATCGCCGCCGCGCCCGGATCCGGATTCGGCCGCAACCACGCGAACAGCCCCGATCCCGCCGCGATGAGCGCCACCGCGACCATCCCGAAGATCGCCGAACGACGCCGTGCCGCCAATGGATCATGAATCATCCGGATATCCCCGTAAATGAGCCCGTGCTCCACGCGCCGGCGCATGAAACGGTGCCCCGAAACCTGCGAACGCGTCGTCGGCAACAGCCTGCGCGCCTGCTTTGTCTCCCCCGAAACGGCATGAGTGTGCTGAGCCATGTGGACGCCCCCGTCGATTAGCAATGGCTTCTTTAAACGACGCTAAGCGCATGCGGGGCGGGCTTCAACCCGAAAATGCGCACTGAAGTGCGCAACGCTATTCGACGCCCGCGGCCGCCAGCTCCTCACTCGTCGGAGTCAGCTCAGGCAGCTCGGTGGAGCCGCCGTTGGCGACGGCGTCGCGCTGGAGTTCCTTGATCTCAGCTGGGGTGAGCTGCGCGTTGACGGCGAAGATGGTCACGCGACCGCGCTGGTAGACGGGCGTGACGCCGGGGGTGGTCCACAGGGCCTTGTCCACCTGCCAGTTTTTGGGCCCGGGCCAGAAGGTGTTGCCGGAGGAGACGATGAAGCGGACGCCCAGGTCGGCGGCGGCGTCGTCGGCGGGCGATTTCTCGTTCGGTCGGCCGCGTTCACCGGCGCCGAGTTGGCCGGCGCGGTCGGCGAGCAGGTTCGAGTCGACGCCCAGGCCGCCGTTGGGCCACAGGTAGTGGCGGGCGACTGTGGGCACGCCGTCGATGGCGTAGGCCCAGGAATACCCGTCGGTGGATTCGCCCATGACTAAGCCCTCGTGAGCCTCCGGGCGGGAGGCGAGCCAGGCGTAGGCCGTGAGCTGGTCGTCGTCGACCATGCGGTCGTTGAGGCGGGAGGCGTCGAAGGACATCTTCGCGCCGTCGACGGCGACGGTGGACGCCCAGGCGCCGGTGCCCCACCCGACGAGAACCGCGAGGATAGCGGAGGCAATCGACGTGCCCCACACCCACGGGCGGGTGCCGTAGCGGGCAGCGACGGGAGCGAGCGTGAACACGCGGATGATCATCGCGGCGCCGACAGCGGCACCGGCGATGACGGTCAGCGCCACGACCGTGATGATGCGGTGCGCGGAGTTGTAGTGCGGGGACCCGAGCAGGGTCAAAAGCGGTTCCCACAGTCCGTCGAACGGGTGCAGCGCATGCGCCGCGCTGGCCGTCATGAGCCCGTAGAAGACGGGCGCCCACACCTGCCCGCGCCAGACCACCATGGCGATCGCGCCGAAGCCGGCGAGCCACAGCAGGATGGTCGGGTCGAAGTCGGGGAAGAACTCGCCCACGTGGCGGGTGCTCATCTTGAACGCCTTCTCCCAGGCCTCCCCTGAAGTGACATTCTCGCTGGCGTCCCAGGTGTTCACCTCTTCGGCCTGAGTCTGGCCGGCGATGAGCTGCGGGAGGAACGCCACCGTCGCGCCGAGCGCCGGAATGGCCAGCCACAGGACATCGCTAACACGCGAGCGGTCCGGGCGCCACACCAGGTAGGTCAGCCAGTACAGCAGCACGGCGAGCACCACGACGAGCACCGCGGACGGGTGGACCTGCATCATGCCTAAGAACGCGAACAGCGTCGGCAGGGCCAGCGCGCGGTAGCGCGGCACCTGGTGGAACAACGCGATGACGATGCCGGACAGTCCGATCGCCACGATGTAGGGGCGCATGCCCACGAAATCCGGGATCCACACCAGCACCGGCGAGGCGTACACCGCGATGGCGGCCAGTCCCGCGGCGATCTGCGCGACCATGCCGCGGCCGCGCGCCATCGCCCACGCCAGACCAGCGGCGCCGGCGGTCAGGGCGAGACTCGGCAGCACGATCGACGCGAGGTTCACGGCTTCCACGGGGGCGAGGTCGCCCGCGCTGGCAAACAGCGCCGTCGCCGCGTGGAAAGCGGAAGGATAGAAAAGATCGATGTGCGTTTCGGGGTTCTGCAGCTCGCCCATCCGCGTGGGCGAGGCAATGCCTTCCTCCATGATGAAGCGCACCGCATTGACGTGCCACTGGATGTCCCAACCCTGGACAATATTGTCCAGCTGGCCGGGCACCTTCGACTGGAGTTCGAGCTGCTTGGCGATCAGCATCCACGCGCCAGCCACGACGCCGGCGCCGGGCAGCACCCACGACGGGTCGGCGATACTGCCGCGCCGCCAGTCGCCCGGCCACAGGGCACGCACCCAATTCTTCGCCGCGCGTTTTCTCGCCCGCCGCGCGAACGCGTAGCGCCACCCGGCCGCCAGACACAGCATGAGCACTAAGAAAACGATGAACGACGGCCACCCGAAGCGGATTCCCATCGCGCCGTACATCCAGCTGCCCAACCCGACGATGCCGAAGGTCGCGGGCAGCGACGACGCGGCCGCAGCGGGCAGTTTCGCGCCCGCGACCCACGCGAAGATCAGCCCCGGCAATGTGAATACAGCGATGGCCAACCACACGGCACCGACTGCATCCATGCGCTACCTCCCGGGGGCGACTCGTTCGGACAATTCCTGCCCAAGCAGTCTATTCCGTCGCCCGGGAAGACTCGGAGTGCACCTCCGAAGCGTCGCGCCGGTCGCGCGTCACTGCAGCGCGAGCTGCGAGTTCGTTATCTGCCGGGTAGTCGACGCCGAGGAGGGTCAACCCATTTGCGGGTGCCAAACTCACCGCGGCAGAGCGTTCCTTCTCCCCCAGCAAAGCCGCGGCCCACTCACCGTCGCGCTTGCCGGAGCCGACGTCGAGACACGTGGCCACCAGCGCGCGGACCATGTGCCAGCAGAACGCGTCGGCGACGATGACCGCCTCGTAGAGCTCGGGTTCCTCACCGGTGGACACGTCGCGCCACTCGAACGAGCGGACCTCCCGGATCGTGGTGGCGTGCGGCCGCGCTTTGCAGAACGCCGCGAAGTCGTGCAGCCCGACCACGGCATTCGCGAATTCTTGCGCCGCGTCCAGGTCCACCTTCTTCGGCCACACCGCGGTGTCCCTCACGCGCAGGGGCAGCGCGCCGCCGTCCGCGGTGGTCACCCGGTAGCGGTAGGTGCGCGTCAACGCCGAGAAACGCGCGTCGAAGCCGTCGGGCGCGGCGGACACTGCCGAAACGCGCACGTCGGGATCAAGCAATTTCGCTAATCGACGCACCAACCTCCCCGGATCCCCCTCAATCGACCTCTGGTCCAGTGACGACACCGGAATATCCGCATGCGCCACCTGCCCGGCGGCGTGGACTCCCGCGTCCGTCCGGCCGGCCACCGTCAGCTCCACCGGGTAGCGCAGGATCAGGCTCAGCGCGTCCTCCAGCACGCCCTGCACCGTGCGGAGCTCTTCCCCACCGGCAGGTTTCTGGCGCGCCCAACCGTGGAAGTCCGTGCCGTCGTAAGCGACATCGAACCGCAGGCGCACCATCTCTTCCGGATCGTCCGCACGGTCACCTACAACGTCGAAATCACTTTTTCCTGCGCCCATGCCCCCAACCATAAATGGCGCCACTAGATGCGTTTGAAATCGCTTCACAAAACCCCAGGTCGTATCGTTCCCTGCGGGGTTTCGTAGTTAGAACGGTACTTCTTCGCCCTCAGCGCCAGCCAGGGCGGCGGTCGCCGCCTCGCCTCCGCGACGGGCAGCGCGAGCAGCGGACTCCTTCTTGGAATCGATCAGCTGCACCGTGTCGATGCGCGCCACCAGCGGGTACTGCTTCACACCGTCCTTGTCGGTGTAGACGTCGGTCTTGAGCGAGTAGCTCACCGCAACGCGATCGCCGGAGCCGATGCAGCCGAACACACCGGGGTTCGCGGCGTCCTGGACGTAGCCGGTCAGCTCCACGATCTCGCTTTCCACCTTGCCGGTGGACTTGTTCTTGAAGGTGTTGCGCGCATAGACGCTGAGCTTCACCGTCGCACCGCCGTTTGCGTGCTCGAACAGCTTCGGTGCGCGAGCTGCGTTGCCGACGATGGTGCCGTTGTTGAAGGGGTTGGACATGTTGGTTCTCCTTACGTGAGTGGGTGTGATTTGCCGTGCAATTTGGGTACTTAAGCAGCTGCTTTGCTGCTGCGGGGCGGTTGCGCTGTCGTTACAACACTGCCCAGGGCAGCGGTGTGCCTGCCGCCTCTAGGTCGCGCAGTTCTTGTGCTGCACCCGGATCGGCGTCCTCGCCGTCGATGCCGTCGGCGAGCTGGTAGAGCAGTTCCAGGTCGGTGTGGGTGATGTCGCGCATCACGTGCCTCCTTGTTCGGATTGGTGGTCAATCCGTCTGTTGGAGACAGCTCTGCTGTCTAAAGGTCACTCCCCTGCCTCGTTGCGGTGTCTGTCGTCGCAAGCCAAGGCCCCGCGAGAAAAAGAAACCCCGTTGCATTGCTACAACGGGGTGTGTGGTGCTACTCGGCAAACAAGATCGTGCGGGTCTTCTCAGCGCCCTCGCGGACAAGCTCGACCATCCGCTCGCCCTGGCCGATATCGGTCAGCTTCGCCACCAGCGACGGGAAGTTCTCGTCTGGCCCGATCTCGGTGGCTCGCTGCGCAGCCACGCCAGCTAGCCCCGGCTGGCCTGTGGCGTGAGCGAGCACGGCAACAGTGGCGGTGAGCTGCGAGCGCATGCCTGGCCAGCTGGTCGGGACAGCGCGCATAACCTTCTCTATGAACGCAAGGCCCGCCTGCGGGTCATCGAGCAGTGCGGCAAGCAGCGTGTCCCGCAAGCGCGGCGTGGTGAAGCATTTCAGCGCAGACCGAACAGCGCGAGCGCTCGGCTGGGTGATCCCTGCCGCCGCCTGCTCATACTCACGCTGCAGCACGTCTGCGAACATGGGCGGGATATACGCCAGCGCGTC
>NZ_KV833299.1:80517-113086 GCF_001837615.1 Corynebacterium sp. HMSC070H05
GATGAGCGGATGCTGGTACACAGACCACCAAGCAGCCCCAGTGACGATCTCGGGCACCTGCACCACCCCGAGCAGCGGCGGTAGCGGCGAGGCCCCGCTGGTGAGGTACGTGGCCGTCTCGTCGAAGACCGGCTGCGCAATGTCATCGCTGATCATGTACGCGATAACAGCGTCGAGTTCGAGGTGGTGGACCCACGCTGCGAACCGCTCGCGGCTCTCGGTGAGCTTCTCCACTGCTTCGTCCAGGTCGAACCGTGCGACCGGGCCGAGGCGGACGGTGTCGACGCCCTCGTCGTCGACGAAGAACGCGAGGATCAGCGAGTTGTTCGGGTAGAACCCGAGGATGCCGGGGAGGTTCGCGAGGATCTCGCCGTGAGATGCAAGCGTGTGGGAATGAGTGGACATGGCAGTGCTCCTTTGCACGAATACGGGGTGTATGTGGTCAATCCCGTATTCGGCCCGGCTCTGCCGGTCGCAGGCGTATCCCAGCAGTGCAGCACTCATGTGTGCCGAGCGTCGCTAGCGCAGCCTGATGCCTTCTCGCCGGGTGCGAGCGCTAGCGACGCAGCCTGTGCTTAAGCGTCGGCTTCGATGCGCTTGAGAGCGCGATAGATCGTCGGCCGCGAGACGTTAAAGGTGCGCGCTACAGCGCTGACGGACTTGCCGCCGTCGATAAGCTCCTTGGCCATCTGCGCCTGCTCAGCGCTGAGCTTCGGCTTGGGGCCGGCGACCCTGCCCTGTGCGCGGGCGTGCGCCACGCCCTCACGGGTGCGCTGGACAAGCAGGTCACGCTCCCACTCGGCAAGACTTGCCATGACGTTGATAACCACCTTGTCGGTGGGCTTCGACGTGTCCAGCGCTGGCTCCAACACCTTGACGTTGATGTCACGCTCGGCGAGGTCAGCGATGGTGTTCACGGTGTCCGCGAGGCTGCGGCCGAGCCTGTCCAAGCGCGTGACAACGAGCGTGTCGTCGGGGCGCATGTACGCCAGCGCGTCATCAAGACCAGGCCGTTGCCAGTTGGTGCCGGAGATGGTGTCTGAGTAGATGTGGTCCGGGTCGCAGCCAGAGCCTGAACGCTCAGATGACTTCGAGCCTGACTTCTAGCCTGGAACCGCTGGTAGAAGTAGCTGTATCTGAGGCAATGTCGAAAGAGCCTAAGAGCCTGCACGAGGCAGCAGAAGCCTCTAAGAAGGCTCACAGCGCTCTGCTCCAGGAGAAGGAGTCCAACGAAAAGCTGCTGGAGGAGATACGCGCAGAACGCAAGCAGTATAACGACGATATGGAAAAGTCGAACACGAACTTTATTAAGGCCTGCATGTCTGCCTCGTGGATTGCAGCCAGTGTTCTCTTCGTTGCTATCGCACTCGTTGCTGTCGGAGCCTTGGGGAACGGGCTGCTAAGTATGCTCGGCATACCCGACGGCGTGTCTGCCTTGTGGGGTCACGTCCAGGAGGCCAACGGCATCGGCCCAACACTGGGCTGGTTGGCGTTAACACTTATCGTCATAGGGGTTCTTATAGCGCTTATGACCTGGATGTTGTCCCAGGCTGCGCCGGGTATTGCTCACTTAGTCGAGGAATACCGTCGCAATCACCCGAGGAAAGAAACGAACCACTAACTAGAACACGTGCACCGTAAAAAGTAAAAATCCCCACAACACAGCGTAGCGGTTAACCGCTACGCTTCTTTTATGCTCTTCCTATGCCCCAACTTTGCAACAGCACCAATAAACTGGCGCCCCGGTTATAAGTTGGGGCGCCAAGTCGATGTGCTCGAGTCGGGGGATGTTAGTGGCCGGTGCCAAGCCGGCCAGACAGGCGGTTCAGCCGGTCCTGACTGGGACCGTCGAGCCCGATAATGGACACGGTTTTGCCTCTGTCCTGGAACTTCTGCGTAATCGCGTCAAAGGTCGCGACCGTGGAGGCATCCCAGATCTCCGCCTCAGTGAGATCAATAGTGATATGACGGGCAGAATCGGTGTAATCAAAGCGATAAACCAGGTCATTGCTTGATGCCCAAAACAACTGGCCATGCACCCGGTAGGTACGAGTATCAATCTCGCCATCGCCGTCGCCGTCGATCTCGGAGACCTTTTCAATGGAAGCGATATGTGCCATCCGACGGGCGAACATGATCATCGCGGTGACCACACCCAACACCACACCGATGGCCAGGTTGTGGGTGGCTAGGGTGGCAATAATCGTCACGGCCATAACAATGGTCTCAGAGACCGGCATGAGTTTAAGGGTGCGTGGATGCACCGAGTGCCAGTCGATGGTGCCGACCGAGACCATGATCATGATTGCCACCAGCGCAGCCATCGGGATCATGCCAACGATGTCGCCCAGTGCCAGGACCAGGACCAGCAGGAACACACCGGCTAACAGGGTGGATAGGCGGGTACGTGCCCCGGATTCGCGGACGTTGATCATGGTTTGACCGATCATCGCGCAGCCACCCATGCCGCCGAAGAAACCGGAGGCAATATTAGCCACCCCCTGTCCCCAGGATTCACGAGTTTTATCGGAATGAGTGTCGGTGATGTCATCGACGAGCTTGGCGGTCATCAACGATTCCATGAGACCGACCACGGCCATGGCCAGGGCATAAGGCGCGATGATCTGCAGGGTCTCCAACGTCCACGGCACGTTCGGAATAAACAGGGACGGTAAGGTCTCCGGCATCTTGCCCATGTCCGAGACCGTCGGGACAGTCAAACCGGCGGCAATGACCAAACCGGTGAGCACGATAATCGTGACCAGCGGGGCGGGGATCACACTGGTGAGCTTGGGGAAGAAAATCATGATCACCACACCCAAGCCGACGAGTGGGTAGACTATCCAAGGCACATCAATGAGGTGTTCGAGTTGGGCGGTGAAAATCATAATGCCCAGTGCATTGACGAAACCCAGCATCACCGATCGGGGGATAAAACGCTGAAGTTTCGCCACACCGAGGGCGCCGAGCACGATTTGTAGGACACCGCCCAACAGGACGGTGGCGATGAAATAATCCATCCCGTAACCACGCGCCACAGGAGCAATGACTAGGGCAATAGCCCCGGTGGCGCCGGTGATCATTGCCGGGCGGCCACCGGTAAAGGCGATCGCAATGGCCATGACTACCGAGGAAAACAGACCCATGGCTGGGTCAACACCGGCAAGGATGGAAAAGGCAATGGCCTCAGGGATCAGCGCCAGGGATACCGCCAGTCCGGCCAGAATCTCTATACGGATACGGGCGGGGGAAGAAAATGCGTAACGGAAGGATGCGATGATCCCGGTAGGGGCATCAGCGCCGTCTGGACTCAGGAGGGGGCGGGGGGCCGCCGTGCTAGTTTCAGTCATAGATGTCCAATCTTTGAGGGGATAGGTAACTGGGCGAACGCCCGAAAGGAATCCAACCCTCTAGTAACTTTAGGTTTGGTGATGGTGGTCATGGTAGCGGGAGTTTTACTCAACCGCCAACCCAGGCACAGGAACCCGTGGGCAACATCACCGTGAAGGAGAACAGGCAATGCAAAACAGTAATTTCAAGATCGGCGAGGTCGTTGACCAGACGGGGTTGTCGATTCCCACCTTGCGTTATTATGACAACGTCGGCCTGATTACCCCATCGGGGCGTAGCCCTGGTGGGTTCAGGCTTTATAGTGAGGCTGATGTACGTCGTGTTTTGCTGGTGCGACGGATGAAACCGCTGGGGTTTACTCTGGATCAGATGCGGGAATTCCTGGAAGCTGCGGAGATTCTTCATAGTTCAGATGGCGGGCAGGAAAGTGATACCGCACAGCAGGCACGGAGTAATGCCAAGGCCACCCTTGCCGACATTCGTGAGGAGACGCGCACCCGCTACGAAAAGCTACGCAAGCAAATTGCCTACGCTGAGGAATTCCTCGATCTGGTCAACACCCTGGTACCCTAAACTGCCCCCATCCTTCGCAGGGAGAAAAAGACCATCGTATTGAATGCGCTCTGTCGAATCGCGTTCCAGATGAAGTGGACGAACGCCCGCGGCCTCTCCGGAGTGGATGGCGATAGTACAGAGGACTTCTGAAATCCGTGCAGACGACTCCTCAAAACGACACAGTCATCCAAGGTCACAAAATCGAAAATTGTCACTTAACCCCATCACTTCCAAACCGGCTTAAGTGACAAAATGCCATCGCTAAAGTCCCGATTTGAGTCCCAGGACGTGCGCCTTAAGAGAAATAACTAAAGCCCCTACCAGTGTTTCTCCTGGTAGGGGCTTGGAAGTTGGTAGCGGGGGCAGGATTCGAACCTACGACCTCTGGGGTAACAAGAGCCGTGTCATACTTCCTGCGAACGCCACGGTTGAGCAGTGTCGCCCCCGATACACGAAGGCAGATCTCCCCCGAACTGCCGGCTCCCGTGGCGTTCCTTCGTAAGAGCTTTGCGCGCCGCAGCGCATGCGCGCGATTGTTGACGTGTCACACACTGCAACCTAGTTCCACACGATCTGCACCGATTCAGGGTTAAAGGTCTTGGTGCCGCGCACGCCACGG
This sequence comes from Corynebacterium sp. HMSC070H05, assembly GCF_001837615.1. Classification (NCBI taxonomy): domain Bacteria; kingdom Bacillati; phylum Actinomycetota; class Actinomycetes; order Mycobacteriales; family Corynebacteriaceae; genus Corynebacterium; species Corynebacterium sp. HMSC070H05. Next base: position 85,043 of record NZ_KV833299.1, read on the forward strand.
CGCAGGCGCACCTGGCACAGGGTATTGATGACTCGGCGCTGCACGGCAAGCTCTGCGTTGTCGAAGGCATCCACGGGCGAGGCGTAGCCGGTTGTGTCGAGCAGCGCCGATGCGCCAGCAAGACGGGCACGGCGCGTTTCGAGTTTCTCGATCTGCGGCTCATAACGGTTTCGCGCGCGCTTGAGGTCACGGGCCTCGATAAGCTCCTCATCGTAGTCAGCCTGGACGCGGGCGAGCTTTGCGCGAAGCTCAGCGAGTTCGTCGTCGATGGCGTTGACCTCGTCGTCGTCCACAGTCGGCAGCAGGTCCGCCAGGTCGTCACGGCCAAGGCGGGCGCGGATCACGGCGAGCACAAAATCATCGACGCTATGTGTGCGCACTAATCCACAGGCGGCGCAGCGGTAGCGGTCGGCATGTGTGCGCACGGGGTTGCCACACTCGTCGCAGACATACAGACCCGAGCCGAGATGGCGGCGAGTGTTCCGGCGCTCCTTGTTGGTCAGCCGGTCGGGATCGTCGAGCACGTTCTGCACGCGCCACCACAGATCTGGTGTGACGATCGGCTCCCACTGCCCTTTCACCGGCTCGCCGGTATCGGGGTCGCGGACGATATGCGTGACACGGCGGTATTTGTTCTTCACGCCTTTGCGCTTGGCCTTCTTATAAGTGGAGTAACCCGCATACACGGGGTTGCGCAGGATCGAGTGCAACGACGTGTAGGCCCACGGCTGCGCGTCGGGAACCGGCTTTTCTTCCTGGCCTTCAGCGCGGCGTCGAGCGTTGCGCTCTGTGACCACGGTGTACATATGGCGCGGCGTGGTCGGGATATCCGGCAAGCCCGGTTGATCGACCCCAGATAAGGCGCGCGCAATGTCGCGCATGGAGTTGCCCCTCTCGACAGCGCGGAACATACCGAGCACGGCGGCGGCTTCGGATGGAATGATCTCGCCGGTGGAGGTGTAGCCGATAGGGCGCACACCGCCGGAGTACCAGCGGCCCTGCTCGGCGCGTTGCTGTTGCGCACGAGACTGGCGCATGCTCTTTCGCTCGATCTCGCCGCGTGCCACGGCTGCTTTGATGCGCGCGTACATTCTGCCGCCGTCGGTGGCAAGGTCAGCATCACCGTTCGCAGTGACGAGTTTCAGCCCCTGCTCCTCTGCCCTGTCGATCCACTCTTCGAGCTGCCAGGGCTGCCGTGTGAGGCGGTCGAGGTCCCAGCAAATGATCGCGTCGATCTCGCCGCGCTCAAAGGACGCCACCATCGCGTCGTAGTCGGGGCGGTCCACGTCCTTCTTCGACGCGGAGATCGACTGATCGACGTAGGTATGCACGACGTCCCAGCCGCGTTGCTCGGCGAGGGCTTCGCAGTCCTGACGCTGCCGGTCGATGGCGAGGCCGTCCATGGCAGCATCTAACGAGATACGGAGGTAAATAGCAGCGCGTGTAGTCATACGCTATTCATAGCGTATTTAGGTTACATTGAAACGAAACTCGACCACGTCGCCGTCGACCATGACGTAGTCCTTGCCTTCCTGGCGGACCTTGCCGGCGGCGCGGGCCTCGGCCATGGAGCCGAGCGCGTCCAGGTCTTCGAAGCCGACGATCTCGGCCTTGATGAAACCCTTTTCAAAGTCGGAGTGGATCACGCCTGCGGCCTTCGGGGCGGTGTCCCCCTTGTGGATGGTCCAGGCGCGAGCCTCCTTCGGGCCTGCGGTGAGGTAGGTCTGCAGGCCGAGGGTGTCAAAGCCGGCCTTGGCCAGGGTCTTCAAACCTGGTTCGTTTTGGCCGACGGCGGCGAGGAGCTCGGCTGCGTCTTCGTCGTCAAGTTCGAGCAGCTCGGTTTCGGTCTGGGCGTCGAGGAACACAGCCTCGGCCGGGGCGACGAGTTCGCGCAGTTCCTGTTTCTTCGCCTCGTCGGTCAGCACGGCTTCGTCGGAGTTGAAGACGTAGAGGAACGGCTTGGCGGTCATCAGGTGCAGGTGGTGCAGCAGTGCCAGGTCGATATCGCCGGTCTTGGAGGCGGCGAAGAGGGTGCGGCCGTCTTCGAGAATGGCCTGGGCCTTCTTAGCCTCCTCGGCCTGGTCGGCGACGTCCTTGTCCTTGCGGCCTTCCTTCTCCAGGCGTGGCAGGGCCTTTTCGATGGTCTGCAGGTCCGCGAGGATCAGCTCGGTGTTAATCACGTCGATGTCCGAGGACGGGTTGACCTGGCCGTCGACGTGGATGACGTTGTCGTCGGAAAACGCACGCACCACCTGGCAGATCGCGTCCGCCTCACGGATGTTGGCCAAGAAGGCGTTACCCATGCCCTCGCCCTCGGACGCGCCCTTGACGATGCCGGCGATGTCCACGAAGGACACGGTTGCTGGCAGCACGCGCTCCGAGTCGAAGATCTCCGCCAGCCGATCCAGGCGCGGATCCGGCAGCTCCACCAGGCCGATGTTCGGCTCGATGGTGGCGAACGGGTAGTTAGCGGCAAGCACCTCGTTGCGCGTCAGCGCATTAAACAAGGTGGATTTACCGACGTTGGGCAGACCGACAATTCCAAGAGTAAGGCTCACGGCGCTCCATCCTATCCCACGTTGTGGCGCTGGTTGTGAGGGGTTCGTCGCAAAGCAATGTGCAGTGGGGCACAATAGTTCGCGTGACCGCTCCGAATCAGACTGCAGACAAGCGCGACGACCGCGTCGATCGCATCGTGGTGTTTAACGCCTGGGTTTCCTCCGGGGCGAAGTTTACGCTGCGCCTGCTGGTCATCGCGCTGTTTTTCTTCGCAATCGGCAAGCTCATCGGCGCCTTTTGGGTCGGCGTGTTGCCTGCGGTGCTCGCGCTGATTGTGTGCACGGTGCTTGCCCCGGTTGCGAGCTGGCTGCGCAACCATAAGTTCACCGACGGCATCGCGGCCATGGTGACCATGTTGCTGTTCTTCGGCGTGCTGGCAGCCCTCGGCATGATCGTCGCCCCCGATATTGTGGGCCAATCGCGGCTGCTGTACATCCAGGCGCTCGAGGGTGTGCAGCGCCTGCAGTTGTGGGCGCAGGGTCCACCGCTGAACGTGAATCCGGAGAACCTGAACGAGGGTGTCGACGAAATCACGCGGTGGGTCCAGAACCAGGCCGGCGCCATCGCCGGTGGCGTGTTCTCCGGCATCAACACCGCGGCAGGCCTGTCGGTGACGCTGATGGTGCTGTTCGTGCTGACCTTCTTCTTCCTGAAGGACGGCCACCGCTTCCTGCCGTGGCTGCGCGGCGCGACGGGCGGACGCACGGGACTCCACTTCACGGAACTGTTGACCCGCTCCTGGAACACCCTGTCGGGCTTCATCAGGGCACAGGCCGTGTGTTCCCTCATCGATGCGCTGGTGATCGGCATTGGCATTGCCATCGTCGGCGTACCCATGGCGTTCACGCTTGCGATTATTACGTTCGTTGCGGGCTTCATCCCGATCGTCGGCGCCGTGGTCGCAGGCGCTTTGGCGGTCCTGATCGCACTGGTCACGCTCGGGTTCACCAAGGCCCTGATCGTGCTTGGCATCGTCCTCGCGACCCAGCAGCTTGAGGGCAACGTGCTCTCTCCCCTACTGCAGTCCAAGGCGATGAACTTGCACCCGGTGATCGTGCTGATCTCCGTGACCGTCGGCGGTGGCCTCTTCGGCCTCATGGGCGGTTTCCTCGCGGTGCCGACAGCTGCGATGATCGCTGTGGTGTACCGCTACGTGTTGGACATCCTGCGCATCAACGCCGGCGAGGTCAGTGCCGAGGACCTCACTTTTGCCACCGAAGAGGGCAAGCTCATCGCGGAAATCGACGAGGCAGAGTCGGTGCACAAGCGCGAGGCGTGGCGCGGCGAGCGCGACTGGGTCAACGCTCCGCAAACCCCTGACGACGATCCAGCTGCACAGGACGATGACTCACCCCACTTCAGCGCGAATAGCCTGAAGAAGTTGCGCGAGGTGGGCAGCCGCACCATCTTGCGACGCAGGGAGTTCGAACATAAAAGCGAACCCGGCGAGTAGTGTGTCGTGCCGGGGTGGTTAGATCTGCGGCATGCAAACGTCAACGGTCTTTCTTATCCTTGCAACGGGTCTCCTCGCCGGGTTTATCGTCGGGGTATTCGCTGGCGTGGCGTGGTTTCGCCGTTCTGCACCTCAGCCGGCTCCGCCACAGGATCTCCGCCCCGTCGCTCGCGCGTTGAAGGACATGCGTGAGCAGATTGATGCGATGGATAAGCAGCAGGCAGTGGCGTCGTCGGCAATCGCAGGTCAGGTCCAGGCGATCGGACGGACCTCCGCGCGTCTCGGCGACCGCACGGACCAGCTCATCACCGCTTTGCGCTCCCCGCAGCCCCGCGGACGGTGGGGCGAGATGCAGCTAGAGCGCGTTGTGGAGCTCGGTGGCATGCTCGAACACGTTGACTTTGATACGCAGGCGCACATGCGTATCGACGACACCCGCGTCCGCCCCGACATGATCATCCGCCTTACCCAGGGGCGCAACATTGTTGTGGACGCGAAGGTTCCCTTCGGTTCCTACCTGGACGCGTTGAACACGGATGATCCGGAGGAGCACGACGCCCACCTGCGTCGCCATGCGCATTTGCTGCGTTCGCATGTGGATACGTTGTCGAACAAGGCGTACATCAACGCGTTCCAGCCGACCCCGGAGTTCGTCGTGTTGTTTGTGCCAGCGGATCCGTTTTTGGATGCGGCGCTCGGCCTCGACCCGGAACTGCTTGACTATGCGTTTTCGCGCGACGTGGTCATCGCCACCCCGACCACGCTGTTTGCACTGTTGCGCACAGTCGCCCTCGGCTGGCGTCAGGAGTCCATCAACGCGTCCGCGAAGGAGGTCCAGCGCCTCGGGGCAGAGTTGCACCAGCGTCTATCGACGATGGCCCGCCACTACAACAAAGTCGGCGCCTCATTGGAAAAGGCGGTTGAGGCTTATAACGCCACGTTGGCATCGATGGATTCCCGCGTGATGGTCACGGCACGTAAGCTCGAGGAGGCTCACGTTCCTGCCCGGAGGGAACAGGCTCCAGAGCTGAATCCTATTTCGGCGCGTGCCCGGCACATGGCGGAGGACGACGGCAGGTAAACTGCGTCAGCGTGTCACATCTTTCGAGCCGGAGCCATTCCCCTACGTCCGCCACCTTTGTTGGGTTGCCGACGGGGTCTGGCCTCGGCATCGTGTTCGCCGCCCTGTTCACCGGCGTGCTGCTGTCGCTGTCCGCAGGTGTAATTTCGTGGCCCTTTCTTGCGCTGTATGCCCTCGCGGTCATCGTGGTGACCACGTTGGTGAACCCGAAGGGGCTTTCCCTGACGGTGACGAGCGCACCATTAATGTTTGTCGCCGCGCTGGTGGCCACGGGTTACTTCATGTCGCGCGAGAGCCTGTCGGCTGGCGGCGCGAGCGCTAAGACTGCACTGCTCGGTATCGCGTACCCGGTGGCGGAGTACTTCCCGGTGCTGTTTTTCACCACCGCGGGCTCGCTGCTTATCGCTGCGGTGCGGCTGCGACTGATCCGTCGGCAAAACGATGCGATTCGCCGACGCGAAACCGCCCAGCGGACCTCGCAGAACCGCAGCAACCGTCGCACAAATTCTCAAGGGCGGAGGGCTCGCGAGCAGGCTCGGTCGGTTCCTGTGCAGGAGTTGTTGGAGCGGGCGAAGTCGGAGGGGGCGCGTCGTCGCAAGGCAAATGCGAGTGGCTCGCGTAGATCCGGAGAAACCGGTGGTTCTTCACGTGCGGTTCACCGTCTCGGCGAGGACTTGTACAAAGGCTAAAGGCCTTGTCCCGATGTAAACGGGGCAAGGCCTTTTGGTCGTCCTCGGCAGGGTTTATGCCTCGAGCGGTGCCTCGCGGCGTGGCAGGCGCAGTTCGCGCGGCAGGGAGAACGTGATGGTCTCCACGGTGGTGGTGATCTCTTCCACGTCGCCGTAGCCTTTCTCCCCCAGGTAGTCGAGCAGTTCGCGGACGAGGATGTCCGGTACCGAGGCGCCAGAGGTCACGCCGACGGTGTTGACACCGTCGAACCAGGCATCGTCGACTTGGTGGGCGTAATCGACCAGGTGGGACTCCTGCGCGCCGGCCTCGAGCGCGACCTCGACGAGGCGCTTCGAGTTGGACGAGTTCTGGGAGCCGACCACGATGACCAGGTCACTTTGCGGCGCGATCTTCTTCACCGCGGCCTGGCGGTTTTGGGTGGCGTAACAAATGTCGTCGCTCGGCGGGTTCTCCAAGTTCGGGTAACGCTCGTGCAGTTTGTTGACGATCTCCATGGTCTCGTCGACAGACAGCGTCGTCTGGGACAGCCACACCAGCTTCTGCCCCTCCGGGAAGTCCGGCAGGCGGTCGACGCCGTCGACGCCGTCGACGAGGTGGGTGATGTCCGGAGCCTCACCTGCGGTGCCTTCGACCTCTTCGTGGCCTTCGTGGCCGACGAGCAGGATGTGGTAGCCGTCGCGGGCGAAGCGCTTCGCCTCGTTGTGCACCTTAGTCACCAGCGGGCAGGATGCATCGAGGGTGTGCAAGCTGCGCTCCTTGGCGGATTCGCGCACTGCGGGCGACACACCGTGGGCGGAGAACACGAGGTGGGATCCTTCGGGGACCTCGTCGGTTTCGTCGACAAAGATCACGCCGCGGTCCTGCAGCGTCTCCACCACGTACTTGTTGTGCACGATCTCCTTGCGCACGTAGACGGGGGCGCCGTACTTCTCCAGCGCCTTTTCTACGGTCTCCACGGCGCGATCCACGCCTGCACAGTATCCGCGTGGGGACGCGAGTAGCACTTTCTTACCCTGATCAGTCATGGAACCAACCCTAACGAATCTGCGTCAAAAACAGTAGGCGGGTAAATCGTGCCCGCCGGGTACTGTTTACCTGGCAGAAGAACTGGGGAGAAAGGAGCATCGCGTGACAGAAACACAAGGTGTGCAAGGTGCGCAGAGTGCGCCGCCGAAGAGCACGCCGGAAACGCCGTGGTCTGTGGCCAAGCTCAATAACTCCGTGAAGAGTTGGATCGACCGGCTGGGTTGGTTGTGGATTGAGGGTCAGCTCACGCAGATTAATACGAAGCCGTCGTGGCGGCTGTCGTATATGACGTTGCGGGACACGCAGGAGCAGGTGTCGGTGCAGTTGACGGCGGAGACGTCGTTACTGACCGGCATGGCTGTGCCGTTGAAGGACGGCGACCGCGTGGTCGCATACGGTAAGCCGACGTTTTATCAAGGCCGCGGCTCGTTTTCGATGAAGGTGGCGGAGATCCGTCACGTCGGTGCGGGCGAGTTGCTGGCGCGCATTGAGGCGTTGCGCAAGCAGTTGGCGGCCGAGGGCCTGTTCGATCCGGCACGCAAGCGCCCGCTGCCCTACCTTCCGAAAAAGGTTGGCCTGATCACGGGGCGTGGTTCGGCTGCTGAGCGTGACGTGGTCACGGTGGCGCAGGGACGTTGGCCACAGGTGAACTTCGAGATCATCAACACGCCGGTACAGGGGCCGACGACCGTGCCTGCGGTGATCGAGGCACTGCAGGTGCTGGATCGCGATCCGGACGTGGAGGTGATCATCATCGCCCGCGGCGGCGGTTCGGTTGAGGACTTGTTGCCGTTTTCGGAGGAGGCCCTGCAACGCGCGGTGGCGGCCGCTGGCACACCTGTCATTTCGGCGATTGGCCACGAGCCGGATAACCCGGTGCTGGACAATGTGGCTGATGTTCGCGCCGCCACCCCGACCGATGCTGCGAAGCGTGCCGTGCCGGATGTTGTGCAGGAGCGTGCGCTTATCGACGAAGCACGTGCCCGCATGTCCGCCGCCCTGCGCGGATGGGTGCAGCGGGAACGAAACGGCCTCGCGTCGATTCGCACCCGTCCTGCCCTAGCGGATCCGATGATGGCGATCACGCGCCGCCGCGAGGAAGTGGAGCGCGCCCAGGCGTTGATCCGCCGCGACATTTCCCATGTGCTGCAGCGTGAGAACCAGCAGGTCTCGGCGTTGCGCGCGCAGGTGTCGGCGCTCGGCCCCTCTGCAACCTTGGCCCGTGGTTACGCCGTGGTGCAGGTGGTTCCGCGCGACCACTCTGGCCCTGAGGTTGTGACCTCTATTGATCAGGCTCAGCCCGGCGCGCAGCTGCGTATCCGTGTCGGCGATGGCTCGATTACCGCCGCTTCGATGTCCACCACTCCCGCTGATTAATGCAACCAGCTGAAGTCAACTAAGAACGTTTAAGGAACACTCATGACAGACAACACGTTTGGATCCGGCCAGGCGAACGACAATGCTTTCCCGGACCCGGAGACGCTGACCTACGAGCAGGCTCGCGATGAGCTTGTGGAGACGGTGAAGATTTTGGAGCTCGGCCAGATGAGTTTGGACGAGTCGTTGAAGTATTGGGAGCGCGGTGAGGCGCTGGCGAAGCGGTGCGAGGTGCTTCTCGACGGCGCTTCGAAGCGCGTCGAAGAAGCCATCAGCACCCGTCAGGTCAGCGGGCAGGCTCCTGAGCAGTAAGTACTAGAAGCTACTGGGGTGTGATCGGAGTAGCCTTCAGCGCTGCGCTGATGAGCTCTTCGAACTCGTCCGTGCTGCCTGCGCCGGTGACGACGAAGCGTGCGTCGCCGGCGTCCACAATCCACAGGTCGCGGACCTCGCGTTCGTCGCTGGTGTAGACCTCGACGTCGGTGTCGTCGATACGCACTGTGCGATCGAGCATGCGGTTGTCGGCGTTGGAGGCCTGGAGCGCCGCATCCTTATCGACGCCAGTCTGGGTGAGTTGCAGGTAGCCACGGTTCGGGGTGACCCACCCGACGACGGGTGCCGAGTTGCCGGCAAGCATGCTGCGGCGCGCCGAGTTGGTGGTCCAGCCTTCTGGCATCTGCGGGTAGCGCACCGGGTAGTTCACCGCACGCGCCTCGAGGTCGAGGAACGCTTTTGCGTCGACCTCCTGCACGGGGCCGGATTCGGGGGCGCCGGGGTTGAAGGAGCACAGCCCGGTCGCGCCGACAGCGACGAGCATGAGCACCACAATGAGCACGGCGTTGATTGCCATGTCTCGGCCGTTTTGGAAGATGCGGGGTTTCTTGTCGTTTGCCACGCGTTTCAGTATGTCATGAGCCACCTGCACCCCAGAACGGGCGGGCTTCTCCCCCGTAAAGGTGGGCGATACCAACACTTCGGCGTGTGGAAGTGCCAGAATAGAGGGGTCGATTTTTGTCCTCTGGAGGAAGGCCCCCGCGATGACTGAACAGTCTGATCTTGTCCCTGACCGCAACCTAGCAATGGAGCTCGTCCGTGTGACGGAGGCAGCAGCGCTCGCCTCCGGCCGTTGGGTGGGTCGCGGACAGAAGAACGAGGGCGACGGCGCCGCCGTGAACGCGATGCGCAAGATGATCAACTCCGTGGAGATGGACGGCGTGATCGTGATCGGCGAAGGCGAGAAGGACGAGGCCCCGATGCTGTTCAACGGCGAGCAGGTTGGCACCGGCCGTGGTGCTGCGGTGGATATCGCCGTTGACCCGGTAGATGGCACCCGTCTGATGGCAGAGGGTCGCCCGAACGCGATTTCTGTCATTGCTGCCGCGGATCGTGGCTCCATGTTTAACCCGCAGGACGCGTTCTACATGAACAAGATCGCGGTTGGCCCTGAGGCGGTCGGCGCGATTGATATCACTGCTTCCGTTGAGGACAACATCAAGTCGGTTGCTAAGGCGAAGGGTGTTCGTCCGGCTGACATCACGGTTGTTGTGTTGGATCGCCCGCGTCACGACAAGCTTGTCGAGGAAATCCGTGCCGCCGGCGCCAAGGTTCGCTTCATCATGGACGGCGACGTTGCCGGCGCAATTGCTGCTGCTCAGGACAACAGCTCCATCGACATCGCCATGGGCATCGGCGGCACCCCGGAAGGTGTTGTCACCGCATGTGCGCTGAAGTGCCTTGGGGGCGACATTCAGGGCATGCTGGCCCCGCAGTCCGACGAGGAGCGCGAGAAGGTACTCGCCGCTGGCCACGACCTGGATCGTGTCCTTGGCATCAACGACCTGGTCACCTCTGATAACTGCTACTTCGCCGCTACCGGCGTGACCAACGGTGACATGCTGCGTGGCGTGACCTACCGCAAGTCTGGCGCCACCACCCGTTCGCTGGTGATGCGTTCGAAGTCCGGCACCGTGCGCTACGTCGAATCCCAGCACCAGCTGGCCAAGCTGCAGGACTACTCGGTGGTCGATTACTCCGAGCCAACCAAGTAGAACCTGACTTTTGCCCCGCGCCTTCTCAACGAAGGGCGCGGGGCTTTGTCGTTCTAGAACAAGGCTCCAATGACTGCTGCGCTAGCCGCGAAGTTGTTGGCTACGTGCACGATGAAACTCGCAGTGATGCCGCCGTGGAACCGTGCGACCAGTGCGAGGCCGATGCCGCAGAAGAATGTGTAGACGATCACGGGTGGCGCGATATGGGCTGCAGCAAAGATGACGGAGGTGAGCAGCACGCTCGCTGCTGCCGGCATGAGCGTGTCAAAGTAGCCCATGAGCACACGGCGGAACACAATCTCTTCAATCACTGGCCCGAGTAGCAGATAACCGGCAAGCAAGATGAGCACCGGCGCCACACTTCCGGCATCTTTGGCTAAGTCATCTGCGGTTGAGCCTCCGCCTGGTTCCATCCCGATCAGCGAGCCGACGATAGCGCTCGACGCAGCGGCCCCGACGATCACTGCCGGAACTTGCCACAGCACATGCCAGCCTCGACTCCCTAGCCGCGTAAACCCCAGCTCGAGTCCGCGACTTTTCATGTAGCGGATAAGCAGCACCGAGGGCACAACGATGGAAATGAGAACCGCGAGGGGCAGCATGCTGATCGCGACGGTGCGGGACACGTTCGCCTGCACCAACAGCAGACCCTGTCCCGCCAAAAGGGCGTACATAATGGCCATTGCCGCCAACGCCACCAGCGCATCCCTCAATGCGGGGGCCTTTTGTGTCCGGTTTTCAGACATTACAGCTCCTCATTTTTGTTATCTGGGGCATAATCGATCTTTGGAAAGGCACGAGCGCACTTTAGCGTGCGTGGCGTGCATGGGACAGAAGTAAAGGACAATCATGGCTGATCAGGAATACCGCATCGAACATGACACGATGGGCGAGGTCAAGGTGCCCGTCGACGCTCTCTGGCGCGCCCAGACGCAGCGTGCTGTGGAGAACTTCCCAATCTCCGGCCGCGGCCTTGAGGCCCAGCAGATTCGCGCACTTGGTCTGCTGAAGGCTGCGTGTGCTCAGGTGAACAAGGACCTGGGCAAGCTGGACGCTGAGAAGGCGGACGCGATCATCGCTGCTGCGAAGGAGATTGCGGACGGCAAGCACGACGACCAGTTCCCGATCGATGTGTTCCAGACCGGTTCCGGCACCTCGTCGAACATGAACACCAATGAGGTCATCGCGTCCATCGCGAAGGCGAACGGTGTTGAGGTTCACCCGAACGACCATGTGAACATGGGCCAGTCCTCTAACGACACCTTCCCAACCGCTACTCACGTTGCTGCCACCGAGGCTGCCGCAAACGATCTCATCCCGGCACTGAAGGTGCTCCAGGAGTCCCTGGAGAAGAAGGCGAAGGAGTGGCACGAGGTTGTGAAGTCGGGCCGCACCCACTTGATGGATGCCACCCCGGTCACCTTGGGTCAGGAGTTCTCCGGCTACGCACGCCAGATCGAGCTGGGTGTCGAGCGCGTCGAGGCGACCCTGCACCGTCTGGGCGAGCTGGCCATTGGCGGCACCGCTGTGGGCACCGGCATCAACACTCCGGCTGAGTTCGGCGGCAAGGTTACCGAGGAGCTCAAGAAGCTCACCGGCCTGGATGAGCTCTCCGAGGCAAAGAACCACTTTGAGGCGCAGGCGAACCGCGACAGCCTGGTGGAGTTCTCCGGCGCGATGCGTTCCGTGGCGGTTTCCCTGTACAAGATTGCTAACGATATCCGCTTGATGGGCTCGGGCCCGCTGGCTGGTTTCGCTGAGATCCACCTGCCGGATCTGCAGCCGGGTTCCTCGATCATGCCGGGCAAGGTCAACCCGGTGCTGTGCGAGACCGCTACGCAGGTGTCCGCGCAGGTCATTGGTAATGACGCTGCTGTTGCGTTCGGCGGCACCCAGGGCCAGTTCGAGCTCAACGTGTTCATCCCGATGATGGCACGCAACGTGCTCGAGTCCTCCCGCCTGCTGGCGAACACTTCCCGTCAGTTCGCCACCAGGCTTGTCGACGGCATCGAGCCGAACGTCGAGCACATGCGCGAGCTTGCCGAGTCTTCCCCGTCGATCGTGACCCCGCTGAACTCTGCAATTGGTTACGAGAACGCAGCCAAGATTGCTAAGCATGCGATCAAGGAGGGCATCACCATCCGTCAGGCCACCATCGACCTTGGTTTCGTCGATGGTGAGAAGCTCACCGAGGAGGAGCTGGACAAGCGCCTCGATGTGCTGTCCATGGCCAACACCGACCGAAACTAGGCCGTAGCTCGCACCTAGCTAGAATCTGCCCCCAGCACTTCACTTCAACATGCTGGGGGCTTTTTCATGCCTGATTCTTTCTCCGAGCTTCGCACTGCCGGTGGCCCGAACAAGCCGTGGGTCGTCGGTGGTGTGCTTGCGCTGATTGTCGCCGTGATCGGCGTCGCGCTCGCGGCGGCCTATTGGTACGCCAACCCGAAGCCGGAGCCGACCAACGAGGTGCCCGAAACCGTCACGGTGACGGCACAACCGCAGTTGCGTGACGACGACTCCACCTCCCCCACCGGCACCTACACCGGCACCCTGAACAGCCTGGAGGACAACGCGAAAGTGAAGGCCTGGCCAGCGGTGGCAACCTTCGGTGGTGGGACCGCGTCGGTGACGTATCCGTTGACCGGATGCACCGCACTGATCGGTGAGGACGGTGCGTCGGTGCCGTTGACGAAGCCGTGTGGGGATGGTTCGGGGCGGTGGGTCGTCGAAAAGCAAGAGCCCGGGATCGTGAAGCTGACGTACCTTGAGGGCGAAACTGCGCTGGTAGAAGGGGAACTTTCGGCGGGCTTGCCTTAACGTGCACCGGGTGTAATATTGCACCCCGTGCAAAATGAGGGAATTCGGGAGCAAAAGCGCCGCGAGACGAAGCAACGCATCCGCAATGAGGCGGCGTCGCTTGTCGAGGAGCACGGCTACGACAACGTCACCGTCGACGACATCTGCCGCTCAGCCGGTATTTCCCGGCGCACCTTCTTCAACTATGTGGACTCCAAAGACGAAGCGATCTTAGGGTCGTTTCCGTTCACGTTCAACGAGGAAGCACTCGACGCGATCCGCACGACCCAAAGCGACAACGTGCTGGAGCTTGTCATTCGCTCCATCGTGGTTGAACCGGGCCGGTTTGACGGTCCGGCGGCGAAGTGTCGTCGTCAATTGTTGGAGAACAACCCGGGCTTGATGCACGCCGAAGCCGCCCGAAAGCGCGGATTCCTCACCGAAATTGGTCGCTCCATCCGCGCCCACTTTGAAACCTTCCCGCAGGACCGCAAGCATTCGGGATCGCTGGAGGCGGAAGCACTATTCATCGTCGTGCTATTTCAAGGGGTCGTGACCAGGTACCTCTGGGCGCCGCCCGATGAAGGAGACCCAATCGAGCAGCTCATCGAATACGCCAAAGACATCACGAATTACGCAAAGGACATGACATGGTAGACAACCGCGCGGGACGCCACCCGCTTCAAGCCACTCCCCCGAACGTCGGCGTCGTGTTCGCCGCCCTGCTGCTGACCATGCTGATGAGTTCGCTGGGCCAGATGATCTTCGCCACGGCCCTGCCGACCATTGTTGGTGACCTCGGCGGCGTGGACCACATGAGCTGGGTCATCTCCTCGTTCTTGGTCACGATGACCATCGCGATGCCTATCAACGGCAAGCTTGGCGACGTATTGGGCCGCAAGTGGCTCTACATCACCGGCATCGGCCTGTTCGTAATCGGCTCCGCCATCGGCGGCTTTGCTAACACCATGGAGCTGCTCATCATCGGCCGCGCCATCCAAGGCCTCGGCGCGGGCGGCATGATGGTGAACTCCCAGTCGATCATTGCCGAGGTCGTTCCCGCACGTGAGCGTGGCAAGTACATGGGTGTCATGGGTGCCGTCTTCGGCGTGTCTTCGGTACTTGGCCCCGTCCTCGGCGGCTGGTTTACCGATGGTCCGGGCTGGCGCTGGGCACTGTGGATGAACATCCCGCTGGGGCTTCTCGCGATGACCGTCTGCATCAAGGTGCTGAAACTGCGACGCGGATCTGCCAAGGGCATGAACTTTGACTACATCGGCACCACGCTCATGATTGTCGCCACCACGTCGCTGATCCTCACCACCACATGGGGTGGCACGCAGTACGACTGGACCTCCCCGACCATCATCGCCACCAGCGCTATCGCTGTGATCGCTGCCGTGCTGTTCGTGATTGTCGAGCTGCGCGCGACTAACCCGCTGATCCCCATGGGGCTGTTCCGCAACCGCAACATGGTGCTGACCACCCTGGCGGGCACGGTGCTTGGCCTCGGGATGACCAGTGCTCTCGCCTACCTCCCGACGTACTTGCAAATGGTGCACGAACTGACCCCGACCGACGCGGGCCTTATGATGCTGCCGATGGTGCTCGGCATGCTCGGCACCGGCACGGCAGTCGGCTTCATCATCTCTCGCACCGGCCGCTACAAGATGTACCCACTGTCCGGCATGCTCATTACCACCGTGGGACTGTTCCTGTTCTCTCGGCTGAGCGTGGACACGTCGCTGACCGTGCTCGGGATCTACATGTTCATCTTCGGTTTCGGCCTTGGTCTGGTCATGCAGGTTCTTGTGCTCATCGTGCAGAACTCGTTCCCACTCGCCCAAGTGGGCACCGCAACGTCGACGAACAACTTCTTCCGCCAGATCGGCTCCGCTATCGGCGCCTCCCTGTCCGGCTCGTTGTTCATTCACAACATGCGCGAAAAGCTGGAGGAGCGCCTGCCGGAAGCTCTGGCGAAACTCGGCGAAGAAGGTGCTGCGCTAGGCAAGCAATTCGGTGAGGGTGCCGCGAACTCGCTAACCCCGAGCAGCGTGGCGCAACTGCCCCAGCCGGTGAAGGAAGTCGTGCTGTCGAGCTACAACGACGGCCTTACCCCCGTGTTCCTCCTCATGGTGCCGCTGGCCATCATCGCGTTCGTGATCCTCCTGCCGGTCAAGGAAGACCCACTCAAGGAAGATTTGAGCTAACCGGGAAACGAAAACGGCCCGGCCCCTCACATGGGGCCGGGCCGAACGCCGTTACATGGGCGCGGTTTACTTCTCGGTGATCACCGCGGCGAACGGCTCGCCTTCGCCAGCACGGGTCCAGTTGATGGAGCCGCGCTCGAACTCCTGGGTCCAGCCGGACTCGTCCGGGTTAGCAGCCTCCGGAGCCAGCGGGAAGCCCAGCTTCTTATCCACGTTGACGTCGGTCATCCACTCGTTGGCAATCTGACCCCAGGTCGGTGCGCCACCGGTGTTCTCATTCCAGGTGACGTAGTGCTCCTGGTCGTACGTAACGATCCAGCCTTCGTCGACCTGCTCAACCTTCATCGGCTCGCCCCAGGACGGCTCAGCAAACTTATCCATGGCAGCAACGACGCCAGCCGGAACCATTGCGGTGCCGCCGTCAGCAGTTGTAATCTCCTCGGTCGCCTCGGTGCCCTCGCCCGCAGCGCCGGTGGAGTCCGCGGAATCGGTTGCGGAAGCGTCAGCGGTTTCCGTCTTCGCAGCCGCAGTCTCAGTCTCTACGTTCGTCTCAGTAGCGGTGGTCTCCACAACCTCGGTCTCTGCCGCGGTGTCGTCGTCGTTAGAGCACGCAACTAACCCGGTAGCAGCCAGGGCTACAGCAGCGGCGGAAGCAGCGATCTTACGGGAAAACATAATTTGTCATACCTTTCATGTTGATTTAGGTGCGTCGCCCATTATGGGCACCGCGCGAACGTCGAGTCTTCTTCCCACCCGATCGGGGGTGTGATGTGTTGCGCGACGACCTGGGAGTTCTCCCCTTCGTAATACCAACAAAGTCCTGGACAGCGTCACAATCGTCCGATTTCCGCCACACGAGCGCAACCGTCGTGGTATTAACGCCTTCCCCCGGGCCGATCGGCAGCGCCTTAATCTGCTTCTTCGCAAGCGTCTTCAGCAACGGCAACGGCCCGTAGGCGATGCCGACGTTTGCGGCGACAACGGAAAGG
Organism: Corynebacterium sp. HMSC070H05; assembly: GCF_001837615.1. Lineage (NCBI taxonomy): Bacteria > Bacillati > Actinomycetota > Actinomycetes > Mycobacteriales > Corynebacteriaceae > Corynebacterium > Corynebacterium sp. HMSC070H05. The sequence goes on from NZ_KV833299.1 coordinate 101,275, forward strand.
GCGGTACGCAGATCGTCGATAAGCGTCTGCTCTGCGTACTCGAAATTCACAATCTCTTCCGCAAGATCCCCGCGATCAACCTCCCCCACCTCCGCATAAACGGAGTCCTTTGGCACTGCCACGCCCCAGGCCTCCTCGTAGAGCCGGACCACGTGGTATTCGTCCGTGACCCGCTCGTCCGGAAGCCTGACCAGCGCCGCGTCCGCATCCTTGCCGACGAGGGGAAACGGATCATCCGACGGCAATGTCGCAGGGTCCTCGCCCGACATTTGGGCATAGCGGCGGAACCATTTGCCGGGTTCAGTACCGGTGACGAACGCGATGGTGAGCATGGCAGGTAATGCTACCGTTTTGGGCATGAGTGAACAGACCCCATCCGGCACCGCAATGAAGCCGATGACCGCGGCGAAAAAACTCGGTATCTACCTTCCCGCCACTCCACAGGAGTTCCAGGACGGCGCCATCACCCACGCCGAACTGCGCGAACTGCAGGAAAACCCGCCCGCCTGGCTGCAAGAACTGCGCCTCAACGGCCCGCACCCCCGTACCGAGGTCGCACGCAAGCTCGGCATCTCGGTGACCGCGCTGAAAGCAGCCGGCGTTGAGCAGTCGATGACCACGGAGCAAATCCGCGCGCTTCTCGACGACCAACCGGACTGGCTACAAAAAGCCCGCGCCGCTCTCGCAGAGCAGCGCGGGCACAATGTCGACACCGCAAGCGCCGCCGACGGCCAGAACGACTAGAGCATCTTCCAGTCTTCAAGGCCCGGGTACAGCGGGTACTTCTCCGCCAGGGCCTCAACGCGGGCGCGCAGCGCCGGGATATCAGCCTTCTCGCCCTGGATCAGGGTCTCGGCGATGATGTCGGACACCTCGCGGAAGTCCTCCTCGCCGAAGCCACGGGTAGCAAGCGCCGACGTGCCGATACGCAGGCCAGAGGTGACCTTTGGCGGGCGCGGGTCGAACGGCACCGCATTGCGGTTGACCGTGATGCCTGCGGCGTGCAGGAGGTCCTCGGCCTGCTGGCCATCCATCGGCGAGTTACGCAGGTCCACCAGCACGAGGTGGACGTCGGTGCCGCCGGAGACAACATCGATGCCGGCAGCCTTCGCATCCTCGCTGGTAAGGCGCTCGGCCAGGATCTTCGCACCGTCGATGGTGCGCTGCTGACGGTCCTTGAACTCCTCCATGCCCGCGATCTTGAACGCGGTCGCCTTCGCAGCGATGACGTGCATGAGCGGGCCACCCTGCTGACCAGGGAAGACGGCGGAGTTGATCTTCTTGTTCAGCTCCTCATCGTTGGTCAGGATGAAGCCGGAACGTGGGCCACCCAGCGTCTTATGCACCGTGGAGGACACCACGTGCGCATGCGGGACCGGCGACGGGTGCAGGCCAGCCGCAACCAGGCCGGCGAAGTGGGCCATGTCAACCCACAGGTAGGCGCCGACCTCGTCCGCGATCGAGCGGAACTCAGCGAAGTCCTCGTGGCGCGGGTAGGCGGACCAGCCGGCGATGATCACCTTCGGCTTGACCTCGCGAGCCTGCTCACGCAGCTTGGCCATATCGATGAGGTGGGTGTCCTTCTCTACCTCGTACGCTGCCACGTTGTAGAGACGGCCGGAGAAGTTGATCTTCATGCCGTGGGTCAGGTGGCCGCCGTGAGCCAGGTTCAGGCCCAGGATGGTGTCACCCGGCTCCGCCAACGCCATCAGCACAGCGGCGTTCGCCTGCGCACCGGAGTGTGGCTGCACGTTTGCAAACTTTGCACCGAAGACTTCCTTGGCACGCTCCTGTGCCAGGGTCTCCACAACGTCCACGTGCTCGCAGCCACCGTAGTAGCGCTTGCCCGGGTAGCCCTCGGCGTACTTGTTGGTCAGCACAGAACCCTGTGCCTCAAGTACGGCGCGCGGAACGAAGTTTTCAGACGCAATCATTTCGAGGGTGTTGCGCTGGCGCGCTAGCTCGTCGACAATCGCGGCGTGAACTTCGGGGTCAAAAGTAGCCAGATCCTGGTAACGGAAATCTTCAGACACGTCCACCGGGTCCTTTCTCGTTCGGTCGTAGTTACCGCTTCGAAGTATATGTAAGCAACCCGGGTGTTATGTCGAATTCCATGCACAGGATCCAAGGTGAAACAATAGGGCCATGCCACGTGTCGATTCTTCGCCTTACCTCGATTTTCACCGCGAGGACTGGCGCAAACGTCGTGCCACCATGCCACAGGTGCTCACCGAAGATGAGCTCACCAAACTCGCAGGCATCGGTGAGAGCCTCGATCTGCAAGAGGTCGAAGACATTTACCTACCGCTGTCGCGCCTGATCCACCTGCAGGTACGAGCGCGCCAGAAACTGACCAAAGCCACCGAAACGTTCATCGGCGGCGATCCGGGGCATGTGCCGTTCATCATCGGGCTTGCAGGCTCGGTCGCAGTAGGCAAATCAACCACCGCGCGTGTGCTGCAGGTGCTACTTCAGCGCTGGGACTCCCACCCCCGCGTCGACCTGATCACCACTGACGGGTTCCTGCACCCCTCCGCAGTGCTCAAGGAGCGCGGCTTGATGGCCCGTAAGGGCTTCCCTGAGTCTTACGACCGCCGCAACCTCATGCGATTTGTCACCGAGGTGAAGTCCGGTCAGCCCCTGGTCAAGGCTCCGATCTACTCCCACGAGGCCTACGACATTCTCCCGGACGAGTACATCGAGGTACGCCAGCCAGACATCTTGATTCTGGAGGGCCTCAACGTATTGCAGACCGGCCCAACGCTGATGGTGTCGGACCTGTTCGACTTCTCCATCTATGTCGACGCCAAGACCTCCGACATCGAGCACTGGTACATCGAGCGCTTCCTCAAACTGCGCGATACCGCATTCCAGGAGCCCGGCGCACACTTTGCTCACTACGCAGGTCTTGACGACGCGCAGGCGACCTACGCCGCACGCGAAATCTGGCAGTCCATCAACCTGCCAAACCTGGTGGAAAACATTCTGCCCACGCGGGTGCGCGCATCGCTTGTGCTGCGCAAGGATTACGACCACACCGTTCAGCGCGTCCGCATGCGCAAGCTGTAATTCGCCAGGTTTTACTTGCCAAAGCGGCGGGAGCGCTGCGAATAGTCGCGCAGTGCTCGCAGGAAGTCGATCTTACGAAACGCTGGCCAGTACGTATCCGTGAACCAGATTTCGGAGTACGCGGCCTGCCACAGCAGGAATCCGGAAAGACGCTGCTCACCGGAGGTGCGGATCACCAGATCTGGGTCGGGCTGGCCCTTGGTGTAGAGGTGCTCACCAATCGAGTCGACCGTCACCGCCTCTTTGATTTCGGCGGGGGTTGCGCCGGCAGCTGCGGTGTCGTCGATAAGCGCACGCACCGCGTCCACGATCTCCTGGCGCCCGCCATAGCCCACCGCAATATTCACGGTCAGCCCGGCTTTCTCGGTAGTGGTAGCGGCGCTTTCTCGCATGCGTGCTGCCACATCGTCCGGCAGCAGGTCCAGTTGGCCGACCAAGCGCACGCGGCAGGTGTAATCCTCGGTGGCGAGGTCCTCGATGACTTCGGAGATGATGTCGAAGAGCAGCTCCACCTCCTCCGAGGTGCGCTGAAGGTTCTCGGTGGAAAGCAGGTAAATCGTGAGAACATCGACATCCATTTCCGCAGACCAGCGAACCAAATCGCCAATCTTCGCGCCGCCGACCCTGTGGCCGTGGGAAATGTCCTTAAACCCCGACTCGCGAGCCCAGCGACGGTTCCCGTCAGCCATCACGGCGATGTGCTTCGGGCGTTTCTTTCCACGCAGCTCACGCTTAAGTCGTGCTTCGTACAGCTGGTACAGCGGGTAGCGCAGTTTGGAGAGGACAGACACAACGTTGATTCTAGCGGGGCTTAAAAGGAGCGCTTCTTACGCTGGTCGGCAACGCCGGCCTTCGCCATGGCCTCGTCGATAGCTTTCTCGTCGAAAGGATCAATGCCATGCGCCTCAGCAAATGCTTGACGACGACGGAACCGGGAGAAACGCCGGTGAAACGCATACCCAATCGACAAGACAACGACCGCGAGGCAGACAAGCAGCAGCAGCCCAATCGGCGACGCCTTGCCAAAGTCCGGACCAGCCGGGGTCTCCCCCGGCGACTGCGCCAGGACCAGATCAACGGTTGCGGCGGCGTTGATGAAGTTGGCGAACACTACTCCTCCTCAGCACCGGCATCGATACCGGCAAACAAGTCATCTTCAGGCAAGGTGGTCTCCACCCGGGTACGTGCGAGCTCGAATTCTTCCGTCGGCCACACCTTTTGCTGGTCCGCCACCGGGCTGGCCAAAAACGCCCCTGCCGGATCGATCTGGGTGGCGTGAGCAGTCAGCGCCTGCTCACGTTGTCCAAAGTAGTCGGCGCACTCCACTTGGGTGGTCACGCGGTCAAACACATCCCCCTCGGCTTCCTCCCAGCGCTTGATCATGAGCTCGTAGGGGCTCTTCTCACCGCGTTCGAACAACGCCTCTTGCAGCAGCTTCATGCGCTGGAGGATAAAACCATGCGTGTAGTAGAGCTTCAGCGGTGTCCACGGCTCGCCGGCTTCTGGCGCAAACGAGGCGTCACCCGCCTTCTCCCACGCAATCATCGAAATCGCGTGAACCATGAGATGGTCCGGGTGCGGGTAGCCACCGTTTTCGTCGTAGGTAATGATGACGTGCGGTTTGAACTCGCGGATCTCCTCCACGATCTTCACCGCAACCTCTTCCGGGTCCTGGACCGCAAACGACCCCTCCGGCAGCGGCGGCAGCGGGTCCCCCTCAGGCAAGCCGGAGTCTTCGTAGCCCAGCCAAACGTGTTCCACACCAAGCGCCTCGACGGCACGCGCCATCTCCTCGTGGCGCACGGCCGTCATGTTTTCGAGCACCCCAGGGCGGTCCATCGCAGGGTTCAAAATGTCCCCACGTCGTCCGTCGGTACAGGTCACCACCTTCACACGGTTCCCTTCGGCAGCGTATTTCGCCATGGTCGCCGCACCCTTCGAGGACTCATCGTCCGGGTGAGCGTGGATCGCCATCAGACGCAGACCAGCCACTCGTACTCTCCAACTTTTGTAGGGGTGTTGTTAGAACTTCGGAACATCTTAGTACCATCCCAGTTAAGTCCCTATCCCCCTTGTTATTGCGAGGTTGCATCCGTGTCCACTCCAGTGCGCCGTCCGTCGCAACGCTATAGCTCCGGCAAGAGCGACGGCGTGAGCGGCAAAGTGGTCGCAGTCGCCGCTGTGCTCATCGCCATCGCGTTCATCTTCTTCGGCGCCCGAACGATCATCGACAGGATGGACCGTCCCGTCACCGCTGAATTTATTTCGCAGGAACATATCGACGACTCAACCGGACGCCTTTGGATCGACGTGACCCGCAAGGACCCGTCGGTACCGTCCTATTGCATCGTCACTGCGGTGGATTACTCCCACGCTGAGGTGGGGCGCCGCGAGGTCATCCTCCCCGCCGGCGGGGAGAAGCACCAGCGCATCCCGGTGGACCTGCCGCTGCGTGAACCGCTTGTTTCCGGCCGCATCTACGGCTGTTCCGAAAATCTGCCGTTCTACATGGACCCGGAGAGCAAATTTTACGACGCCCGCTAGCACACGGGCCACGCACTACCATGTGCTAATCTTTTGCGGTATATCTGCACAGTTTCGCCCGCAGCCTGCGGGCTCGTTTTACGTATGAGGGAAGGGTGTTACCCCTATGGCTGAACCCCAGCAGCAGTACATTACCCCGGAAATGAAGGCCAAGCTGGAGGCCGAACTCCAGCAGCTGATCGATAACCGTCCGGTGATTGCCGCGGAGATCAACGAGCGCCGCGAGGAAGGCGACCTGAAGGAAAACGCTGGTTACGACGCAGCTCGTGAGCAGCAGGATCAGGAAGAGGCTCGCATTAAGCAGATCTCTGAGATCCTCTCCAACTCCACCACCGAGCGCACCGGCATTGTCGAAGGTGTCGCTCACATCGGTTCCGTCGTTCACGTCTACTACAACGGCGACAAGGAGGATCGCGAGACGTTCCTCATCGGTACCCGCGCTGCGTCGACCGACAACGCTGATTTGGAGACCTACTCCGAGCAGTCCCCGCTGGGCGCTGCCGTCGTTGGTGCCGCTGAGGGCGAGACCCGTACCTACACGGCTCCGAATGGTCGCGAGATTTCGGTCACGATCGTCAAGGCTGAGCCGTATGATTCAGTTAAAGCTTCAACGCCTCGTGCAAAGTAGTTTTACCCGTTCTTTTTCGATAGCGAAGGATCATCCTGTGATTGCAACCTCTTCCCGCAAAGCTCTGGTTGGCGTAGCTGCCATCGCTGCTCTCGCCCTCGCCGGCTGCACCCCGCCGAACGAGAACCCGTCTGACAAGAAGATCGACACCGCGACGAGCCAAGACGCTGGCTCCCTCAAGGGTGCTGGTGCTTCCGCCACCGCCGCGACCAATGTTGTCGAGGCCAGCGAGGCGACCGCGACGGAGACCCTCGAGGCCGCCGCGGACGAGCTGCCAACCTTCAACAACTGTGGCGAGACCGGCCTGCTGCGCCCGACCCAGCTGACGGTCGACTGCAAGAGCCAGAACGATTTCCTGCAGGACATCGTCTGGGATACCTGGACCGCCGACCTGGCTGAGGGCACCGCAACCCGTGTTGTCCTGGATCCGAATAACCGCGAGGAAGGCGTCAAGGTTGTCCTTGGCGCTCCGCAGGTTGTGAACAACGATCTGCTGTTCACCACCATCTCGGTTGATGGTGCGACCGTGAACCCGGATCGTCTCTAATCGCCTCTAATCGCCTCTCATCGGCGCAAAGAGTAGCGGCCCTGTTCCAATCGGAACAGGGCCGCTTTATTGTCGGCGGCGTTTGGTACCGCCGTTTAGCGTTGCTTAGCGCCGTCTAGCGGTCGTTGGCGAAGTAGGACAGCAGACGCAGGATCTCGGTGTAGAGCCACACGAGCGTCACAGCGAGGCCCAGTGCGACGCCCCACGCGGCGTTCGACGGTGCGCTGGTGCGCACGAGCCTGTCGGCCAGGTCGAAGTCCTGCAGGAAGGAAATAGCTGCGAGGACCACGCATACGACGCCGAAGATGATGGACATGGTGCCGCCATCACGCAGTGGGTTCTGGCCGGTGAAAAGAGCGAGCAGCAGGTTGCCCAGCGCCATGATGACAACGCCGAAGATGGCGCCGGTGATCAGGCGGTTCAGTCGCGGCGTGACGCGGATGGCGCCGGTGCGGTAAACCACGAGCATGCCAATGAACACGCCGAGGGTGCCCAGGATGGCCTGGAAAATCATCTGGCCAGCGTCAGCCCCGCCGACGGAGAACCAGCCGGAGATCAGCAGAGAGAATCCGCCTAGGAACAGGCCTTCAAAGGCTGCGTACAGAAGCGTCACCGTGCGGGAGCCGAAGGTGCGCGAGAACGCGTGGACCAGGGTGACCACGAACGCGCCGATACCGCCGACAAGCGTTAGGATCATCCCCACGCCAGCGTTTCCGGACAGGTAAATGCCGAAGTTAATCGCGGCAAACAGGATGATAACGGCGATGGTGATGCCGGTCTTGGAGACAATGTCATCGACCGTCAGCGGGCGGTCCTGCTGGATTTCGGGCGCGTAGCCGTAGCCAGCGGTGTGTTCTTCATTGGTCAGGTTCTTCAGAACCGGGTTGGTACTTCTCACGTCGTCCAACATTCCTTTCGAGTCTTGTTGCGACCACTATTCACAGGTTGTAACGCTTGCACCTTCAAAAAGGTTCCCGAGGCGTAGAATTTGGACACATGGGTGTGTTCGATCGTTGGCGTCGCGGCCCGAGCACGGGCGGCGATCTTGTGTTGGAACGGCTCGCTGCAGCAACTGGTGGCGCGCAGTCCTACACCTTTTCTTACGCAGAGGTAGATGTGCTCGCATTTCTTGTCGACGACCCCCTCCCCCACGTCTTGTACTGCACGTTCGGGTTGTCCCAGGTGGAGTCGTCGCAACGCGTTGCGGGCACACAGACCGAGCTCACGCTCCGCATCCCGATGGACGATGAGGTGTTCCCTCCTGAGTGGCCGGCGCAGCAGCTGGCACGCATGGCTCGCAACGTGGTCCGCAGCGGAGTCGAGATTGAGCCTGGGCATTATTTATCGTCGGCTTCTGCCTCGCTCGCGGGGTTTGTGTTCGTCGCGGATCCACTCCTCGGCTGTGCGGAGGGACCGACCGGGCGAGTGCAGTTCACCTACGCCGCGGGGTTGGTCGGAGATGATCTGGAGCGGATGTTGCGGTGGGATCCGGTGAAGTTCGCGGGCGTGCTCGGCGAGCATGTGCCGCTTGGGTTGACGGATCCTGCACGTGCCCCGCTGTCAAGCGATCCGCAGGTGCGTGTGCTTCTCGACGACGCCTCGCACACCGACGGCTCCTCTATCGGCGCAAACACCGCCAAGTATTTAGATGTCGATGTCGCTGGCCGTGTGGATCTCGACGAACGTGCCGCCGCCGCACTCCTTCGGGCGGCGCGCTACCGATTGCTGTTTGGCAAGTCATATGCCCTCATCCGCAACGACACGTGGCTCATGTTCGACCCGAAGGCAATCGATCTCGAGTTGGCCGAGGATCACATTGTCGTGCCGGGCCGTGCCGATGTAGCGAATGAATTGCTCGCTGTATTCGACACTGCGCCGGGCACTTATGCGTTGACTACCGTGCCGTTGACGTTCCAGGTCATCGACCCGACAACGTAGGACGCTTACTTAAAGACGTTGCCCCACCCGTCACGCTTGTCCAGAAACGCCTGCGCTTCGCGCTTAGCGGCCTCGAGGTCGTGGCTTGCGCCCCAGCCGCACTGCTTCTCGTTCGCAGCCGGCACCTCGGTGGCATTGGTGATGTCGGTGAGCGTCTTTTCCACCAGATCAGCGACCTCAGCCTCGGCGACGTCGCCGGAGAGCATCAGGTAGAAACCGGTCTGGCAGCCCATCGGGCCGAAGTCGATCACGTTGTCTGCATGGTTGCGGGCGTGCTCGGCAAACATGTGCTCCAGGGAGTGCACTGCCGGCATCTCAAGGTGCTCGACGTTCGGCTGCTTGAAGCGGATGTCCCACTTCACCAGCGTGTCACCCTGGGGAAGTTCCTTTCGGTCCGCCAGGCGAATAAACGGTGCGTCAACCTTGGTGTGGTCGAGGTTGAAGGATTCAACATTCATGCGATCAGTCATGGCCCCGACTGTACTGAACGCGCTGGCCCGTTCCCATCACTGGATTCATCGTTGAGAGTCGCGCTGGTCACGGCTGCCGCATCCCGAATCGGCGAGGCTGCGTAGCTTGCTGCGCGAGTGAGCTTCTTGTTTTCCGACGACACCTCGTCAACGGCTGCTATACCGCCATGTAGCCCGGTTACCGGGCAAGTAATTGTGCCCCCAGTCGGGCTCGAACCGACACTGGGCGGATTTTAAGTCCGCTGCCTCTGCCAATTGGGCTATAGGGGCGCCGAGAAATATGGTACTTCCCCGGCGCCTCAATGCTGAAACCGGCCGGAAAATCTCACCGAGCGAAAGTGCACTGCCCGCCATACACTCGCTGTGCGAAATGTAAGTTTCGCCTGAGTTTCTCGCTCAGTTCCTGGCGATTTTCGAGGTAGTGACACATGAACATTCAACTTCCACCCCCTTTAAACCAACTGATCAAAGACATCAACCTTGAGCAGCTCATCGCAGCAGTAGCAGGCGTTTTCGTCGTCGGTGGTCTTGTCGGCGGAGCAATTGGCGCGGCTGCCGGCAACGGATCCGAGCATTCTGGTTCCAGCAACAGCGACGTAGATCCAACGGCGTCCACCACGGCTCCCGAGGTCACTGGCCCAACTCTCGAGGGCCGTGCGAAGCTCTCGGCGTTATACCAGGCTCCCGGCCCGAATTCAGGCAAGGATGCTTTCGACGGTAACGGGCAAACCCACCCTTTTAAAGGGCAGGTCATCCCCGGCTTTTCTGGAATGATCGAGATTGGCGACGGCACGTTTTATGGCTTGCCAGATAACGGCTTCGGTTCGAAATCGAATTCTTCCGATTTCCTCCTGAGGATCTACACGGTCAAGCCCAATTGGGAAACGGCGGAAACAGCGAAGAATCCACAAACCACCGGTGGTGTTGATGTACTTGACTACATCTCATTAAAAGACCCCGACGGAAAGATTCCGTGGAAGATCGTCAACAACGACACCGAGGATCGTCTACTTACCGGCGCAGACTTTGACCCCGAGTCATTCGTCCAGGCCGCCGACGGATCTTTCTGGATCGGCGAGGAGTTCGGCCCCTACATCCTCCATGTGGACAAGAACGGCACCTTGCTCGAAGAGCCCTACGCATACCCAGGTGTGAAGAGCCCATCGAACCCAACACTTGGCGATAATGAGCGACCAAACCTGCGCAATTCCAAAGGCTTTGAAGCCATGGCATGGGACGGACGCTATCTTTACCCGATTTTCGAGGGGTACCTCGACAAGGCGGCCGACAAGCGTGAACGCGTCATTTCTCAGTTCGACACAACGACAGGCAAATACACCGGCAAGACTTGGACCTACCTTGCTGAAGGCGATGACGCGCTCATCGGCGACGCTTTCCTAACCAAGGATGGCCGTTTGCTCGTGCTTGAGCGCGACGACTTCCTCGGCTCCGATGCGAAGCTGAAGAAGGTATTCGAGGTTGCGAATTTCAAGGGTATCGAGCCAGGGAAAACAGTGGAAAAGGCGCTTATGGCAGACCTTCTCAACATAGCCAACCCCAATAAGATCGGCATGGTTTCCGATGCACGGGCATACGGTGTCGGCGACCCTTTCATGTTTGCGCTACTGAGCGTCGAAACGATTGTTCAGCTTGAGGACGGCCGATACTTAACTGCCTTGGACAACAACTTCCCTGGCGATGACGGCCGGTACCGCGGTAAGCCAGACGACACGGAGATGATCATCTTCTCTGTCAATTAACAACTATCTGCCCTGAGAAACTGCCCGGTAATCTGTCATTCACATCGCCAGATTATTTGGACGGAGTTTCTCTCGTGGCCAGGCAATGGTTGTTTCTTCTGCCCTGCGCTTTTGGTGCGCTCGGGCTCTTCCTCGCGCGCCAGGCTGGCGACGGCACCGCAGGTTTCTACTGGGCCACCGCTTTTACCGCCGTCGTGTACCTAGCCGCCTGGTGGGTGTGGGGCGACAAAGGCGCATTCGCTGGCCCCGGCAAACTCCGCGACGTCGTACGTGGCATCGGATTAGGCACCGCACTTGCGGTTGTCTTTTTCTTGGGTGCCCTGATCGTCACCCGCATCCCAGCACTTGCCGGCCCTGTCGCAGAGATCCTGGATACTCCTAACAAAGGCGGTTACGCGCTGACGCTGCTCGTCCTCGTGGTCAACGGCGTCGGCGAGGAGCTCATCTTCCGCGACGTCGTCCCCCGCCAGCTACAAAGCATTGGACAAACGGTGCTGCAAGCTGGTGTGTGGTCGACGGTCGCCTACGGGTTGGTCACCGTCGTGATGGGTGTGCCGTTGCTTGTGTTCGCGGCAGTGGTCCTCGGTGCGCTCGCCTACACCGAGGCAGTGCGCACCGGCAGGCTGTACTCCCCCATCGCACTCCACCTGACGTGGAGCATCGCAATGCTGCTGATCTTGCCTTCCCTTCTCTGAGGTCACCGAACTCATTGTTGTCCCTATACATAGGCATCGAGCCGGGCTCCGTCTTAATGGTGGTCTAGCCTGCTCGTGGGGTTGAACCGCCCTGTTTTCGTGTCTTGGGCGCTGTTGTTGGGTGTGCTCGTAAAACGGGGGTAATTTGCGGGGGTAAGCAG
>NZ_KV833300.1:0-322 GCF_001837615.1 Corynebacterium sp. HMSC070H05
TCGATGACTGCTTGGCGATCCGCTTCGGTGTATTTGCGGGCGGGATTTGTCGGCGCGGTACTGTCCGGCAAAATACCCGCCCGCCCACGGCGAGCAATACGATCCCTGACGTTATGAAACGTCTGTCGTGAGATCTGCTCATCCTTGCAAAACTGCTTGATGGTTTTTCCGTCGCGGACCGGATCGAAATCCGCGATCTTTCTGCGTGTGTGCGATGAAATAGCCATCCGACCATTTCACCGGTTCAGTGTCCAAAAAGTCTCTAGACATCGTGTCCAATAAGTGACTGGACTCCATGTCCAAAAAGTCATGAGACATGACA
>NZ_KV833301.1:0-998 GCF_001837615.1 Corynebacterium sp. HMSC070H05
ACACCACAAACAGGCCAGGCTCGGGTAGTCGATATCGCCGCAATGCCAGAAGCAGTGTTCCTGCGCCCTGCAAGCTACTACGACACCCCGAAGCAGGAGGACTAACCCATCATGACCACGATCCATCTTGACGATGACATCCGTGCAACGCTGCGCAAGCTGCGGCTTTCAACCTTCGCTGATACCTTCTTCGCACTTGCCAGTGCAGATGAAGCAAACACCGAGTTGCCTGAAGAGATATTTCTCAAAGCCGTGGAAGAAACCGCCCACAAACGTCGCGCGCAAAACATCACCAAAGCCATCACCCAAGCAAAGTTCCGGTACCCAGGTGCAACACTTGCCGAGCTGATAAACGTCGAAGAACGCGGCCTGAACCTTCGTCAACTCAAACGCATCGCTGCAACACCCTGGCGTGAAAACCCCGGAAACGTCCACCTCCTAGCCCCAACAGGGGCAGGCAAGACATACATCGCCTGCGCCATCGGAGTTGCTGCATGCCAGGCTGAATACAGCGTTGCGTACTACCGGCTCGACCAGCTTGTAGATGAATTAGCGGCCTTCCCGCCGACAGATGAGCGTTACGTAACCAAGATGCGCAGGCTACAAAACACTGACGTGCTCATCCTTGATGATTTCCTGACCATTGGAATCAACCAACGCGGGCAAGAAGACCTAACGAAGATCATATTCGACCGCGATGGCAGGCTGCCGACGATCATCGTTTCCCAAACCACTGCCGCATACTGGGTACAAAAACTTCCCGACCCAGTCGCAGCTGACTCCCTCGTCAGCAGACTCAACACCGGCCAACGCGTCGAACTCGGTGAATACGACATGCGCCACTTCCTAGCCACCCAACTAGAAACCGAGTAACACACCACCATCAACAGGCCCCGCGACGAGCAGCAGCCCCAACCCGTCGCGGGGCCCTACCAACTACCCGGAATCCAGCCCTACCACCGTTTCGGAATACCCCTACCAACTACGCGCACTCAGCA
>NZ_KV833302.1:0-3933 GCF_001837615.1 Corynebacterium sp. HMSC070H05
CATGCGCACCGAAGCACTGCCGTTGCAAGCTCTCAACCAGGCGATCGTGTGTGCTGAGGAAACAACAGGTCTCATTCACCATTCGGATCACGGATCGCAGTACGTCAGCGTGGTCTACAACGAGCGGCTTACCCAACACGGCATTACAGCTTCCACCGGAACTGTCGGTGACTCCTACGACAATGCTCTTGCTGAAAACGTCAACGGATCCTACAAGAACGAGCTGATCCATACCCGCAGGTGGAATGACGTTGTCGAGGTAGAAATCGCGACGTTCGAGTGGGTGTCATGGTGGAACGAGACAAGGCTTCACCAAAGCTTGGGATACCGAACCCCGGTCGAGGTCGAAACCGAATTTTGGAAGCAGAACCCACCCCAGGAAATAATAGAAATCAAGGCAAACGCCTAGGAACAAAACCCGGGGCACTTCACTCTGGGTACTTTAGTGCCCAGAGGCTTATCTACATGGCACGTTCGCTACGGGTTCGTCGTTCTAACAGCCAGTCAGACAAGAAGGAACCGTGGCGTAGTTTCGGGATAGCCACATCGACGGTGCTGACCCGTGTATCCAGTAGTCGGTGGCGGTAGCCGTTGCGGTGGTTGACGCGGTTGTCGCTGGTGGTGCCGTAGTCAGCGCTGCCGACAGTATCGTCTTGGGAAGATAGAATTTGGTTGATGAAATCACCGAGCATCTGACGCGTCAGATCGGGTGATGCTTGAGTGAGTAGCTCTTCGAGGTATGCTTTTGGTTGCCAGTTGTGTCGGCACCGGGGGCTTAACTGTGAGAAGCGGGTCGAATAGCGGAGTTCTCCGCTAGGAGGTGTAAAAATTCCTCTGGGTCTTTAACCGTCAAGCGAATGGGTCTTCCGATATTGCGGTGTAGGAGGATATTTGCAGAACCGGCATGGAATGAAATAGTGCCATCCAGGAAGTGAACCCCAAACGTTTGGGATTCGAGTATGGGGCCCGAGGGAAGGATCTCCGCCCCCTTCAGAGATTCCAAACGAACGTTGCTAACTGGAATGCCAAGAACTGAAATCCGAAGGATTTCATCATTCAGCAACACCCCGACATTAAAGAAAATTGCCAGAGACACTAAAAGACCGCATGTGATAAAGGCGGTTTGATCTCTTCTGGTCAAGAAGTAGACACACAATAAGAGTACTGCGAAGATAAGTACGATCCGACTAAAATTATATCCAAATACTCTTGATCGATAACTTGAACCAGTCATGAATATCACTCAACTTCCTTCCAACTATCTTCATGGGTAGTAAGGCGAAAGTAGCTGCAGCTATGCCTTAAGGTCCTAATGTGTGTATAGCGTACACCCATCTGTACGCGCTGACCTGCGGCGTTGTGGGTTGTGCCGAGCGTGCTGCCGGAGTCCCTTTCAGTGTCCCTGGGGTAGGAGCGGCCGCATGAAGGTGCGCTCGTACCGCAGGACGCACTCGGACTCGTCTCGAATCCGGTCAGCGGCGATGAAGTCCGAGTGGGTGCCGAACAAGGTGCGGTACTGCTCGTAGGCAGCCAGGCTGGGGAAGCTGAACAGGGATTCCGCACGGTCACTCACACCTTCCGCGGGTAGGTAGTACCCGTGGTGGGTGCCGCCGTGTTCGTCGACATGCCGCATCCAAGCGCGGGCGAACTGTTCAAAGGCTGCGATCTGGTCGGGGTCGATGGTGTAGTGGACGACACAGGTGATCACATCCACAACGCTAGGCCCACAGGCGCTCATTGGGGAGCCTTTGTCTGTGCGCCTCGTGGTGCAGCACACCAATCTGCCTGGTTTACCTGCGGAAATGCGTCAGTTCGCCAAGTTGGCGCCGAGTTCAACGGTGAGAACTCCGACGGCGATGAGGAGGATGCCGAGGGCCATGGTTCGGGTGAGGGGTTCGTGGAAGATGACCCGGGCGAGGATCGCGGTGAGAGCTACGCCGGATGCTGCCCAGATGCCGTAGGCGACGCCAAGGGCCATGCCGTCGGCCAAGGCGAGACTTAAGGCGACGAACGCCACGAGATACCCCGCGATGACGCCGATGAACCATTTCTTCACCCGGCCACCGTCGGAGGCTCGTAGCGACATGGTCGCGACGACTTCGGACAAGATGGCGCCTGCGAGGAAGATCCATCTCATGAGTTGACTCCTGCTTCCTGGGCTGCGGTTTGCTGAGCTTTCTGGGAGCCGAGTTCGACGGTGAGGACACCGCTGATGATCGCAACCATTCCAAGACCCATCACAGCGGTCAGAGGTTCACCGAAAATCGCGGCGGATAGCACGGCGGCGAGCACGACCCCGCTGGCTCCCCAGATGCCATAGGCGACGCCGATCTGCATTCCTTCGCGCAGGCAGAAGGTGAGGAAGACGAAAGTGCCGATGTATCCGGCAGCAACCACGATGTACCAGGATGGGTGATTGAGCGCCGCCTTGAGAGACAGCGTCGCCGCCACTTCGGTAGTGATGGCGCCAGCGAGCAGGAACCACTGCTTCATGGGGTTGTTCCTTCGATCAGGGAGCGAATGCTGGAGACGACGGCTTCGAGATCCGCGCCGTGGAGGGTGGACACACCTGTGGCCTGGGCGCCCCAGAGTCCGTCGGCGGCGAGTCGGGCGGTGGTCAGCCTGGCTCGGGTGGCGGCGTCGAGATCGTCCGGGAGTTCGAGCCAGCGGCCCATCCGCGTAGTCCACGGTTCGGTGAGTTCGGGCCGATACGTCGCTTGGCCCCAGATGATGAACTCGGCGCGCTTGGCGGCCCCGTGGGCGGCGACGTGAACGTAGCTCAGGAGCCGCTCGGTGGCGTTGGCGTTCTCGAGGGGCTTGCCAAGGGTGGCAGTCATGTCGTTCTCGACGTTGGCCGCAGCGTGGTCGACGATCGCGGCGAGCAGTACGTCGCGGTTGCGGAAGTGATATAGCAATCCCGGTTTGGTGAGCCCGGCCTCGTGGGCCACTGCGTCAAGGGTAATGTCGCCACCCTCCGCTGCGTTCATGACGCGGAGGGCAGCTTCCAGGATCTCGGAGCGCTGACTGGTTCGCATATAGCTAACTTTACCATTTGGTAGGTGAAGCCTTCAACTGCGGGCGCTGGTAGGGGCACCTGGGGTACACCCCAAGCGAACAATTTGTGAATGAAAAAACTTCCTGTTCGCTAGGGTTAGTTCCAAGACTAACGGAACAGAACCGTCACTGCCTCTGGAGATCACTGAACAGTTGGGGGCGATCTCAGGACAAAAGGTGGGCTATGCCCGGGTGAGTTCGAAAGATCAGAACCTTGATCGTCAGATTGAACAACTCAAGGCAGAGAAGGTCTTCACCTATTACACGGATAAGGCCAGTGGTGGATCGCGTGAGCGCCCTGGACTTGATGAAGCAATGCGATATGTCCGTGCAGGAGATCAGCTTGTCGTCACGTCGATGGATCGGTGCGCGCGTTCACTGACGGATCTGTACGCCATTGTTGACGAGCTAGTCAGCAAAGGAGTGTCGGTGAAGTTCCTCAAGGAGGGACAGACCTACTCAAAAGACTCCACCCCGATCGCCAAGCTGATGCTAGGGCTGTTGGGTTTTGTTCAGTTGGGTAAGGCCGTGAAAGAGCTGGATCAACACCGTGAAATAGTTGAAAAAAATAACCCCGCAGGTTTCCCTGCGGGGTGTCGTTGTTAGAACGGTGCTTCGTCGTTGTCGGCGTCAGCGCCAGCCAGGGCGGCGTTCGCCGCCTCGCCTCCGCGACGGGCTGCGCGCGCAGCGGACTCTTTCTTGGAGTCGATCAGCTGCACGGTGTCGATACGGGCGACCAGCGGGTAGTGCTTCACACCGTCCTTGTCGGTGTAGACGTCGGTCTTCAGCGAGTAGCTCACTGCGACACGGTCGCCGGACCCGATGCAGCCGAACACGCCGGGGTTCTTCGCGTCCTGGACGTAGCCGGTCAGCTCCACG
>NZ_KV833302.1:4033-5879 GCF_001837615.1 Corynebacterium sp. HMSC070H05
ATGGTGCCGTTGTTGAAGGGGTTGGACATGATGGTTCTCCTTATGTGGGTGGGTGTGAATTGCCGTGCAATGTGGGTGTTGAAGCAGCTGCTTTGCTGCTGCGGGGGGTTGCGCTGTCGTTACAGCACTGCCCAGGGCAGCGGCGTGCCTGCCGCCTCTAGGTCGCGCAGTTCTTGTGCTGCACCCGGATCGGCGTCCTCGCCGTCGATGCCGTCGGCGAGCTGGTAGAGCAGTTCCAGGTCGGTGTGGGTGATGTCGCGCATCACGTGCCTCCTTGTTCGGATTGGTGGTCAATCCGTCTGTTGGAGACAGCTCTGCTGTCTAGGGGTCGCTCCCCTGCCTCGTTGAAGTGTCTGCTGTCGCAAGCCACGGCCGACGAGAAAAAAAGAAACCCCGTTGCATCGCTGCAACGGGGTGTGTGGTGCTACTCGGTGAACAAGATCGTGCGGGTCTTCTCGGCGCCCTCGCGGACGAGTTCGACCATCCGCTCGCCTTGGCCGATGTCGGTCAGCTTCGCCACCAACGACGGGAAGTTCTCGTCTGGCCCGATCTCGGTGGCTCGGTGCGCGGCCACGCCAGCTAGTCCCGGCTGGCCTGTGGCGTGCGCAAGCACGGCAACCGTGGTGGTGAGCTGCGCGCGCATCCCTGGCCAGCTGGTCGGGACAGCACGCATAACCTGCTCCGCGAACCGTAGGCCCGCCTGCGGGTCATCGAGCAGCGCCGCGAGCAGCGCGTCTCGCAAGCGCGGCGTGGTGAAGCATTTCAGCGCCGATCGAACAGCGCGCGTGCTCGGCTGGGTTATTCCTGCCGCCGCCTGCTCGTATTCACGCTGCAGCACGTCGGAGAACATGGGCGGGATATACGCCAGCGCGTCTTCGATGATGTCGGCGTGCTCGGCAGCGTCGATGCCGTGATCGGTGCTGTTCAGGCGTGCCTCGATGTCGTCTTTGCTCGGCTCCGGCAGCTCGCCGGTGTGCTCTAGCATCTGCTGCAGCGCCGCTGATGCGGCGACCTCGCCGACAACACCGTGGCGCGGCTCGTCGATGAGCGGATGCTGGTACACAGACCACCACGCAGCCCCGGTGACGATCTCGGGCACTTGCACCACCCCGAGCAGCGGCGGTAGGTGCACTGCCCCACTAGTGAGATACGTGGCCGTCTCGTCAAAGACCGGCTGCGCAATGTCATCGCTGATCATGTACGCGATAACAGCGTCGAGTTCGAGGTGGTGGACCCACGCTGCGAACCGCTCGCGACTCTCGGTGAGCTTCTCCACGGCCTCGTCCAGATCGAACCGCGCGACCGGGCCGAGGCGGACGGTGTCGACGCCCTCGTCGTCGACGAAGAACGCGAGGATCAGCGAGTTGTTCGGGTAGAACCCGAGGATGCCGGGGAGGTTCGCGAGGATCTCGCCGTGAGATGCAAGCGTGTGGGAATGAGTGGACATGGCAGTGCTCCTTTGCACGAATACGGGGTGAACGTGGTCAATCCCGTATTCAGTCCGGCTCTGCCGGTCGCAGGCGTATCCCCGCAGTGCAGTGCCTTTGTGCGCTCGGCGTCGCTAGCGCAGCCTGATGCTCGCTCGCTGGGTGCGAGCGCTAGCGACGCAGCATTGTTAGATCCCCGCGTCGCCGCTGGTTAAGCGTTACCTTTGGCGCGGTTGTGAGACTTGCACAGCAGTTCGCAGTTGCTTTCCTCGAACTGCCGACTCCCGTGGCGTTCCTTCGTTGCTGCCGTCCTAGCAATCACTAAGCAATGCACCGAAAACCTGCGCCGCGTCGTTGGAGCGTCGCAGTTCCGTTTGGTGCAGGATTTTGAGGGTTAAGCGACAAAATGTGTGTCCGGA
>NZ_KV833303.1:0-554 GCF_001837615.1 Corynebacterium sp. HMSC070H05
GCTTGCAACGGCAGTGCTTCGGTGCGCATGGAATCTGATAACGCCCACCCAACGATCCGTCGAGAGTAAACGTCGGTGACAAACGCGGCGTACACAAAGCCTTTCTTCGTGCGCACATACGTAATGTCGGCCACCCACAGTTTATTCGGGCCCTTAAGCTTTGAATTCACGCTCGACTAAGTCCGGGCGCAGATCAGGCACGTTAGCTTTTCGGGTTGTGATAGGTGATCTGCCTTTGCCTTTGCCAGAAACACCGGCCAAGCGCATCAGCCGGGCGGTTTGTTCACGCCCGATATCAATTCCGTCGCGGCGGAGAGCATGCCACATTTTCCGCACGCCGTAGACGCCGTAATTATCCCGATGAACAGTTCTAATGCGGTCGATCAGCACAGCATCGCGAAGGCGACGAGCACTTAATCCACGGGCCTTGGACTGGCGATAACCACGCGAGGTGATAAACCCACCAGCCCGGTTATTCTTCAACGTCTTACAAATGAACTCGACAGAGAAACGATTCCGGTATTTATCGATGAACCGGATCATTTCCGACGTTT
>NZ_KV833304.1:0-313 GCF_001837615.1 Corynebacterium sp. HMSC070H05
GAAGACCACGGTTGATGATTCGAATGTGACTCCGGTTGATCCGACTGAGGACAAGCAGGGCACTGGCATCATCGTCAACAACCCGGATAAGGACACCAAGGTCTCCGCTAAGGATGAGGACGGCAAGGATGTTCCTGCCGTGATCAATCCGGATACCGGTGAAATTGAGGTCACCCCGGGTAAGGACGTTGATGGTCCGATCACCGTAACGGTTGAAGACGAGGATCTGCCGGAGGGCAAGACCGAGGTTGAGGTTCCGGTCAACGGTCACGAAAAGGATCGTGATGACAACGGTTCCGAGAAGACCACGGTT
>NZ_KV833305.1:0-9677 GCF_001837615.1 Corynebacterium sp. HMSC070H05
ACGTCCTCACCAGGCTTACCCGAACCATCCTCGTATACCGGCTCGTAGTCCAAGTTCTGGTTCGGAACCTTCGGGTTGGTCTTGTCTTCCTTCTCCTTCTCATCCGGGATGCCGTCACCGTCATCGTCCGGATCCTCGGTATCAGGCGTGCCATCACCATCGGTGTCCAGCTTGAACTTCGCGGTCGCGTCGTCGGTGGAACCATCCGGGTAAGTCACAACAACCGGAACATCGAATTCCTCAACGGTGTCCTTGTTCAACTTGGATTTGTCCGGGAAGGTGACGGTGATCTCGCCGGTGTTCTCGTCGATCTCGACGACATAGCCCTCAGGCGCCGCGAAACCATCAGTGATCTTGAACTTCGAGCCCTCAGGAGCAGTTGCCTCCTTGCCATCCTTGTCGGTGAAGGTCGGCGAAGACTTCGTCTCCTTGCCCGGGACAACAAGCTTGTCCTCGTAGGACGGCTCGTAAAGGTCAGCGTCCTTATCGACAGGAGCCGGAACGTCCTTGTCGGTCACCGTGACAGTGACGTCAACGGTGTCCTTGGAGCCATCCGGGTAGGTCACAACAACCGGAACCGTGATCTTGTCACCCGGCTTGGCATCCTCCGGAATAGTCACCGTGATCTCGCCGGTGTTCTCATCGATGGTCACACCGTCCGGGGTGTTCTCACCCGGAGTGAAGGTGGTGCCATCCGGCGGCGTGGTCGGGTTGCCATCCTTGTCCTTGAACTCCGGAGCAGGAACGGTCACGTCCTCACCAGGCTTACCCGAACCATCCTCGTATACCGGCTCGTAGTCCAAGTTCTGGTTCGGAACCTTCGGGTTGGTCTTGTCTTCCTTCTCCTTCTCATCCGGGATGCCGTCACCGTCATCGTCCGGATCCTCGGTATCAGGCGTGCCATCACCGTCGGTGTCCAACTTGAAGTTCGCCGTCGTGTCGTCGGTGGACTTGTCCGGGTAAGTCACCGTCACCGGAACATCAAACTCCTCAACGGTGTCCGCGTTGAGCTTCGACTTATCCGGGAACGTCACGGTGATCTCACCGGTGTTCTCGTCGATAGTGACCACGTAGCCCTCAGGTGCCGTGAAACCATCAGTGATCTTGAACGTCGAGCCCTCAGGAGCGGTCGCGTCCTTGCCATCCTTGCCGGTGAAGAACGGCGACGACTTCGTCTCCTTACCTGGGACGACGAGCTTGTCCTCGTAGGACGGCTCGTAGACGTCTGCGTCCTTGTCGGTCACTGTGACGGTGACGTCAACGTTGCCCTTCGTGCCATCCGGGTAGGTCACAACCACCGGAACGGTGATCTTGTCGCCCGGCTTGGCGTCCTCCGGGATGGTCACCGTGATCTCACCGGTGTTCTCATCGATGGTCACGCCATCCGGGGTGTTCTCACCCGGGGTGAACTTCGTGCCCTCCGGCGGCGTGGTCGGGTTGCCATCCTTGTCCTTGAACTCCGGAGCAGGAACGGTCACGTCCTCACCAGGCTTGCCGGAACCGTCCTTGTACTCCGGCTCGTAGTCCAGGTTCTGGTTCGGAACCTTCGGGTTCGTCTTGTCTTCCTTCTCCTTCTCATCCGGGATGCCGTCACCGTCATCGTCCGGATCCTCGGTATCAGGCGTGCCATCACCATCGGTGTCCAGCTTGAACTTCGCGGTCGCGTCGTCGGTGGAACCATCCGGGTAAGTCACAACAACCGGAACGTTGAATTCCTCAACGGTGTCCTTGTTCAACTTAGACTTGTCCGGGAAGGTGACGGTGATCTCGCCGGTGTTCTCGTCGATAGTGACCTCGTAGCCCTCAGGAGCCTTGAAGTCCCCTGGAATTGCGAACTTGGAGCCCTCCGGAGCGTCGACCTTCTCCTCGGTCTCGTTGCCATCCTCGTCGACCTTGGTAAAGGTCGGAGCAGACTTCGTCTCCTCGCCCGGAACAACGAGCTTGTCCTCATAGGACGGGGTGTACTCGTCCGCGTCGCGGGTGACCAGCACGGTCCATGCGGAAACATCATTGCCGCCGGAAACCAGGACCACGTTGAAGAAGTCGCCCTTCTTCGCATCATCCGGGATGTCGAAGGTGCACGCTGCGACCTGGGCCTTGATGCCCTTGGACTGGTCGAGCTCGCACTCCTTGAGCACGTTGCCCTTAGAGTCACGCCACTCCACCTTCGACGGCAGCGTGGACAGATTGCCGTGGAACTCCGGGGTCACCGTGACGCCAGGCGCGGCTGGCTTATCCGTCGCGTTGTAATCAGCCGTGATCGACACCGGGGTATACGGCATGACCGCGTAGTTAACGTTGTACAGGGAGTTTAGGTTCTGGAACGGGACGCCGTTGAAATTGATCGGCAGCTGGTTCTCACCAGGGATTGCCGACGCGCGGAAGTTGCCACCGCCGTCGAAGCGCTGGAAGACCGGTGTGTGGAAACCGGTGTAGCCATTCTGGACCACACCGTCCTTGTTCTCCACCCACACGAACACGTGGTTCGGATTGAGGATGTCCTCGCGGATCTGGCCCTTCTCGTACTCACCGAAGCGCAAGGTGTAGCGGCCGTCTGGAGCCGTCTTGCCGTAGACAGTCTTGAGGATGTACTCGGGGTGATCCTCGAGCATCTTCTTCGTCGCGTCGGCAAGCGCGCCCGGGTCGTCCTTGTACTGCTCGTGCAGAACCTGGTTCGCCGCGGCACCATCCTTGGTCAGGGTGGACGCGTAGACGGTGTAGCCGTCAGCGGCCTCGTCAATACCGTTCTTCGACGGGCCAGTAGCCACAATGCCCTTATCGGGGCCACCAGTCTCCAGCCACACGCGACCGGACACGGTGTTCGGAACCTTGGTCTGGGTCGCTGCCAGATCGATCGGGCCCTCCGGATCCTCAACCAGCTTGTCGCCCTTGGCAGCCATCCAGCTTTCTTCGTGGTTTGGCGCAACCTCCTGGTAGAACGCCGCCATCAACTGGATGTTGCCGTCGGCCGCAGCGAAGGAGCCCAACGGCCCCTCAACCAAGCCATTAAAGGAACCGGGCACGAAACCGTTGGCCTGGCGGAACATGACAACCTTGTTGCCACGCTCGTTGGTGAACGGCTCCACCCAGATGCGGTGCTTTTGGTCAGTGCGAGCCGACCAGGTGTGCTCACGGCCCAGCTTGTCGGTCCAGGTAATGCCCTTATCACCAGTACCGAACGCGAACGTGCCCTGACCACCATTACCGCCAACTACATTCGGTAGCGTGTGCGTCTTCGCGCTGAAGATCGGCGAGTAGGAGCCATCCTTGTCACGGAACTGCGCATACACGGTGATGCCGTCCAGTTTCACGTTGCCGTTATCGTACGCAGCACCCGGGTTACCGCCTGGGGTGGCCATATAGACGTGACCGGAGATCAAGCCCTTACCAACACCGTGTGCATCAGTCAGGTTCGCGGCCTTGGTGACACGACCGCTGGCGATCATGTCCGCATCAATGATTCCGTTCTCATCAACCACCGGAGAAGGCGAATTCTGCTCAGACTCAGCAGCAGGCGCTTCCTCCTGCGCGAACGCAACTGGCTGTGCGAACGGCGCAACCAACGCAAACGACAGCGCGGCTGCGGCAATGGAAGTGCCGCGGCGGCGGGAAATGTAGTTCTTCTTTACCGAAATTCCTTCCCTCGAAAATGATCCTTCGGTTAGATAGGTGCATCTCTTTGTACGCTGAATTTGACACGTGTCACACAGAGACGACATAGCCGAGCGTAAGGAGTTAGACAAGTGTCCGCAATATTTTGTTTCTTTCACTTGATAATGCTTTTAATTCTTTAAGCTTCTTCAAAGCGTTCGCACCGCTCCACAAGGCAAAACCCACACCGCAATCCCCCTTTTCTTAGGTTGTGAGTTTTTGCATAGGGTCGCTTGCTGACGGTGGGGTTGGTGACGATCACATAGTGCCATCAACGCACGTTCTCACCCCTCAACTTGAGGCGCGAGGCAGCGTGGCGTACATTGTGCGCACAGGTTCTACACGTTGCTTGAAGACCTCACCACACAAAAGTAAGGACAGTGGTCCCTATGACTCAGCCAAAAGTTAAGCGACTTCACCTCAGGACAACAGAGGTCCAGGACGAGACGCTACGAAGTGCCGCCGAAGCCCAGGATGTTCCGGTGTCCGATTTCGTGCTCGGCAGCGCAATGATCGAAGCGGAAAAGATTCTTGCCGATCGCCGTTGGTTCGAATTGAGCGACGAAGACTTCGCCAAATTCGAGAAAGCCCTCGATACCCCCGTCGACGGCACGAAACTAGCGCGCCTTCTCGCATCCGACTCCGTCTTCGGAAAGGAGTTCCACCTTGACTAGGGACATCATCCAACCTCCGCGAACGATCGAAAAGGAAGATGATGTTGCAGGTTTCTCCTGCGGGGTGGAAAGCCTAGACAAGTGGCTCAAAGAAAACGCTTGGAAAAACCAACGCGCCAACAATTCTGTCACCTACGTGACAACGCTTAACGACAAGGTAGTTGGTTACTACGCTCTCACATCGGGCGGAGTCAGCCGAGATGCCCTGCCCAAGCGATTCCGCAACAACCGTCCCAAGGATGTTCCGATCATCCTTCTGGGGCGGTTCGCTGTCGATTCGCGCGCTCAAGGCAGACAACTAGGCAAATCCCTATTACAGGACATGTTTAGACGCGCGATCGCCGCAGCGGAGATAATCGGTGCGGCAGCGATCCTCATCCACGCACACGATGAAAGCGCAAAACAGTTCTACCTCCATAACGCTAACTTTCATGAAATGCCAGGAGAACCGCTCCATCTCCTCCTGCCGGTGGAATCACTGATCCAACAAGCCCAGAACTCTTAGCATGCGGCGCCTCCACGCTTCCAACTCAATCGGCACAACGGTAGGCGTATCCCTCAGGGTTTCAGGCTCCCACAACCACATCGATCCCGTCGGCATACCGGCGGGCAAAGCATCAATCAGAAACTGGATACTCTCTAGTGGCGCATCCCTATTGCAGCGGTATGAAGCGGCGACGAGATTGAAATGATTGAGCGTGCTGACCAGCGACCCCTCCTCTACCGGTTGGTAGAGCTTCAACGTCTCCAAGGCGCGCTCCGGGTTTTCTCCAATAATGCAGAACCCGAAGTTTCTCTTCACCTCTGGCTCATTAGGAAACAGGTTTATGTTTTCACTTGCCAGGTTGACCGCCTGGTCCACGTCACCTTTGTCTAATGCGGCAATTACGGATTTCTGTGCTTTCTCCAGCTCAGCCAATGGCCCCCGCTGATAGGGCGCAATTTGTGAAGTCGCGCGCCTAGCGAGCTCTTGGGTTACATCAAACAAAGAGACTCTGCGTTCCTCCAGAAGACCAACGTCAAATTGGGCTAATCCCTGAACCGCACCGGGCTTCGTTATGAAAGTCAGCTCCCACAGCAGGGACTCACTAGCCCACTCGTCTAGATACGTTTTTGTAAACCGCTCACATACCCAAACCGTTGCGTCACGGCCATTGAGCAAAAACAGATCCTCATCATCGGCAAGAGACTGGTCTGTTGAGTAACGCCACCCAACGAGATGCGCAATAGGCGCCTCTTGAAGCCAACGTTGCACCTCCCGAACAAAAGACCCATTCATCGCCCTAGCTCGGGCCAAGCTCCGGTCTCCTGCTGCTACGCCTTGAAGCTCTGGACTTGCAATAAGAAGATCAGCCCATTCTCCCAGAAGCAGTTCATCACTCCCGCGTTCTTTTTCCAGCACGAGCTGCCGGCACGCTAACGCTCCTTCAAGGACAAAATCGATCAACATCGGCCCGAATCCAGTTCGGATGATCGCATCGGCGGACAGACCGCGATCGGCCAACTTGCCAAGTGCGGACGTGATTTGAGTATCACGACGCAACCTGTCTGGGACGTTCAATCGCCGCAGATTGTCCGAGACAAGCCGAAGGAGCTGCGCAGTCGTCTAGCAGCTCGTTGGCTCACCCGGGAGGTGCACATAATCTGCCCCTACGCCCTCTGAGTGATCAGCCGAGGAAACGAGTAACTCACTTAGTGTTTCACAAGTCCGTAGCCCGTTGCACAACCGATGGTCAGTGACGCTACATTCTTGGCTGGCAGCGGCAACATAATCGGCCAGATCACGTCCGCCCTGTGCCACTTCCCCTACCGCTCCATGATGTCGTGGCGCACGATGGTCTGGTCGCGGCCCGGGCCGACACCGATGTAGGAGATCGGTGCGCCGGAGAGTTCCTCGAGGCGCAGCACGTAATCCTGGGCCTTCTGCGGCAGCTCCTCAAAGGTGCGGCAGCCGGTAATGTCCTCGTCCCAGGCGGGCATCGTCTCGTAGATCGGCGTTGCATGGTGGAAGTCGGTTTGGGTCATCGGCATTTCGTCGAAACGCTTGCCGTCCACGTCGTAGGCCACACAGATCGGGATCTCGCCGATGCCGGTAAGCACGTCAAGCTTGGTCAGGAACAGGTCCGTAAAGCCGTTGACGCGGGAGGCGTAGCGCGCGATCACGCTGTCGTACCAGCCGGTGCGGCGCACGCGGCCGGTGTTCACGCCAACCTCACCGCCGGTGACCTGCAGGAACTCGCCCCACTTGTCAAACAGTTCCGTCGGGAACGGACCCGCCCCAACGCGGGTGGTGTACGCCTTGATAATGCCCAGCACGCCCGTGATGCGAGTCGGGCCGATACCCGCACCCACACATGCGCCGCCGGCGGTCGGGTTCGAGGACGTCACGAACGGGTAAGTGCCGTGGTCCACGTCCAACATGGTGGCTTGGCCGCCCTCCATGAGGACGTGCTTGCCGGCGGAGAGGGCGTCGTTAAGCATGCGCTCCGCATCAATCACCATCGGCTCGAGGCGCTCCGCGTAACGACCGAAGTAATCCATCGTCTCCTCGACCGAAATCGCGCGACGGTTATACATCTTGACCAGCATCTGGTTCTTCACATCGAGCGCAGACTCGATCTTCTGGCGCAGGATGGACTCGTCGAAAACGTCCTGCACGCGCAGGCCCACGCGAGCGACCTTGTCGGCGTAGGTCGGGCCGATGCCGCGACCCGTCGTGCCAATCGCGCGCTTGCCCAAGAAACGCTCCTGCACACGATCCAACTGCTGGTGATACGGCGCCACCAAATGCGCATTCGCACTGATCTTCAACCGCGACGCATTCGCACCGCGCGCCTCAAGGCCGTCAATCTCCTCGAACAACGCCTCAAGGTTGACCACCACACCGTTGCCCAGAATCGGGGTGGCGTTTTCGGACAGGACGCCGGCGGGCAGCAACTTCAGCTCGTACTTCTCCCCACCGACAACCACCGTGTGCCCAGCGTTATTACCGCCGTTGGGCTTAACCACGTAGTCGACCCGACCGCCGAGAATGTCAGTTGCTTTGCCTTTGCCCTCGTCGCCCCACTGGGCGCCCACGATGATGATGGCGGACATCACGCACTCCTTAAATATGGCGTATGAACGGGCATATTGTACCGTGAGCGCCATGCGGCTCATCCACTGCGCATGCGGCGCGTCCCCCGAACCCTCAATTCCGGGCGCAGAAACGTTCCAACTCCCCGCGCACCCCACCCAGCGCGACCTCAAGTTTCTCGACGCCATCGCGCGCGAAGTGCTCCCCTCAGATCCCACCCCGTCGCTTGACGAGATCCAGAAAAACCCCGCCGTCGACCACCTCGGCGCGCCCACGTTTGCGCCGCAGCAACCCTCTGAGCCGTTGCGTGTTGTGGTGTCCGGCAGCGACCGTACCCTCGGGCTCGTGCTCACCCGCCTGATGCGCGCGGATTGCATGTGGGTGGAGATCGGGTACGTGCCCGCGGATCCGCAATCGCCCGCGGCGGTGCTCTGGGGCGCGGAGTCTGCGGATCTTGCTGCAGGCGGGCCCGTGCGGCCCATCCCCTGCATCCGCACCGACTTCGGCGAGGTCGTTGCAGGATCCGCGGAGCTCTTTACTGACGACGGCGCCACGCCCTACTACGGCGAAGTCGTCGTCGACTCGGACGTGCTGGTCCACCCCGGCGTCGAATACGGCGCACGCCTCGTACCCACCGTCGACGCGCCCGGCATCGCCGCCGCCCCCTTCACCAGCCCACTCGTACCCACCCGCCGCTTCCTACGCCGCCAGCCCGTCGCACGCCTCGACGGCAACCGCACCCTCACCGGGCGCGCCCTGCAATCCGGTGGCAACGAGATCGCAGTGCGTATCGACGACCACCTGCGCCCCCGGCCCGTCTCCCGCGTCACCTTCTACCGCCACCTGCGCGACATCCAAGCGGTCCGTTCGGCATAGTTTCAGGAATTATATTCACGCTCTGGCGGACTTCACATTTCGCGTTTTCTCTATGCGATTGGTAGCTCGCTGTTACCTAACTGTCACATTGCGTTCATTTCGCTGAACGTTTTGCCACCTTTCAGATTTTCGTTTCCGCTGGCTGTTGGCGGTTTCCATGGGACTACCTGAACTTGTCGTGTTTGTCGCTCGAACACCCGTTCTACTTTTCGAGGCTCAGGTTGGGTCCGCTGCCAGAACGGTTGATCGTCGTTACGGTCGGAATCGTTCTCGCAACAACAAATCAAAAGGAGAAACAACAATGACTAACCTCAACCGCATCGAGGATCTTGCAAACGCAACCGCATACGACGTCAACGGCGACAAGGTCGGCGGCGTCAAGGACGTCTACGTCAACGACTCCACCGGCCAGCCGGACTTCGTCTCCGTTAGCCACGGCCTGTTCGGTGGCGGCGACTCCATCGTCCCACTGCGCGGCCACGTACTTCGCGACGGCGAACTGCACCTCGCATTCTCCAAGGACCGCATCGAGGACGCACCGGATCTCGACGAAAACGGCCACCTGACCACCCAGGACCAGGACGCCTTCTACCGCCACTACGGCCTGGAGACCACCGAGGACGTGACCACCTACGAGACCGGTAAGCACGCCGCTGCTGGTGCCGGTGTCGGTGCTGCTGGTGCTGCGGGTGCTGGTGCCGCGGGTGCTGGTGCTGGTGCCGGTGAGCGTGGTGTCGTCGATAATGAGCGCGCCGCTGCCGCAGACCGCACCACCGACGTCGACGGCGAACTGATCCGCTCCGAGGAGCAGCTCAACGTCTCCAAGGACCGCGTCGAATCCGGCCAGGTCAGCCTGCGTAAGTACGTCGTCGAGGAGACCGAAACCGTCGAGGTCCCGGTCGAGCGCGAGGAAGTCCGCATCGTACGCGAGCCGATCACCGACGCAGACCGCGCAAACTACGACGGCAACATCGGCGAGCAGGAAGCATCCGTCACGCTTCACGAGGACCGCGTCACCGTATCCAAGGAATCCGTCCCGGTAGAGAAGGTTTCCCTGGAGAAGGACACCGTCCGCGACACCGAGCGCGTCTCTGAAGAGGTGCGCAAGGAGCGCTTCGAGACCGACGGCGTCGTCGAAGACAACAAGTAAAACCTGTATAGGGGTTTAGCCCCTGGCGTTCGCCCCTGGCGTTCGCCCCTGGCTTTCGCCCCGGTTGGGAATGTTCCTAACCGGGGCTTTTTGCTGTTCGTTTTGCTGATCGTCTAGCTCGGCTAGGCTCCCTACTAGACGATCAGCATTCGGGTTCGAAGTTTTCCCAGGTGATATTGCACATGATGTTCGGTAGCGGCGAGATCGTCTAGTTGTGCCGTGTCATGTCTCATGACTTTTTGGACATGGA